>DATJMG010000268.1:0-18654 GCA_035508835.1 Puia sp.
CAAATATAACTATTTTATAGCTGCTGGCTGCTCCCTGGCAGGTGGATCGGCATACCCAAAACAAGGTGCATCCGAGCCCTTTTCATCCGGCGATCGGCCGGAGCTGGAAGACTTACACTTATTTCGGGGAGCTGACGAATAGTAAGGTCAAGACGAATAGTAAGGTCAATTAGTAAAAAATAGCGGAAATTCGGGCATTGACGTCATTCACCATGAGACGATTGATCCTTTTAACCGGTTGCGTAGTTGTGCTGATACAGGCCTTGCACGCGCAGGATGATTCGGTTATCCGGCGGTTCCTCGGCAGAAGGTTCGACGGGCCGGCGCCGCCCAATACCGGTCCCGCGCCGGATTATTCCAATTTATATTACTGGGCGGCTTCGCCGTATAAGCATAATCCGGCGGATAGTTTGCCGGCTTTTTTGAATGGCGAAAAGCGGGACAGCCTTGCAGATGTATTTTATATTCATCCCACCACCTATATCGGGCCGGGTGATCATACAAGTTTCCTGGATCCTTCTTCGATGGATTGGGGCCGGATCGTAGCCGAGATGGTGGCGGCGCCCTGGAATGCCGACCTCGATGACAGCGTGCTGAACGGCCGTACGGACCGGCAGCCGGTCCTCTATCAGGCGAGCGTCTTTAACGGCAGCTGCCGGATATTTGCTCCGCGATACCGGCAAGCCGACTTGAAGGCGTTTGTCAGCACCAATCAGGCGATGGTGCAGCAGGCATTTGATCTGGCGTATACCGACCTGAGGAATGCTTTTCTTTACTACCTGGATCACGACAACCATGGGAGGCCTATCATTATCGCCGGGCATAGCCAGGGCAGTCTGCATGCCATCCGTTTGTTGCACGAATTTTTTGACGGGAAGCCGCTTGCCAGACAATTGGTAGCAGCCTATATCATCGGATACCAGGTTGACACCAATGCCTTTCGGACGATCCCGGTGTGTACCGGCCCGACAGCTACCGGCTGTGTGGTCAGCTGGCGAAGTTATGCGAAAGGAGTGGCCCCGCCGTCAGCCCGGGCCGCCAAGGGCAGGTATATCTGCGTCAACCCGCTGACCTGGACGACGGATACCGGTTGGGCGCCGCCGGAGAAGGATTTGGGAACGATGCTGACCTTTAATCAAAGCCGGCCCGGACTGGTGAGCGCGGGGATAGAGCCGGAGTCGAAGTTGCTGTGGGTATCGTATGTCGGGGATGTGCCGGCGCGGTTCAAAAGAATGGCCAATCTGCATATTTTCGATTACAATCTTTTCTGGATGAATATCCGGGAGAATGTGGCGGCGCGGGTGGCGGCTTTCGGGCGCTATCAACGCGGCATTCTCAGAAATTAACCTATATTTACGTACTCTCTGGCAAACAACTTGTCCCTACCCGTTCCTGTTCCCTTATGCTGGCGGGCCCGATAGCGGGCCGGATATTCGATCAACCTCAAAACCAAAACAAATGCGTCACACCATCGCGCTTTGCCTCTGTTTGCTTGCAGGGCATGTCGCCACCCTTGCCCAGTTGCCCGCCGGAAGCGTAGCTCTTTACCCCCTTAACAATTCAGCCAATGACGTCAGCGGTAACGGATACAACGGGACGCTGGTGTCCACCTCCAACGACGCCAACCGTTTCGGCACAGCCAACAGTGCGACTGCGTTTGTCGCCGGAACTTCGACCGGCACGCTTCCATCAGGTCTGGTGACAGCGCTGGCCAATGACTTCAGCATCGGGTACTGGGTCAAGACAACGATGACCGCACCTAACAGCACCCAATGGTATGGCGGCGCGGCGCTGGTGGACGCAGAGGTTTGCGGCGCTACGAGCGATTGGGGTACTGCATTGATCAATGGCGGGCAGATCGCCTTTGGGATCGGCAATCCGGATATCACTATCATCTCTCCGGCTTCTTACAATGACGGCGCCTGGCACTTCGTCACGGCTACCCGTGCCGAAGCCGCCGGGGTGATCACCTTGTATGTCGACGGCAGCCAGGTGGCTACCACCTCCGGAACCAGTACGGCTGCGCGCACCGCGCCGCCTCTGATCGGCCTGGGGAGAAATCCATGCGTGGCCACGGGAGTTTTTACGGGCAGCCTTGACGATATCATTGCCTACAACAGCACGCTGACCGCCGCTCAGGTGTCAAACCTCTATAGTTTTTATAGCGGTATCGCGCTCCCCATCCATTGGGGATCATTCACCGGCCAGGTCAAGGCGGGAGTGGCGTATCTCGAATGGACAACTGAAAATTCTTCCGACGATGCCCGCTTTGAGATCCAACGGTCCACTCCCGGCGGCCTTTTTTCCAACATCGGGGAAGTGGCTGCCGCCGACGGCACGGCGGCCACAAGCGGCAGTACCGACTATACGTTCACCGATACTCATCCGGCCAACGGAGAAAATGAATATCGGATCGAAGGGATTGATGCGGGCGGCAACGCTTCGTGGACTTCGATCCTCGAGCTGACCATTTCGAGTGCCGCCACCGGCGTCCGCCTGCAGGCCAATCCCGTCCCTGACGAGCTGACCCTGATCAACAGCGGCGGGCTTATAATAAGCCGGCTGCAGGTTCTCGACGTGACCGGCAGGGTTTTACTGGATCAGGCACCCAATACCAGCAATTCCTTAGTAGGGATGAACACATCCGGTCTAAAGGCAGGGTATTATTTTCTTCGGATCGGGGAACCGGGCAACACGGTGACCATAGCGTTCCTTAAATTGTAAATTCCTTCCCCGTCATTTTACTGCCAGAAGCGTAACTTGTTCGATCCGGGGAGGCGACGCCAGCAGTTCATCAGCCTTGGCCATTAGTGCTTGGGCGATAGGTCCCTGCAGATGGGCCTGCCTGCCTGTCTCACTGCCAAAAGTATCAAAGATGCCGAAGGTGGAAGGGCCCAGTTGCAGGGCATACCAACGAATAGTTTCGGGCTCGTTGCGAGCAAGAGCCAGAGCGCTTTTGATAAATTCCGAAACTTCCTGTTCTTTTCCTGGCTTGGTTTCCAATCTTGCCAGTAGTGCTAATTTTTCCATGGTTTTTTACTTTTTTTTGTAATTTCCTGTTACACCGGGTATTGTCTAAGCCGGGTATCTTTACAATAGCCGGATGGTGGCACCTCCGTCTACGCTTAAATTATGACCGGTAATATAGGACGATTTATCCATTGCCAGAAAGGCAACGGCTGCCGCCATTTCTTCGCTTCGTGCTATCCGGCGGAGGGGGGTCCTGGAGGTGATGGCGTGCAGCCGGTCCGGATTCGAGAGCAGGCCGCCCGTGAGAGGGGTCTCGGTGAACCAGGGAGAAACGGTATTGACCCGGATGCCTTCAGAAGCCCATTCACTCGCAAGGTTCCTGCTTAGCTGGATCAGTCCGGCTTTTGACATGCCATATGGGGCGCCTGTCTGTACGTCAAAAGAACCGGCGACAGAAGAAACATTTATTACCGACGCCCCCTTGCCTTTCACCAGGAGGGGAAAAAGTGTTCTGCATAATTCAAAAGGCGCCAGTAAATTGATATCAAGCACCTTCATGTATTCATTAGAAGAATATTCATTAGACGCTTTTCTAATGTTGATTCCCGCGTTGTTGACCAGTATGTCCAATCTGCCCCACTTTTTCTCCGCACATTCAAACATCTGTTTCCTATGAGCTGCGTCGGAGACATCGGCGGCGAGACCGGATACACCCGAATAAAGCGCCTTAAGTTCTTGTTCCACGGCGACGACTTCACCCGACCCCCTGGCAGTGAAGACGACCTCTGCGCCGAGCGCAAGTAACTCGGTGACAATGGCCTTACCAATTCCGCGGGAACCGCCGGTCACCAGCGCCGTTTTTCCCTTCAGATCCCATGCTTTCATAATGCTGTTTTTTTGAACTCCCTTATTTCAGCGTAGCTAAAGCGTCTAAAACTGCCTTAGGCTCCACCCTTTTTGTGTAGTCTCCATTGGCAAAAACGAACCGAATGGTTCCCTGGCGGTCAATTATAAAGGTAGCGGGCACCGGTATTTCACGTTTGGCTGTCCCGTTAAAAGCGGCAATATCCGCTCCGACCTTTTTGCCCACTTCTGCCACGGCATCGGACTGGCTGAAGACGATTTTATATTGTTTTGCAGCTTGATTATCGAAATCGCTGAGCACTTCGTATGCCAGGGCATGTTTTTCCTTCATGGATAGGGAATGATCCGGGGTATTCGGTGACACGGCAAGTAAAGAAGCTCCCAGCGCCTCTATCAGGGGGAGTATTTCCTGGTAAATCTTCAATTGCAGATTGCAATAAGGACACCATACCCCTCTATAAAAAGTGAGCACTACATTGCCTTTGGTCAGCGCATCCGCAAGCGATATCAAAGCCCCGGTGGCATTGGGCAGCGTAAATAAGGGGGCGTGACTACCCGGTTTCAGCACATTTTTTGCAACGTCTGAAAAACCAAGATCGGCTGCTTCCTTTGAGAACACCGCCAGGATATCAGCAGGAGCCATATTCTTCATTTGCTCTTTCAATGCTTCTGCCTGTCCTTCAAAAGAGGGCATAATCGCGAGAGATTTTGTTTCCATTGTTTTTATTGTTTAACTATTTTGACCTGGACGAATATCCCGATACCACGGCAGACTTTCGCGCCGCCGTGCGCTGACAGAACATAAATTATATCTTTCCCAGCAATGTCTTTATGGAGGGCCTTTGGGTGTAATCCTTATTGAAATGGACAAAGATTATTGTGCCCGACGGATCGATAATGTAGGTGGCCGGCACCGGCAGCACATGGTCTTTATTGCCATTATTTTTTTCAAGATCGACGCCATACGTATTTAACCTGGACAACAGGACGTCATCTACTGTATAATTAACCTGGTAATCTTTCATGATCTGATAGTTCCGATCTTGTACGATGGAAAACGAGGCATGGGTTTTTTCGATCGTCTTCTCAATGTTCGAAGGGGTTTCCGGCGTTACGGCAATAACATAGGCTCCCTTATCCATTAATAATTGTAAGGAATCCTGCATGCGTTGGATATACCTGTTGCAATACGGACACCACTGTCCCCGGTAGAAAAACAGGACTACCGCCTTATGGGATTTGAGAATATTATTGAGGTCGATCTTTTGCCCTGAATTGTCCATGGCAACGAATTCAGGGGCTTTTGCGCCTTCTTTCAGGCCGGTTTGAGCCACGACCTGTGTGGAAAAAAAGATCCCGATGGCTATGATCATGTATTTCATGACATAAAGGTCCGTCAATGTCAGCAGCCTCTGATTAAAGAAAGTTCCCGAAGGATTGTAATTATTGCCTGGCCAAGACGGAATCGGACCGTCTGAAATCCATGGGCGGATGACCGGTGTGTTTCTTGAAGAAGTTGCTGAAGTAGGCTGCATCCTCAAAACCCAGATCGTAAGCGATCTCCTTGGCCGATTTGTCGGTATAGATCAATAGGCGCTTGGCTTCCATGATCAGCCGGTCCTGGATGACAGCCAATGGCGACTTACTATTGTACAAGGCGAAAAGGTTTGCCAATGTCTTAGGCGATTTATGCAGCTTATCTGCATAGAAACTTACCTGGTGCTGCTCTTTATAGTGACTTTCCACCAGTAAATTATAATGCCTGATGATGTCCAGTTTATGATCCGGCAGGTTCGGATCCCTGATATATTGTTTTTTAGCCAACCGGGTCAGAATAATGATCAGGCGCTTCAGCAACATTTGCAACATGTCCTTTTGTATGGCGTCCTCAGTTTGGAATTCGTCGATAAATACGCGAAAAAGCTGGTTGATCTTCCGCTGTTCCTGTTCAGGCAGGTGAATGAACATCATTCCGGAAAACCCATAGAAAAGAAAGCCTACGCAACTGACTTCTTTGTCATGGTCCACGATGCAATAGAAGTCGCGGTTATATTGCCAGGCGATCACCTGCTGAGGCAGCTCAAACCGGAAAGACTGGCTGGCCATCAGCGGCAAAATGCTTTGTTCGGGAAATTCGCAGGGCATCTCATCGATGACAGCCACTTGCTTTGGTCCATTGTTCCAGGCGATGGTTAGCGAGGTATCTTTGCGGTTGTGTTCAAAGAACATCCGGGAAATGCTTGATTCGTTGATAAGTAAATGGAATTCACCTTGCGTAAGGGGATCGATGAAATGAAGTGTCATAGAAAATTGTCTTTATGGCCAATGGTCTGACCTTTTGGTATTGTCTGAAGATTAAGGTACTGTTTCCGGATCGATGGCCTTTGCGCCGGACACTTTCCTCAGCGGCTACCTGCTCTTACGCCTGGTTCCCGCAAGCCGCTGAAGAAAATGATAAAGCCTGCTTCTATGGAGAGGTCCCCTATAACTATTGCAGCCTTAATAGCAACCTCATGCGGAAGAAGCGCGGCGCATTCGCAGTCGATCGGCCAAACATGAAAAAGGCTCAAAAAACAACAAAGTAAAGAAATTTTATCATTGGAGCCCGATGTCGTAAATTTATGCTTCAAGGTGATGGCGTGCCACCTCATCAACTGCCTTTCTGAAGGACGATGACGCCTACAGCAACGATTATTTTTTAATCAAATACTGTAGGTATGACCCGATTCTCCACCATTTTTCGGCAGGGACCGTCTAGTGTAACCGCATCTCGCAGTTGTCCCCAAAATGCTACCGACTTTTGTCTTTCCGCTCCAATTTATCACCAAAACAACCCGCCGGAAACCAGCCATGAACGGTAACTTTGACCATATTGACGTGCCGGACAAGCAGCACTTTCTGCAATGGCTCGGTCGCCAGCCGTGGCTTACCCAGGGGATCGGTCCGGAGGAGGCTCTGGCCTTACTGTTGTACCGGCTATATCAGATCGAAAAGAAAATCGACCTCATCAAGGAAAATACTACGACCCATTGGGCCGGCTAATGAACGAAAGGCTGAGCACAAAACAAATTTTTTCAATCACACACAACTATGAATAACATGATCATCGAAAGACTACACGCCAGGGAAGTATTGGATTCACGCGGGAATCCCACCGTTGAAGCAGAGATCACGCTCAAGGCGACGGACAAAGACCGGACGGTCAGAGCCAGCGCCATCGTGCCATCCGGTGCCAGCACTGGCGAAAAGGAAGCCGTGGAATTGCGTGATGGCGATCCCGAACGCTACCAGGGCAAGGGCGTCAGCAAGGCAGTGGAGAATGTCAACGGCATCATCGCTGCCCGTCTCACGGGCAAAAAGATCGATTCGCAGCAAATCCTTGACGAGGTGCTTATCTTCTTGGACGGCACGCCCAACAAGTCCGTGCTCGGTGCCAATGCGATCCTGGCCGTCTCGATGGCCTTTGCACGGGCGGGTGCGGAAGCCAGGGGCATTCCGCTGTACCAGGCTTTCGACCTGGGTCGGCCCTTCACGCTGCCCGTCCCCTGCATGAACGTTATTAATGGGGGGCGCCATGCCGACAACAATGTCGACTTCCAGGAGTTTATGATTGCTCCTCATCATGCCCGCAGCTTCAAGGAAGCCATCCGGATGGGGGAGGAGACCTTTCATTCGCTCAGAGGCATCCTGAAAGGTAGGGGCTACTTCACCGGGGTGGGAGATGAGGGCGGGTTTGCGCCCAACCTGCGATCCAACGAGGAGGCGGTGGACGTCATTCTCGAGGCCATTGTCAAGGCCGGCTATAAGCCCGGGGACGATATTTCGCTTTGTCTCGACCCCGCCACCAGCGAGATGTGGGACGAAGGCCGGTACAAATTCTTCAAATCCTCCGGACAAACCATCACACCGGGCAAGCTGCTCGATCTCTGGGACAGCTGGGTCCGGCAATATCCCATCGTCCTGCTCGAGGACGGGATGGCCGAAAATGACTGGAGCGGATGGAAGCTCCTCACGGAAAGGCTCGGCGGCAAGGTCGAGCTGGTCGGAGACGACATTTTCTGTACCAACCCGAAGATACTCAAAGACGGGATCAAGGAAGGCGTCGCCAACTCCATCCTGATCAAGCTCAACCAGATCGGTACCGTCAGCGAGACGCTGGAGACGATCCGCATGGCCTATGACAGCAACTACAGCTGCTTTATCTCCCACCGAAGCGGGGAGACCGAAGACACTACCATCGCCGACCTGGCCGTGGGTACCGGCGCGGGACATCTCAAGACCGGAAGTGGGTGTCGAAGCGAACGCGTCGCCAAATTCAACCGCCTGCTCCGCATCGAAGAAGAACTGGGTGACGATGCCCGTTTTGCGGGGATCAACGCCTTTCATCACAAATAAATACTCATGCTTACGACAACCCATCCCTGGCATATCTCCATCGGCACGGAGGCCCCCGTCACGGTCAAGGCCGTTATCGAAATCCCAAAAGGGACCCGCACCAAATACGAGCTGGACAAAGACAGCGGTCTGCTGCGGCTCGACCGGGTGCTCTACAGCGCGATGTTCTACCCCATGAATTATGGGCTCATTCCCCACACCTGGTTCGAGGATGGGGACCCGCTCGACATCCTCGTCATGTGCTCCCAGGACATTGAACCCCTTTGCGTGGTGGACGCCCGGGTGGTGGGGATCATGCACATGGAAGACGAGCACGGCACGGATGACAAGATCCTCTCCGTAGCTGCCAACGACCCTGCCTATGCGCATATCACGGAGTTGGACCATATCCCGAAGCACCATATGACCGAGCTCCAGAACTTCTTTGAGGGCTATAAGACGCTGGAGAAAAAAAAGGTCCGCGTTGGCAATATGCTGGGCCGGGAGAGCGCGTATGAGTGCATCCGGCAGAGCATGGACGCCTACCGGCAAAAATTCAGCAGGATGCTTAAAAATTAGGTATATGACACTCGCCATCATCAGCGACCTTCACGCCAACCTTCCCGCGGTCGAAGCCACCCTTTCAGCCATCGACGGCCAGCACCCCGATGCTATCTACTGCCTGGGTGACCTGGTCAACTTCAACGTGTGGAACAACGAGGTGGTCGAGTTGGTGAAGCGACGCAAGATCCCCACCGTCCAGGGCAACCACGACGAAGGCATCGCGCAGGGCAGGCGCTATTTCAAATTCTCCTATACCTTCCCGGAAGCACGTAAATGGGGGATGGAGGCCATCGACTATACGATCCGGACCGTTACGGCGGAGAACAAGGCCTTCCTGGCCAGCCTCCCGTTCTCCCTCCGGCTGGATATTCCTCACGCCGGTTCCCGCCCGTTCACGATCCTTCTCGTTCACGGTAGCCCGGTCGATATTCATGATAACATTATGCGGCATCAGGGGAAGGCGCGATACATCGGGTTCCTCGATATTGCCGGGACCGATATGCTGCTTTGCGGCCAGTGCCATACTCCCTATCACTATGTTTTCCCAGGCGAAGGCCCTGCACCGGTTATCCATCGGCATATCGCCAACCCCGGCTCTGTCGGCAGGCCCAGGGACGGCGACTGGCGCTCCAGTTACCTGCTGCTTGAGCTGGACCAAACCCGGGACCTTCAAAGAGAGCCCGACGCCGTTCGCACGCGGTTCTACAAGATGCCCTATGACCTCGACAAGGCCGTTAAGGCCATCCGTCACAGCGAGCTTGCCGTCTATTACGGCGGGCGCCTGATCATCGGAGAATAAATGACCCTTTGTACACTAACCCACTTTGTACAGCAGATATGAGAATTGCGATCATCAGCGACATCCACGCCAACCTCCCCGCCCTCCAGGCGGTCCTCGAGGACATCGCCGGGCAGCATATCGATTCCATCTGGTGCCTGGGTGATCTGGTCAACTTCGCGGGATGGGACAACGAGGTGATCGACCTGATCCGGCTCACCGACACCCTCACCGTCCAGGGCAACCACGATGAAGGCATCGGCCATAACCGGGCCGACTTTTCTTTTTCCTACACCGGCGACGCGCAATATCGGTTCGGGCTCGAATCCATCCGGCTGACCAACCGGCGCATCACCGCGCCCAACCGTGCCTATCTGGCTGCCCTTCCGGCCACGATCACTCTGGAATACCGTTTCGCTTTTCAGCAGGTCCGGCTCGTGCTGACGCACGGCAGCCCTGTCAGCAATAACGACTATATCCAACCGGAGACTACCGACGAGATCCTCAACGGGCTACTCGACGTCGCGGGGGCGGACATCCTGCTGATGGGCCATACCCACCGTCCCTTCCACCGCGTCCTGTTAACCGAAACCGAGAACCGGCCCCGGTACCGGCATGCCATCAACGCAGGATCTGTTGGAAAACCGAAGCACGGCGATAACCAGGCTTGTTATGTGATGCTGGAATTCGACCAGCATATCCGGCTCGAAGACCCGGACATCCTGGGTGCGCATTTTCATTTTGTACCCTACGATACGGAAGCCGTCATCCGGCGCTTGCACGCCGAGGGGCTCGGGGACGCTTATGATCGCTTCCTGCGAACCGGCCAATAAAATCAATGGATGTCATCTCAATCACGATACCTGCTTGAGCAATTACGCGAACTGGCCGCCGACACCGCCGACGAAGCTTTTTTCTCCGAGCTCGACAATTTGGAAGACAAGCTCCGCCAGGGTAAGGTCAATCTCGTCGTCCTCGGCCTTTTCAAACGAGGTAAGTCATCGCTGGTGAATTCTATCCTGGGGTGTACCCTGGCCCCGGTCGGGGTAACGCCGCTGACCGCTATCGTTACTTCCTTCGAGCACCATCCGGACCGCTCCTTTGCCCAGGTGTACTTCCAGGATGGCCGGATCACCGAGGTGCCTGTCTCCGACATCACCCGCTTTGTCAGCGAGGACGAGAACCCCGGCAACGAAAAGAATGTAACCGGCGTCCGACTCTTCGACTGCGTGTTGCCGGTGCTCAAAACCCTTACCCTCATTGATACGCCTGGCATCGGCTCCGCCTATGCCCACAATACCGCCACCACGGTCGAATTCATACCCCGCGTTGACGCCGCGCTGTTCGTGCTCAGCGCCGACCTTCCGATCTCCCAGGCGGACATCGATTTCCTGAAGACGCTTAAAGACAGCGTCCCGACCATTCTGTTCGTGCTCAACAAAACAGACCTGCTGGCCGAATCCGATCTTCGCCAGTTGATCGCTCATGACAAGAAGATCCTCGTCAACCAGGTCGGGCTCGATCCCGCTACCATCAATATCCTGCCCGTATCCGCGAGGCAATACCAGTCCGGTGCCCATGGGATGAGCGGCATCGAACCGCTCATGCAGCATATCCGGTTCATTCTGGAAGCAGGCAATGGGTCGCTATTCCAGCAAACCCTGGCGCGGCGCACCGACCGGCTCATCCGGCAATTGCAACATCTTTTTGAGCTTCGCCTGGAAGCGCTGCGGGTTCCTGCGGTCGAGCTGGAGGATAAACAGCGCCGGCTCAGAGGTATCCCGGTCATGCTTCATGCGCAGAAGGGGGATTTTGAGAGTATCCTCCGGGGCCAAACCCAGCGGTTGACCCAGGAGATAAGGGAATCCCTGCAAGAGGCGGCGGATCAGCTCAGGAAAGACCTCCCGGACCAGATCACGGAATTGGCGGCCCGGCCCCCCGACCAGGTTCAGAAAAGCCGCCAGCTTGCACAGCGGATCGCGGACAGGCTGGAAGAACGACGGCTTACCCTTGAAACGACCGTGAAAGAACATTTCGATGCCATGCTGCGCGAACAGGCCCGCCAGCCGGGCAGTTTCCTGCATGCCGTCACCGAACAGCTCTCTACGGTGATGCGCATCGACTTCGAGATCATCGCGGAAAAATTCGACCTCGATGTCTATGCTCCGCTGTATCAAAGTTTTGACGGCGGTAACCTGCCCGTCAAAGACCCCTTCTTTTTCCGCCTCCTGTCCGCCAGCGCGCGTGCCCGGCGAAGGGGGGAGCGGCTGCTGGCCTGGTTCCAGGAGATCATCCTGCGCAATTCCGCCGCGTGTATGTACAACCTCGATTATCGGATACAGGAATCCGCGCGGAAATTCAGCTTCGCGCTCAACAAAAGGGTGATCGACCTGGTGGAGGAGCTGGACACCCTGCTGGAAGAGGCGCGTACGTTGCACAGTCACTACCAGGAAACATTAGACGAACGGGTTGGGGAGATGCAGCACAAACTGGACCGACTTGCGGCACTGCGCAACCCTCGTCCGGCTTCCACCGAACATCCTGGCATACCACCGATATGAAATTGTTGCTCATTGATGACGATGCCGATCTCCGGCAAAGGGTGTCGGTTGCCGGGGCAACGACGACCTCGTCTATGCTCACGTCAAGAACCTCAAAAGGAAGCTTTCTGGCGCGGGCTGCCGCGACTATATCAAAACCGTTCACGGTCGCGGCTACCGGTTCGACATTCACGAAAACGCATGACAAAAGCTGATAGCGATATGAAAAGAATTCCAGCGGCCGGCGGGTTGGTCTTCAACCACCGGCAAGAGCTGCTCATGATCTTTCGTTTTGGGAAATGGGACCTCCCCAAGGGACACCAGGAAAAAGATGAGACGCCGGAGAGCTGCGCCCTCCGGGAGGTGACGGAGGAAACCGGAGTGCGCACCCTTTCCATTGTGGGCTTTGCCGGCGTTACTGTGCATCGGTATTTCGATCAGTATCTCGATGCCGATGCGCTGAAAGAAGTCCGCTGGTATACGATGGTGGCGTCCGGAGACGAGGAGCTTGTTCCCCTTCGAAAGGAAGGCATCGAAGCAGTTCGCTGGGTCAGCCCCGCGGAACTGGAGCCCCTTGTGCGGGATTCGTGGGAGACTGTTCGCGAGATCGTTCATAAGGTAATACCTCCGCCCATGGGCGCCCACCGGGAAGTGGGAACCTGAGAATAAAAATAGGGTTAAAATACCGTGCCTGATTGCTCGCGAAATTGCTACATTCGAGGCGAATGTCGTCATATTTCATCATTACTATTTGCGCAATCGAATGGGGTTCTATTTCGGATTGGGGTCTTGTGGCCGTGACAACAATCACGGCTGTTTTTCTATATAGGACTTTGCAATCTCAAAAGGAAGTTCAAGCTACCCAAACGAAATTGTTTGAAATCGAAAGTATCCGATTTAGAGAAAGTGTCAAGCCGAAACTGAAATATGTGGTTTCTACAGAAATGTTTAAACCGGGTAACGAAAACGAACAAATTCTTACGATCCTGGTGACGAATGAAACGGAAGGCATGGCCTTGGAAATTACCCCTGAGTACGCCCAAAATGGGAACGTACGACCAATATTTATTCCCATAAATTTTGATTCAAGGCGACGGCACCTGGCCAAATCGGATCAACCCATTCTATTGCATTTTCTTATAAATCCACAATCGCTGAATTTTGTTGTATTCGGCCTGATATACAAAGATATTGCCGGGGTCGAATATAAGCAGCGCGTTTTTTGTATCGCGGATGCGCAGGGTACTGAGGTCAACCCTTTTTTACCGGAAGTTATACCCGCATAGATTTTTTGATTTCTTCTCAACTGCCACTAAGATGGCGCTCCATTAAGACGCTATGTGGGGCGGACCCGCTCGTTTTCGTCTCCGGGTGATCAACCCCGCCAGCCCTACCACCGCCAGCAGTTGCAGAGCCACCGAAAAAACCACCAGGGCCGGCCTCGATGTATCATAGAGCCGCCCCATTGCCACGCTGCCGACGAACCAACTCACCCCGAACGCCGCGTTGAACACCCCGAACGCCCTTCCCCGGCGGTCGGTCGGGATCGCATCCGCTACGGCGGCTTTCAGCAGGGACTCCTGCGCGCCCATGCCGATCCCCCAGAGGATCACCCCCAGGAGTGCCGTGTGGAAACCGCCCTGGAACCAGGGTGGGAAGCCGAAGACCAGAGGCGCGAAAAGCAGCGACAGGAGGGTCGTGAAGAGCATCACCCAAATGCCGATCCGGTCGTACAACTTCCCAAGCAGGAGCGCTGACAATCCTTCGCTCCCCATGGCGATGGCGTAAAATACGGGGATCCAGTCGTCTTTCATCAGCGCCGTCCGCTTGAAATGGAAAGCGATCAGCGAATAATCCGCGTAACCCGCCGCGATCAGGACTCCCACGACAATATAGCCCCAAAATATCCGGGGATAGCCCTTTGTAACCAGCGCGGTGTCGGATATCTCGAGGTGCTCCGGGTGCGGGTACATGGACATCGCCACCAGCAGGATCGCAAGGGCCAGCACGGCCGGGACCAACAGGCACGCGTAAGCGGTGACATACGAATTATGCCGATAAAGCAGGACCAGGCCCACCAGCAGCGGACCAACGGTCGCACCGGTCTGGTCCAGGGCTTCGTGCAGCCCGTAACCCCAGCCCCGGCCCATCTCGCGGGTCCCGTAGGACAACATCGCGTCCCGGGGCGGCACCCGCAGCGCCTTGCCGACGCGTTCCCCCACGATCAGGAGGATTGCCAGCTGCCAGTGACCGGCGAGGGCCAGCAGCGGCACTGAAAGCAGGTTGATCGTATACCCGATCAGGGTGATCGTCCAGTATTTCCCGGTGCGGTCCGAGAAGTAGCCTGAGACAAACCGCAACCCGTAACCGAGCAGTTCACCCAGCCCGGCCACCCAGCCCACCGTCGAGGCGGTGGCGCCCAACACTTCGAGGTATGGTCCGTTGATGCTTCGCGCCGATTCATAGGTCATATCCGCAAACAGGCTCACGATTCCCACCGTGACTACAAAACGGGTGGCTGTCCGCTTTTTGAGAATTCCATTCATGATCAATTCCATTTGTTTCCTTCTTCCAATTGGCCGCTCCGTTCTCAGGCTTCTTTGGTCAGGGTCTCCGCAGGGAAAAGCCGGTTATAGATGTCTATGGCGTAGCTGGTTGGCAGGGGCTCGCCGGGCAACAGTTTAAAGGTCCTGCCCGTGTCGGCTTTCCGTTCCGCCCGTAGGAAAAGCGCCCTTTCCGGATCCTGCTCAAATAGCGCATGGGCAAATGCATACTGGTGGGTGACAAAAAAGACGCGCACCCCTTTTTCCCGGAGGGCGCGTACGATCTGGCCCGCGATCTCCGAGCCTTCCCGCTCATTCGTCGCCGCGAAGGATTCGTTGAACAGGCCGATGGCGTCCGGCGTGATGTGGTCTGAGATCCCGCTCATCCGGCTCATTTCCTCGTCGAACTTGCCGCTTTTCATCCCCGTATCCTCTTCCCGCTTGAAATGGGTGAACAGGCAACGACACAGCCCGGCCGAAAACCGTTCCGCGGGCACGAACATCCCGCTCTGCATCATCAACTGCGCGACGCCGATGCTCCGCAGGAACGTCGACTTGCCGCCCTGGTTCGCGCCCGTGATGATCACCAGCCCCGTGCCGCCCTCTTCCAGGTCATTGTCTACCACCTTATGCCGCATATTCAGCGCCAGGGAAACGTCGTAGAGGTTTCTCGCTGCGTGCGTCCGCCCCGTCATCGCCGCCAGTTCAGGCAAACAAATCGGCTCACCGAGTTCCTTCAGCCGGTCCGCGAGGTTCAGGCATCCCAGGTAAAAGGCCAGCTCCGTTTCCAACTGGGCAAAGAACGAAAGCACGTGTTCCGCTGCGCCCGCCATGACCTCCGCCGCCCGGGCGACTCCGTTGTTCTTGAGTTCCGCCAGTGCGCGGGCGCCGCTTTCATCCCGGGGATGGATATTGAACACATAGGCATCCTTTGGCTTGGACGCAAACAGCCGCTGCCACCAGTTCAGGTGTTTCTCGGCCGGCCGGCGCAGCGAATATCCCATGCCGCTATTTCCCGCGCCCAAGCGGGCGGTCATCAGGGTGCCCCATCGGAACCGGAGTTCCTGAAGGTTGCCCCGGACGTCCGTGATATAGTCCTCGGCCAGCTCCGTCCGTAGCGAGCCCAGCAACCGCCGGAAACCTTCCGAGGCAAAACTTTCGCCATGCGTCGTCGCAAAGACCCTCAGCAGGTCCAGGTGATCGGTAAACAGCTCCATGAGGCCCACGGCGTTAGAGAGGTTGGAGGAAGGATAGGAGGAAGACAGATAGTACCAGGTCTTTTTTCGCGCTTCGATGGCCGCCACCGCGATCGCGTAAAGCTCCCGGGCCAGTTCCGGGATCCGCAGACAGTCCGCGAGGATCGCCTGCCGGTATGCGATCGTCTCTGCGTCGTTCGGTAGACTGGACAGGATCGTCGCCCGAGCCACCTTCAGCAAGAGTTCGTCGCCGCCCGCCATCGTCTGAAACAGGGGGGTCAGCTCCAGGTCCTGGGTCAGGGTCTGCTCGTTCCAGGCCAGGGCCGTGCCGGGGTCGAAGTCCTTTGTCTTATAGTGTAGGAGCACTCTCATGGGAGGCGGTTTTTAAGGGCCTCGTAGGTGACCCGGTATTTTTCGGCAATCGCTTGCGCATAGGCCAGTCCGTTGGCCTGCTGCCGGACGATCTTAAAGGTCCTGGCGGTGGGGTCAGCCGGGTCCATCCGGCTCACCATACTGATCGTCCTGGGGCTGGCGGCGATGATCTCGTCGATGAACGTTACCCACACGCAGAGCGTGTCCAGGGCGTCCAGCCGCTCCATGATCTTGCCGCTCAGGTAGATGGCATCCTGCAAAGTCGCAGAGGAGAGGATCTCGTTCAGGATCACGATGCTCCGGGCTGTCGCGCCGGTGAGGATCTCGTGCAGGCGGACCAGGTCGTCCTCCAGTTTGCTGCGCAGTTCCCCGGCATGTTCCGCCCGTTCGAAATGGGTGAACAGACGGTCGAAGAAAAATAGCTTGGCCGCGCTTCCCGGCACCGGCAGCCCGAGGGCCCCGAGGTAGTGCAACTGGCCGTACATCCGGGAGAAGGTGGTCTTGCCACCCTGGTTGGGACCGGTGACCACGATGATCCGCTCCTGACCGGAAAGATGGAAGTCATTCAGCACTATAGCCCGCTTTTCTTCCGTTAGCGCCCGGCCCAGAGCCACGTCGAAACCATCGGTGACAAAGATGTCCTTGTCCGTCGCGGTTATTTCCGGGTAGCAAAAAGGCAGACCCGCGGCCTTCAGCGGAGAGATATAGTCCATCCAGGCGAGGTAGAACTGGATCTCGCGGTCAAAGGCCATGACCTTATCCAGCCGGAAATTTGCGTGGCGCTCGCAAAACTCGTCCAACCGCCCAAAGATCTCGGGGAAGAGCGTGGCCACTCCTTCCAGGATAGCTGCCTCGACATGGTTCATATCCTCCGGCCGGGGTTGCTCTCCCTGACGTTCATTCGCTACTGTATAGGTCTCCACCTTGCCCCGCCAGACATACTCCTTTGTCTTGGGCCGGGGATCACCCCTAGGCGGCTGACTGTCTCCCGTTCCCGGGCGTCTGAACTTGCCAAACAGCCGCTCGATCTCCGCGGTATAATCCGGCTCGGGACCTTTACGCCGCACCTGTACTTCCAGCTCGCGGTTGAAGATGCCGTACTCGATGGCGGACAGATCGGCGAGCAAATGGTCTTTGTCGGCGAGGAGCCGCTGAAAGGCATCGGATGCCGTATATTTTTCGAGGAAAGCCTGCAGGGCCCGCAGCCCCGCTGAATCATAATCCAGTAGCGCGAGATCCTGAGCGAATGCGCCTACCGCCCGGCAATACAGGTCCGCCGCTTCCAGGAAGTACCGTTCCCGCTGATACTTGTAAAAGCTCTTTTCCGGGTCGGGCAAGCGCTGCCGCATCCGGCCCATTCCTTCTGCAAAAGACTGCACCTTGACAAGCACCGCCGGATTGTCCAGGTCCCGTCCCACTGCCTGCCGGTAAAGCACATCCTCCACGCTCCGGGGCGGCAAATAGAAAAAGGGTTTCAGATCGTATTCCGTCCGGCTTTTTGTTGCCGCATCCACTACCTGGTCCAGGTTCAGGTGGACAAAAAACGTGGGCAGGTCCCGCTGTTCGGGTGAGGGTGGTCCCATCGCGTATAAAATGCTTTGAAAGTTCGTGGGGAGAACTTCCGGCCGCCTGCTCGTAGCTGATCGATCCATGTCGATGTCATTTTTACGGCTACCCGCCGTCGGGTAAGCGCCGTATGCTATGTGCAGGTGTCATTGGCCGGCGAACCGAACGGTTCACTATGGGGACCAAACGCGATCCCTGGCGGTTGTTTTGGGGAAGACACCACTTCCCGTTTCCGGTACAAAGATACTGCTCGCCTGTCATCCATCATAAAAGATGCCAGGATATTTCCTGAGTCTGGCCCTATAGACTGTCGATGTACCGTCTTTCCCGCTGGAAACCATCCACTCCAAAAAGAAAAGAATCGGCGTTTATGCCAAGCCACTGCAGCAACTCCCGGATCTGGTTGTATTTGCTCATCGCATAGACGGTAGAGATAGCAGCCGGCGGCGGCAAATTCCTTGGAAGCGAATTGATACGTCCAGAAACCGAAGGTCAATTCCGCGATCGCTTTATCGGGCGTGTAGAAAACGCCCAAATTAGCGATGACTTTTTCCACGCTCTCCAGCGATTTTTCGCATCCGGTCGCGTGTAAGAACCCACCGGGTTGCGCGGCATCAAATAGCCAATTGTTACCCAATGTCCCGCGGTAGTGGACATTGGTCGCATTGCGGAGTGCGACTTCGAACAAGCACAGGATTGAAAATATCTCGGTCGAAAGACGTATATTTGCTCTGTATAAGGTCATGGCTTTTCGGGTGTTATTGCCACAAGCCGACAGATATTTGATCATCCTGGGCGTCGATATAAGTCTCTCGAAATCAGCGTATAACATACTTAGCGCCTTTTTGCCAAAAAGCCTCGCAATTTATTATTTTAATTCGTATCTT
>DATJMG010000269.1:0-13865 GCA_035508835.1 Puia sp.
AGCATATAAACCCATACAGTTGTAAAAGATAGCGGGCAATATATTAGAAAATCAGGGCTTCTTTGGCAGCCCTCTTTTATTTGCGCAAGAGGAAGCTACTCTCCGAGGGGTTCTTGCGGGGTGCTGTAGATCGCGGCGACCAGACGGTGCGGGAGGCTTCGTCGATGGTGAAATGGGTGGCATAGGGGAAGCGGCCGAGCATAGCGAAGCGGACGTCGTCATAGCGGACGGAGCGGGCAAAGGGGTTCTTTTTGATGAGGGTGAACTGCTCTTGCAGATCGAGGTTGAACCTTCTGCTGAGGCCTTTGGAGCAGCTGTTGTAATAATCGATCGCCTGCTAGATCTCCCGGAGGGCTTCGGGGGTGATCTTGAGGGTATAGCGCTTCATCAGTCGAGCTTCAGGCGTTTTTTAGCGGTCTCCCAGTCGACCATCTCTTCGGGGTGCTCGTGGTAGTGTTTGATGCGCTGGCGGACGATTTTCTTGTGTTCTTCGGGGATGGGAATATTCTCTTCCTGCTCCTGTTTTAACAGACCAATCAGGTGCTGCTTTTCTTTAGCTGGCAGCTGCTTGACCAGTTCGAAGAGCTGGTTAAAATTAAGGGGGAGATAGATATTTGGAGCGGCGGACATACCGGCGTCGTTTTAGATGACTACAAAGCTGCTACATTTTTTTGAAAGAAATCTTTAAATTTAGACTTGGTGAGCATCCCATCAATAATACAGTGGCGGACGACGTCTTTGCCCCTTAAAAATAGGCTTTTCTGAACAAAGTTCCAAATTATAGAACCTTGTTCGCATTTTTTGTGATTAGTGCGGTCGCACAGGCGGGAATCAGCTTTACCCCACACAATTGGCACCAGGCTCGGGGGGAACATATCGGGAGACCATTTCCGATTGCAAAAATGTCTGCTGACAAACACCGGACCGGGAAAAATTTTCAGTTCCTGACCGTCGCACCCGCCCGGGAATGTCACTTCTTCAGTTTCCCGCCCGTTGGCACCTGATTTGTACGCCCGGCAATATAGTCAAACTCCCTGCATCATGAGCAACGCAAACTATTCAATTAGTTTTAGCTTCGCTGTGGACGCAGCGAAGATGCGCCTCACGCTCGAGGCCGAGGTGGAGGAGCATCACTCCAAAACCTACTATGTGGTAAGCAATTTTCGCATCCCGGGACATGGCGACCGGATCGTCCTTCCGCCCATTACGATCCAGAAAGAAGACGGGGTATGGGTACACAAGGATAGCGGGAAACCGACCGACCTGAGCGCCGCGGCGGGGCGCGCTATCGACGAGCTGAAGTTACCTGCTTTTTCCAATTGACAGGATGCCCGGAAAATGACGTACGTTTGCGCAAACTGCCGCACATCCATGACCGTTCTTGTCTTCTCGGGTTTAACGTTCGCAGGCGCCCTGGTCGCAGGTTTGCTGGGGTCGCTGACAGGCCTGGGAGGTGGAGTAGTGCTGATCCCCTTGCTCACCCTGCTGTTCAAGGTAGACATCCACTACGCCATCGGCGCTTCCCTCGTCAGCGTGATCGCCACTTCTTCCGGTGCGGCGGCGGCCTATGTCCGCGACGGCATCAGCAATATCCGGCTGGGCATGTTCCTCGAAGTGGCGACGACCGTGGGCGCAGTAGCCGGCGCCAGCCTGGCCACACACCTCGCGACAGCGGCGATTGCCATCGTCTTCGGCGTGGTGCTGATCCTTTCGGCCTTCCTGTCCTTTTTCAAGAACCAGGATAACCTCGTTACAGGGCCGGGAAGCCGGTTGACCCAATGGTTGAAGCTGGCAGGCAGCTACCCGACGCCGCAGGGCAAACAGCCATATACCGTAAAGAATGTGATCGGGGGCTTTCTGGTCATGAACGTTGCCGGCATCCTCTCCGGGCTGCTGGGCATCGGCTCGGGAGCCCTCAAGGTGCTGGCGATGGACAATATCATGCGATCCCCGTTCAAGGTCTCCACCACCACCAGCAATTTCATGATCGGGGTGACGGCGGCAGCCAGCGCGGGGATCTACCTGAAGAAGGGATATATCGACCCCGGCTTGTCGATGCCGGTCATGCTGGGCGTACTGGGAGGCGCCTTTGCGGGAACGAAGATCCTGACCCGCGTCAGGGTGCCGCAGCTGAAAAAGGTTTTTGCGGCGGTGATCGGACTGCTTGCCGTTGAAATGATCTATAACGGTATCCACCACACGATCTGAATATGGGAACCATCAGGAAGAGAATACAGGATCAGGACCTGGAGAAGATCATCGGGCGGCTGCTGCGGTCCGGCGTACTGCTTTCCTCCACCGTCGTCCTCGCCGGGGGCATCGTCTATTTCATCCGGCACGGCGGCCAGTACCCCGCTTTCCGCTCATTCAAAGGCGAGCCGGATAAAATGCGGAACCTCGCGGCGATGTGGAAAGCCATCCTGCATGGCGAGGGCAGGCCCCTGATCGCCTTCGGGCTGCTGCTGCTCATTCTCACCCCGATCGCCCGGATCGCCTTTTCCATTTTCGGCTACCTGCTGGAAAAAGACTATCTCTATGTGCTCATCACCCTGTTCGTACTTACCGTCATCCTTTGGAATTTTTAACGGCTATCACCCGCTTATTCTTCCTCATCCTCCTCGTATTCACTGAATTCTTCTTCGGTCACCTGCTGGTAAAGGCTTTCGAATTGGGCGGCCGTGTCCGCATCGACTTCTTCGACGAGCTTATAAATGGTCTCCTCCTGGTGCTTGAAAAAGTCTTCGGTCTCCGGCAGATAGCTGCGAAGCAGCACCGTTTCCTTTGTCTCGAGGATCACCGAAACGAGCTCGATATCCGATTCCTCATCCACCTGGATCAGATAGTACGTATTAGGCTTCAATTCGCCGAAACTGGCCATAGTGATTTGATTTAGTCTGTAAAGTTCCGTTATTAATATTACCCGAGTATAATTTTTTGGGCCAAAAAAATCCGGCCGCTCATCGCGGCCGGGATAACTTTGTAACACGAGAACTGTAACTATTGTTTAGCCGCCGACTTGGTCGCTTTTGTGGCTTTTCTCACTTTCTTCGTCCTTTCCTTTTTGGCAGTCTTCTCCCGCTTCTTGCTGACCTTCAGCAAATCACGGCTGATCAGCTTACTGAAATGACGGACATGGGTAGCCAATGTCTTCTCACCCAGCTCCTGCTTGTAATCTGCCAATGCGCCCGCAACCTTTTCCCCGATCTCCTTGCGCACTTTCTTCTTGGGCGACAACTCAGGAGCGACTGTTTCTTGTTGACTCATACGAATAACGATTTTTGGTAATAATTTGATAACACAAATTTAATATTAAAGCGACAAATCCAATGTTAAGTTTTTTTGCGCCCGCGCAGTGGAACTGCTGACATAAGGCTGTCACCAGCCGGTAGTTACTTTGGATCGTAAACAATTAGTTCATTCAAAAACTATTCCATTATGTCAACGATCGAACCGCTACTGAAAGAGCTGGAGCAGGAAGCCCGGACCACCCGCAAAATGCTGGAAAGAGTGCCAACCGCCTATTTTGACTGGCAGCCCCATCAGAAAAGCATGACCGTCCAGCGCCTGGCTACCCATATCGCCGAACTGCCCGGCTGGGTAACCATGGCCGTCACCACCGACGGACTTGATTTCGCCGCCAACCCCTACCACCAGGAAATAGTCAACAATAACGCGGAACTGCTGGAATATTTCGACCGGTCCCTGGCCGACGGCCGCGAGCACTTGCTGGCCGCAACCGAAGAAACCCTCGCCGAGCCCTGGACCCTTCGGAATGGCGACCAGATCCTGCAGGTGGCCACAAAGGGCGAGATCGTCCGGATGGCTTACTGCCAGATCGTCCACCACCGGGCGCAGTTAGGCGTATTCCTGCGGCTGCTCGATATCCCGATCCCCGGCAGCTATGGCCCAAGCGCAGACGAGAATTGAAGATCGCCCCGGAATCCCCGGGATTCACTCAGGGTCCCCGGGATCACTCAGGGACCCCCGGGAAAGATGATCACTCGGACACTTGCATGACCGCATAATTATCCAGCACCTTTCCCCGCGTCCGCGCATCCAGGAACTCGCCGGTAAGCTGGCTGATATGGAAGTTGGGGAACGACTGCAGGATGGCGGCATGCAAGCCGCGCCGGGCGAGCGTGTCCGAAAAAGCAGCAGGAGCAAACACCAGCGCGGGCCCGCCCGGGCCGCGGGCGACAACCCCATGCCCGCCGTCCATGCCCGCACGCCCGCCGGCAATACCCTCATGGCCGCTGCCCGCCATCCCCACCGCCGCCCTTCCGGCCACAACCGCCGCCAGACTATCCATCGTTATCCGCGAAACCGGGACCGGGCTATAAAACTCGACTGAATAGTTGACCGGCGCCTCCTGCAGCAAATAAAGCGCGCCGGCACCGGATCTGTGCCGGGCAACCCACCGCCCTGCCTGAGTACCCGCCTGATACTGCAGGATCGCCGGATAAAGCACAAAGTTTATAAAGCTGAAAACCAGCAGGGCCTGCCAGAAACTACGGGTGATCGACACCGGGAGCGCGGCGCCGCGGAACAGGAAGAAAGGCAGCAGCGAGAGGACAACAATCCCGGCCAGCAGGAGCGGGGCCCGGGGGTAATACAACACCCACGCCAGGAGGAGCAGGAGCACGGGGAGGAGGATATTAATGATGCCCTGAACGATCCTGACGAACCTGCGGGTCCCGTTGCGACGAATGCCATACAGCCACCCCGCCGTGAGGATCGCACAGAAGGGGTAAAGGATATTGAGATAATGCGGCAGCTGGAACCGGGAAAGGGAAAACAGGATAAAGCTGGCAAGAACGGCGCCGGCGCAGATCCAATCCCCGGGAACCGCGCGGCGGATGCTGCGGCACCGGCGGATAACGGCGGCATACAACAGGAGGGACCAGGGCAGGAAAGCCCATAGCAAGGTGTGAAAATAGAAAAAAGGGTCGCCGCTTCCTTTGATGGGACCCG
The DNA here is from genome assembly GCA_035508835.1 of Puia sp. Lineage (GTDB taxonomy): Bacteria > Bacteroidota > Bacteroidia > Chitinophagales > Chitinophagaceae > Puia. The sequence continues at coordinate 4,972 of DATJMG010000269.1, forward strand.
TATTGAAAAACCGGCCGAACTGACTATCCCAAAAGAAGAACCGGACACCCGAGACGTTCGTTCGCCCGAAAACGTGCTTCTCCGGATGCAGATCGAACTGGACATATAGACAATACAATTCCGGCAGCGTGAACAGCGCGGTCAGAACGATCGCAACCCACCAGCGGATGGCACGGAACTGCCCCCACTCTTTTCCTACTATCCAGTCCAGGATAAAACCGGCGCCGATCGTCAGCAACACAAAGGGTCCCTTGGTCATCAGCGCCGCCGCCGAACACACGGACCCGGCCAACAGGTGGAGCCATGGACGGGTCGATCGCGAAGTCTTATAAAAATGATAGACCGCTCCGATGATCAACCCCGTGAGGTAAGGCTCGGCCCGGACATCATTGTTGGAAATAACGAGATGCGCCGCAGATACATAAATGAGGGTCGCCAGCTGCGCAACCGGCTTTCCATAAAGCGAAAGCGCGAACCGCCAGGTATACCAGGCGCCCGCGGCCCAAAACAAAAGCGCGGGGAACTTATAAGCAAACCCGTTGACACCGAAAACCCGCATGCTCAACGCAGCCATCCAGAACGGAAAATGCGGCTTGTCCAGCCAATCCCTGCCGTCGACATATAAACTGACAAAATTCCCCGAACGGGCGATCGTTTTGGCAATCGTCGCATACAACGCGCCGTCAGGTTCGAGAATGGGGATGAGCAGACCGCCGGCATTCACCAGCAGGGCAGGTATCAACAGGGGAATAAACCACTTCTGCAGCCAGGTTTCCCACTCCGCCTTCTGTGGATCGGTGATCAATTCGGGATGGGTGGTCAATTCAGGATCGGTGATCAATTAGCTCGCCTTTGTGCGCAAATATAACGCGGCCTTCCCAGTAAACGAAAAGCCCGAACGTACCCAGCCCTGTCAGAAAGCCGAAGACGGCCCCGACAAGCACGTCAAAAGGATAGTGCTTGCCGACATAGACCTGGGCATAGCAGATCACCGCGGCCCACAACCATAACCAGATCCATTTGCGGCCATTCATCCGCCGGATGGAGAAATACCAGAAGGCGGCCAGCCCGAAGTGGTTGGCAGCATGATTCGAAGGCATCGAATAAAGACCCCCGCAACCGACCAGGCTGCGTACCATTCCCTGAAGATCGGGCGAATGACATGGCCGAAGACGCGCAAAAAAAGGTTTGAGCAATTGTGCGGTGACCGAATCGGTGATGGCAACAGTCAGCAGCGTCAGGATGATGAAGGGCCAGGCTTTGGCCTTGCCCTGACGCAACGCATAATACAGCATGAAAGCATACAGCGGCACCCAAACCAGCGGCTCCCGCAATACGGGCATTACCTTATCCAGTACGGACCATGCCGCGTCATGCTGGATCCATACAAACATCTTCTTATCCAAATGATCCAGCCAGGGTAGCCACGCCATACAGTAGAGTTTGCAGCGATAAAAGAGTTTCAGCGATAAAACTATACCGATCCACTGGCAACGGAGGTTAATGTTAAGTTAATCTTTTGATAACCATGGCATCACATATGCATTTTACCTTTGACAAACCCATTAAAATGAAATGCTTCCTCCCGATCCTTGCGGCCATGCTATGCCTCCCGGCAGCAGCACAGACGCCGCCTCCCTCCCATGCTGACCACGCGAAGACCAAAAAGTTGTTTATTATTACGATCGACGGATTCCGGTGGCAGGAAGTCTTCACCGGCGCCGACCCGCGGCTCGTCGCCAACCCCGGTTATGTCAGGGATACCATGCTGACCCGCCAGGAGTATTGGGACAGTTCGGCACAGGTGCGCCGGAAGAAGCTGATGCCCTTCTTCTGGACAACGGTGGCCGCCGAAGGCCGGATCTATGGGAACCGCTTGTTGGGGAACAAGATGAATGTCCGGAACTTCTACAAGATCTCCTATCCCGGCTATAACGAGATCTTTACCGGTCATACCGATGCCTTCAGTAGTCCCAACCTGCCGGTGGAAAACCCGCACGTCAACGTGCTGGAATACCTGAACAACAGCCGGGAATACAGGGGCAAGGTGGCCGTTTTCACTTCCTGGAATGTCTTTCCATATATTTTGAATGAGGCCCGGAGCGGCTTGCCTATCAACAGCGGCTATTCGCCTTTGGTAGATAAAGGCGATCCGGATGCGGGGCTGATCGATAGCGTACAGGCCTCCATCCCCCACAGCAAGACCCGCCATGACTTACTTACCTTCCTGATGGCCAAAGAATATATCGAACAGCATCATCCGTCCGTCCTTTATCTGGCCCTGGGCGAAACCGACGAGCTCGCGCACCAGGCACGCTATGATCTTTATTTACAGCAGATCTCCGACATCGACCGCATGATCGCGGATCTCTGGTATCTCGTGCAAACCGACCCGTATTACCGCGACAGCACCACTTTCCTGATCACCACCGACCACGGCCGCGGCTGGAAACCCAACAAATGGACCACGCATGGCTTCTGGGCGCAAGGCTCCGGCGAGATCTGGATGGCCGTTCTGGGCCCCGATATCCTGCCGGCAGGCGAGCTGCAGTCACATAGCCAGGTGTATCAAAAGCAACTGGCAGCCACCATCGCGGCCCTGCTGGGTGATCCCGTTGCTCCCGGACATCCTCCGGGACGCCCTATCATACTTCCTGCGCGATCATCCCCTGCCTTGCTGGCCGGACAACCCGCCGGACAACCTGCCGGACAACCGGCCGGGCAATCGACCGGACAGTCAACCGGACAAGCGGCCGGGCAATGACAAATGGCGGAAGATAGAGTAGGATAGCCCAAAAAATCGCCGAAGAACCTTACTTTTGCGCGAAATCAAAAAATTCCGTGCATGGCGTTTAGCTCTTTCCTTCAGCTCTTCACTCCAAAAGACAGGGTATTTTATTCCCTGTTCGAACAAGTGGCGGACAGCGTCGGCAGGATGGGAAAGCTGATAAAAGAGGTCGTCGCAGAGCCGGATTTCGACAAACGGGCTGCCCTGATCGTCCAGGTGGAGGACCAGGAGCATATCAATGACGATCTGACACACCGCATTTTTACCGAGCTGGGCCGGAATTTCATCACCCCCTTCGACCGGGAAGACATCCACTACCTGGCCAGCTCGCTGGATGACATCTGCGATTTCATTTACTCCACCGCAAAAAAGATCAATTTTTATCGCGTCAACCCCAGCGATACCGGCATCCAGAAACTGGCCGACCTGATCGACGAAGGCGCCACCCAGATCCAGCTGGCGGTAAAAGAGTTGCGGAATATGCGCCACATGCGCCGGATCACCGACGCGCTGGTAAAGGTCAATAGCATTGAGAACCAGGCTGATGATATATTCGATCTCAGCATCGAGCGGCTCTTCGAAACCGAGCCCGATGCCAAGGAAGTCATCAAAAAACGCGAGATCTACCAGGTGATGGAAATCGTTACCGACAAATGCGAAGACGCGGCTAACGTGATCGAGTCCATCATTATTAAATATGCCTAACTTGTGAAAATTCTAAAAACCGGGCAACGCTAATGAAAGGAATTATTCTTGCAGGTGGATCCGGCACGCGGCTGCATCCGATCACTTACGCCATCAGCAAGCAGATCATGCCTGTCTACGACAAGCCGATGATCTATTATCCCTTATCCACCCTGATGCTGGCGGGGATCCGGGAGATCCTGATCATCTCGACCCCGCATGACCTTCCCCTGTTCAAAAAACTGTTTGGCGACGGCGGCGGACTGGGCCTTTCCTTTACCTATGCGGAACAACCGCTGCCGAACGGACTGGCACAGGCTTTTGTGATCGGCGGGAACTTTATCGGAAAAGACGACGTAGCGCTCGTATTGGGTGACAATATCTTCTACGGCGCAGGCCTGGGTGAGCAGCTGGAAAAGAATACCCGGCCGGATGGCGGCATTGTTTACGCCTATCGGGTGAGTGACCCCGAACGATACGGGGTAGTGGAATTCGACGCAGACAACAAGGCGATCTCCATTGAGGAGAAACCGGCGAAACCGAGAAGTAATTTCGCCGTTCCGGGCCTGTATTTTTATGATAATGATGTGGTAGGGATCGCCGGATCTCTCAAGCCTTCGGCAAGAGGCGAATACGAGATCACCGACGTCAATAAGGAATACCTGCGGCTGGGCAAGCTGAAAGTGTCGATCCTGGACAGAGGTACGGCCTGGCTGGATACCGGGACCTTCGATTCCCTGATGCAAGCCACCCAGTTCGTCCAGGTCATCGAACAACGCCAGGGGATCAAAATTGCCTGCATAGAAGAGATCGCCTGGAGAAAAGGCTTTATCGATTCCACCCAGGTCGAAAAGATCGCCCAGCCCTTGCTGAAAAGCGGTTACGGCCAATACCTGATCAATCTTATTCAACAGGATAAAAAATAATCATGCAAAAGATCCTTGTCACCGGCGGATGCGGCTACATTGGCTCCCATACGATAGTGGACTTGCTTGCCAACGGCTTTGAAGTCATCTGCGTCGATAATAATATCCGCTCTTCCCCGCGGATCCTGGAAGGAGTCGAGAAGATCACCGGCAAAAAGATCAAGAACTATAAGGTCGACCTTTGCAACTACGACGATACTTTCGCCATCTTCCAGGAAAATGAGAACATCGCCGGGATCATCCATTTTGCCGCCTACAAGTCGGTAGGCGAATCGGTCGAACATCCGCTGATGTATTTCGAAAACAACCTGCTTTCGCTGATCAACCTGCTGAAATGCGTGCAGGAGTTCGGGATCCCTTATTTCGTTTTCTCTTCCTCCTGTACCGTCTACGGCAATCCCGACGTCATCCCCGTAACCGAACTGACACCTCCCAAGCCGGCGGAATCTCCCTACGGCTATACCAAGCAGATGGGTGAGCAGATCATCAACGAATTCTCGCGGTCGACTACGCGCACCAGAAGCATCTTGCTGCGCTATTTCAACCCGGTCGGCGCACATCCAAGCATCCTGATCGGTGAAATGCCCGTCGGCCGGCCGGCTAACCTCGTGCCCGCGATCACCCAAACCGCCATCGGCAAGCTCCCGCAGATGACCGTATATGGCGACGACTACCCGACCCGTGACGGCTCCTGCATCCGCGACTTCATCCATGTCGCCGATATCGCCCATGCACACACGCTGGCCATGCGCTACATGCTGGACGGAAAGATCACCAGGAACGCGGAAGTATACAACCTGGGTACCGGCAACGGCGTCACCGTTCTGGAAGCGATCCGGGCATTCGAAAAAGTAAGCGGGGTCAAATTGAATTATGTGATCGGCCCGCGCCGGCCCGGCGATGTGATCGCGATCTATGCCAACAATGACCTGGCCCGGAAACAGTTGGGATGGAAGACCGAATTCAGCCTCGATGACATGATGGCGACAGCCTGGAAATGGGAGCAGAAGCTGAAGGCAGATGAGAAATTCTATAACGGAAAGTTTTCAACGCTCAACTAAAACAGCCGCACCCAAAAAGATTTTCCTTATTTTGTGGCGCTAAATTCATAGGTAATGCTAAAAGACATTCAAGTCACCGGACAGAAAGACACTCGCAGCGGATTTGGAGACGGGATCGTGGAAGCAGCCCGGAAGAACCCGGATATCGTGGCGCTCACGGCAGACCTGCTGGGCTCGATGAAACTGAACCAGTTCATCAAGGAATTTCCGGAACGATTCTTCCAGTGCGGGATCGCCGAAGCCAATATGATCGGCATCGCGGCAGGCCTGACGATCAACGGCAAGATCCCCTATACCACCACGTTCGCCAATTTCTCCACCGGCCGCGTATACGACCAGATCCGCCAGTCGGTGGCTTACTCGGGGAAGAATGTAAAGATATGCGCATCCCATGCAGGCGTGACCCTCGGCGAAGACGGCGCGACACACCAGATCCTGGAAGACATCGGCCTGATGAAAATGCTTCCGGGCATGACGGTGATCGTGCCCTGTGACTATAGTCAGACCAAAGCCGCAACCGTCGCGATCGCCGACTACGCAGGCCCGGTCTACCTCCGTTTCGGCCGCCCGGCATGGCCCATCTTCACCGATAAGCTGCCATTCGAGATCGGGAAGGCCCAGTATTTTTCAGAAGGGACCGACGTGACCGTTTTTGCCTGCGGCCACCTGGTCTGGAAAGCGATCGAAGCCGGCAAGATCCTGCAGGAAAAAGGCATTTCGGTCGAAGTGATCAACCTGCATACCATCAAGCCGCTGGATACCGATGCCATCCTGCGTTCCGTCAAAAAGACCGGCTGCGCCGTCACCGCCGAAGAACACAATATCATCGGCGGAATGGGTGATGCGGTGGCGCAAACCCTGGCCCGCCATTTTCCAGCCCCGATCGAATATGTGGGCACCAACGATACCTTTGGCGAAAGCGGCACCCCGGCGGAACTGCTCGTCAAGTACGGCCTGGATACCCCAAATATCGTCGCAGCCGCAGAGAAGGTTATAGCAAGAAAAAAATAAATAGCTAACTTTATGGGGGTGACCATCCAAGATACCGAGTTGCTTTTGCAATTCCGGGATCCCGCCACCAGGGAAAAGGCTTTTACGGCTATCATAAAGAAATACCAGGAAAAGCTGTACTGGCATATCCGGCGGATGGTAGTGGAACATGAGGATGCCAATGACGTATTACAAAATGTATTTATACGTGTTTGGAACGGCCTCGAGAACTTCAGGGAAGATTCCCAGCTGTACACGTGGCTGTACCGGATCGCTACCAATGAATGCCTGAGCTACCTGGAGCAGCAAAAACGGAAATCCTCCGCTTCCCTGGACGAAATGGAAAGCGGCCTGAGTAATAAGGTCATAGCAGACAAATATTTCGATCCCAACAAACTGGAGTGGAAGCTTCAGTTGGCTATCCAACAACTTCCTGAAAAACAAAGAGTTGTATTTACCCTTCGCTATTATGACGAAATGCCCTACGAGGAGATGAGCAGGGTGCTGGACACTTCGGAAGGGGCGTTGAAGGCGTCCTATCACCATGCGGTCAAAAAAATAGAGGATTATATACTTAATCATTAAACCTTGATTAACCAACGGGGTCTGAAAATAGATGGAAGAAAGGAATGAAATATCGGTGGAACTGAGCACACTAAGTGCGCTGATGAGCGGGATCGGCCGCCAGACCCCTTACAGGGCCCCGGTTGGATATTTCGACCAGCTTCCGGCAACCGTATTGAGCCGGGTAGCCCCGACTTACCAGGTACCCGATGGCTATTTTGATGGTTTTGCCGCCCGGGTTCTCGCCCGCATCAAGACGGGGACGCCGGCGGAAGAAGAACTCCCACCCCTCTTTCGCGAACTCAGCCGGATTACCCCTTACCAGGTACCCCAAGGCTATTTCGATGAACTGTCCCCGGTGCTGACGGTAGCTCACGACCGCCCCACCTACGGGATACCCGAAGGATATCTTGCCGAACTGCCCGGCCGGATCCTCGAAAAGATCACCGGGCCGGTCGCACTCCCCTCACAACCGGTTACCCTCCCCAACCAGCCGGTCACCCTCCCCTCCCGGCCCGTCGCACTCCCTGCCCGGCCGGTCCCCGCCGCAAAGGTCATCCCGATGGAACGCGCGGCCACCGGTAAAGTGCTGAAAGGAAATTGGTGGAAATATTCGTCGGCTGCAGCCATCGCCGCCTGCCTGCTGCTGATCTTCAGCTGGCCTCAGCCCGACAACAAGGTAACGCAAAACGCCCAAAACGCTGCGACCGCAGACATCCCCCGTGCCCTTCAAAAAGTGAGCGACCAGGAAATCCGGGCTTACCTGGATGACCAGCGCGCCATGCTCACCGAACCGGTGACCAATACGACGGCGACGCTGGACATGAATGAGGGAGATGTGAAATCTTTCGTGGGAGAAGTATCCGACAGCGAATTACAGCAATATATGGAGGAACATGGAAAAGCAGAAGACCTTGCCACGAATTAGACGCAACAATGAAAAAACTATATTCCGTATTGGTACTCCTATGCTGGCTAACCCTACCAGCACGATCTCAGTCCCCCGGAGGCGGCTGGGGCGGGGAACTGGAAGCTTTGAAGACATCGTTTATCACAACCCGGCTGCGACTGACACCGCAGGAAGCAGAGAAGTTCTGGCCGATCTATAATATGTACGATTCGGAAGTGAAACAAGCGATCTTCAATTTCCGGCATTCGCCACATCCCAATGAGCTGGAGCGCCAGAAGACCATGCTCGCGATCCGGGAAAAATACGCCGTAGAATTTCTGAAGGCTATACCGCCGCCAAAGATCAACGCCTTCTGGATCGCCGAACAGGATTTCAACCGCCTCGTCCTGCAGGAAATGAACCGCCGCCGACGTATAATGCCGGCGGGGCCGCCGCCAGCGGGCCCTTAGCGGCCTGAAACCGCGGAACCAGCCATAGACCGCGACTTTTGGCTAATTGACCGATAAATTTTATAAATAGAGACCTGATTAACGATATTTGAACTTGGTGTTTTTCATAGGTTAGCAACGGCCGGCTCTTTCCAGGGCAGGCCTTTTTTTATGGCCGTTCACCCAAACGTTCACCAAAGATCACGTGGCCGCTGCCGTCCACAGGGGCGTCTTGACATCGTGATAAAAAAGGAAATGCCAGCCCCCGGCCTGCCCGGCGGCCCACCACTCCTGCCTTAGCTCCATCGCCCGCTTGCCGTCAAAATCATACTTCGCGACAAACCGGCTCTTCATCTGCTGCAGCTGCGGCGCAACATCGCCCCCATAAAAGGCCGTTTCACCGCCATCGACGATCCAAAAAACCTGGTGCCACGGACAATGCGCCCCCGTAACCTGGTACCGGATATAACCATCCAGTACCCCGTCGCCGTCCAGAAAGACGACCTGCGGCGAAGTCTTCAGACATTCCAGCTCATCGGTCAA
>DATJMG010000270.1:0-5232 GCA_035508835.1 Puia sp.
AGCCAGCCTTGTTCGACGGCTTTGACGACGTATTGGCTGTCGGAGTAGATGGTGATCTTCAGATTATCGCGTTTGAGTGCTTCAAGACCGGCGATGACGGCCATTAGTTCCATCCGGTTGTTGGTGGTGTACCGATAACCGGCGGAGAGTTCCTTGCGGTGGCCGCCCCAGAAGAGGATGGTCCCGTATCCGCCGGGGCCGGGGTTGCCGCGGGAGGCGCCGTCGGTGTACATGGTCAGATCGTTCGACATGGGGGCAAAGATAGGGGTTGGCGCTCAAGGGGGGAGATTGTGGGCGTTGGCGTTGATGGGAAAGGGGGAGACGGTGGTCACACCTGGATGACGCCGGGGTTGAAGTCGGGGATGTCCGGGTTGTGGGCGGCGGCTTTGAGGCCTTCGGCAATGACGCGGCGGGTATCGACAGGGTCGATGATAGCGTCTACCCAAAGCCGTGCGGCGGCGTAGAAGGGGGAGGTTTGGCGATCATACCGGCCTTTGATCTCGTCGAGCAGTTTTTTCTCTTCGGCCGGATCGATCTCTTTTCCTTTTGTTTTCAGGGCGCCGACCTGGATCTGGAGGAGGGTCTTCGCGGCTTGTTCGCCCCCCATGACGGCGATACGGGCGGTAGGCCAGGCATAGATGAAACGGGGGTCGTATGCTTTTCCGCACATCGCGTAATTGCCGGCACCATAGGAGTTGCCGATGATAACGGTGATCTTGGGGACGACGGAGTTGGCTACGGCATTGACCATTTTGGCGCCGTCCTTGATGATGCCCGCGTGTTCGCTGCGGGAGCCGACCATAAAGCCGGTGACGTCCTGGAGGAAGATCAGGGGGATCTTCTTCTGGTTGCAGTTCATCATGAAGCGGGCCGCCTTGTCCGCGCTGTCGTTATAGATCACGCCGCCCATCTGCATTTCGCCTTTGCGGGTTTTGACCATTTTGCGCTGGTTGGCGACGATGCCGACGGCCCAGCCCTCTATGCGGGCATAGCCGCAGAGGATGGTTTTACCATAATCTTCCTTGAATTGTTCGAATGCGGAATCGTCTACGATGCGGCGGATGATGTCGGTCATATCGTAGGGGCGGGCGGCGTCGGCGGGGAAGAGGCCGTAGAGGTCTTCGGCGGGGTGGAGCGGGGCTTTGGGGGTGATGCGGTCGAAGATCGCGGCGGCGGGGTGGCCCAGTTTGCTCATGATCTTTTTGACCTGATCGAGGCATTCCTGTTCGGTGGCGAATTTATAATCGGCGATCCCGGAGATCCCGGTGTGGGTAACGGCGCCGCCCAGGGTCTCTGCTTCGATCTGTTCTCCGATGGCGGCTTTTACGAGGTAGGGTCCGGCCAGGAAGATAGAGCCGTTGCCTTCCACCATGAGCGTCTCGTCGCTCATAATGGGAAGATAGGCGCCGCCTGCGACGCAGGGGCCCATGACGACAGCGATCTGGGTGATGCCCATGGCGCTCATGCGGGCGTTGTTGCGGAAGATGCGACCGAAATGTTCCTTATCCGGGAAGATCTCGTCCTGCATGGGCAGGAAGACGCCGGCGCTATCGACAAGATAGATGACGGGCAGGTGATTTTCCATCGCGATCTCCTGGAGGCGAAGGTTCTTCTTGCCGGTGACCGGAAACCAGGCGCCGGCTTTTACGGTCTGGTCGTTGGCAAGGATCACGCATTGCCGGCCGCTGATGTAGCCGATACCTGCAACGGTACCTCCGGCGGGGCAGCCGCCCTGTTCTTCGTACATGTCGAATCCGGCGAAGGCGCCGATCTCTGTGAACGGTGATCCTTCGTCGATGAGGTATTGGATGCGTTCGCGGGCCGTGAGCTTGTTCTTTTCGTGTTGTTTTTCGGCTGCCGCTTTCCCGCCGCCGAGCATGATCTTTTCTAATCGGGATCGCCAGCCGCTGACTGCGAGGCGAAGGGCGTCTTCATTCTTGTTAAAATCGAGGGTCTCCGCGTTCATAGAAAGGCAATTTAGATTATTTTTAGCGGGTATGACTTTTCGAATGACTTTTCGGCGTAAAATAACCTGGGTTTGTCTGTTCGCGGCGGCGGTATTTATCAAGGTGTTTTCGTTTTTCCCCGCGGCGGTCGAGAAGTATTATTCGAAGGGGTTGTATCCGGTTATTGCGCGGACGCAGCGGGTACTGTTCGGGTGGGTTCCATTCAGCATCGGGGATATTTTGTATGGTGCAGCGGTTGTGGTGCTGATGGTTTGGGGCGTTCGGTCGATCCGGAAGCTGGTGCGGCGGGAGGTTCCACGGGGCTGGCTGGTTCGGGGGTTTTGCGGGGCGGTATTCGTGCTGTTGTGGGTATATGTGTTGTTCAATGTTTTGTGGGGTTTGAATTACAACCGGCTCGGGATCGTCGGGCAGCTACAGCTGCAGGTCAGGCAGTATTCCACCGCGGAACTGCAGGAGCTGACGGAGACGTTGTTGCAGGAGGTGAATAGCCTCGACAGTGTCGCGCGGATCCATCGGGCTGATCTGGGGAGGATGGCCATGCTTCGGGGTGGAGCGGTCCGGGCATATGACAGCCTTGCGGTTTCCGATCCGTGGTTTGCCTACCGGTCTCCTTCCGTGAAGGCATCGTTATACAGCTATCCGGGTCTTTATATCGGGTTTGCGGGGTATTACAATCCTTTTACGGGGGAGGCGCAGGTCAATACGATGGATCCGTTGTTCGGGCTTCCTTATACAAGCTGTCATGAGATGGGTCATCAGCTGGGTTATGCGAAGGAGAACGAGGCCAATTTCATTGGTTTCCTCGCGGCGCGCAGGTCGCCGGACCCGGCGTTCGGCTATTCGGCTTATATTGAGCTTTATTTATATTCTATCCGGGAGTTGTATGTTCGGGATTCGGCGCTTGCAAAGACGTTCAAAGGGCGGCTGGCGCCGGGTGTCCGGGCTGATCTCAGGGAGCTGCAGCGGTTCAACCGGAAATATCAGAACCCGTTGGAACCGGTCATCTGGAGTATTTATGGCCGGTATCTGCAGGCCAACCGGCAGCCACACGGGATTGTTACTTATACGGAGGTCACGGCATGGCTGATCGCCTATGCCAATAAAAACGGGTGGGATGCGCTGAAGTGGCGCGGGGGGCGATGAAGGCCGTGAAGCCGTGACGCGCCGTGATGTGGGGCGGTGATGTGAGGCGGTGAGGGGCCGCGTCGTGAGGCCGTGACGCCGTGAGGTGCGAGATGACCTGTGGGGGGCGGAAATTCAGAAGACGTTCTTCCACATCATACTTTCGACGGGCTTGTTCGACTGGCCGTTGTATTTGGCGTTCTTTTTCTGGTTGTATTTGACCATGATCTCCCCTTCCACCGGGAAATAGATGAGTTGACCTACGGGCATTCCCTTATATACTTTGACGGGCTGTTTGACGGAGATCTCGAGGGTCCAGTTGCCGCAGAAGCCGACGTCGCCCTTGCCGGCGGTGGCGTGGATGTCGATGCCGAGGCGGCCGGTCGAGGATTTGCCTTCGAGGAAGGGGACATGGGCGTGGGTCTCGGTATATTCGTGGGTGACGCCGAGATAGAAGATATGCGGATAAAGCACAAATCCATCTTCGGGGATCTCGAAATATTCGATCTCATTATGTTTCTTTGCGTCGAGGATATGCTCCCGGTAGGTAGCCAGCCATTTTCCGAGGTGGACGTCGTAAGAATTGCTTCCGAGGCAGCTTCTGTCGTAGGGATCTATTTTGATCGTTCCCTTGTTTATCTCCTCCAGGATTCGAGTATCGGACAGGATCATGTCGAAATTGGTTAAGTTTGCGAATATGCTATTATAATATTAGAAATGCCGCTGTTTTATCAACATTCTATCAACCGAGACACAAAATTAGGGATTTGGAGTATCGAGGAGCCGGAGTCGTTTTTTCTTGAGAAGGTACCCCTGAAGCGGGATGTGACGCATCCGTTCAAGCGGCGGCAGCATTTGGCGGGCCGGTATCTGTTGTCGTTCCTTTACCCGGATTTTCCCGTGGAGGAGATCCGGATTGCGGATACGCGACAGCCTTATCTGGCGGGAGACCGATTTCATTTTTCCATTTCGCATTGCGGGGCGTTTGCCGCAGCGATCGTCAGCCGGGTCTGTCGGGTGGGGGTGGATATCGAGCTGGTGACGCCGCGGATCACGCGGGTGGCGGAGAAATTTTTGAATGACGGGGAGATGGATCTGTTCAACGAGGATTATGCTTTTTTCCTGGAGCAATGGGGGTTGCGGGGGCGGGTCGAGCAGGAGTTCCTGACGCTGATCTGGAGTGCGAAAGAAGCGTTGTTCAAGTGGTATGGCAAGGGGGAGCTGGACTTCAAACAGCACATGCAGCTGACGGGGAATATCCGGATCGAGGGGGATGTGATCAAACTGCCGTTTGCGTTCGAGCGGGATGAGTTCATCTTGCTGGACCTGGATGCGCGGATCTTCGACGAGCAGGCGTTGACGCTGGCGTGGGTAGTGAGTTAGGCGTTGCATCGATGCCAAAGTTTTTATGCAGATTGATTATGAGTTCCAAGTTTGGCTTTTTCTTGCCATTCAAAATTTCAGATAATAAAGATTTGGAAATAGAAAGACTTTCCGATAGCTCGGCATGTGAAGAGCGTTTATATTGCATTAAGTAAACGAGGATATCGGGTAAACTGGGCTGCACGGGCATGGGATATTCTTTGAGCTCCCACGCCTGTACTGCCTTCGACAAAGCGTCCAGCCGATCGTCTTCTTCTGCGGTCAGTTTAGAAAAGCCTTTTTGCAAATAGCTTTCAATCTCAGCCATTGCCGCATAGTACTGTTGTTTGTTATTAATTCTTGTCATTTTTAACATGGAAAAATAACTTCCAATCAAGAATAATATTCTCACTAAGGCAGTTCGTCGGCGCCGTCTTCGATGAGGTCGATGTCGACGGCGTCTTTGCCGGCGATGCCTTCGATGGAGCCGCGGATATGGGCGGCGTTGAGCAGGACTTTTTCCAGTTGTTTTTCTCTTGCTTTCCAGAGGCGTTCCATCGTATCCCGTTCACGTTGGATGGATTGCCGCATGGAGTGGAACCCTTCGCGGATAGCCTTCCATTGTTCAGCGAATTCGCCGCCGGTCAGGTAGTCATAGAGCAGGGTCATCTTATCTCCTTTATATTCCCGGGATTTCGTCGCGATAAAAATCTGGATCAGGCCGTTGCGGAGGATGGATGCGAGGGCTTTTACTTCGGCGAAGGAGCAAATGTAGACGCCA
>DATJMG010000271.1:0-5023 GCA_035508835.1 Puia sp.
TCATTGCTGTCGAGGGGTACGAGGCCGACGGGGAAGATCACGAGCTTATCCTCCACGAATTCGTAGATCTCGGTCCCGTTAGTAATGGTGCGTTGGATCTCGCCGGCGGCATAGTTGATGATCTCTTCCAGCTCCTGCATCAATTCATCGTCCCCGATCATTTGTTCGAAGAGGATCTGGAGCTTCTCGAGCTGTACGCCGGTAAGTTTCTTGGGGAACTGTTCCTGCAGGTACTTCTTGTTCTCGCGGAAGGCTGCCAGATTATTGTAGTGAAAGATGATATCGGCCAACTGCGGATAGAGCTTATTTTGATTGAAATACTTATGGATCTCCTGGAGATAGGCGAGCAGGGTGTATTTTTTCAGCTCAAAATCGATGTAGCCGTCTGCGAACCAGGTTTCGGATAGAGTCTTCATGTGGATCTTCATTTAATGGGTTTAAAGGGCTTTGCCTTCACCTAATATACGAAAATCTATCCAAATTAGCAAGGGGTTAGAATTCCCGGGTCGGCGGGAAGTTCTCCAGTTCCCGGGCGACGGCGGAGAGGAAGGTTGCCCCGAGGCTGCCGTCCACAATGCGATGGTCGTAGGAAAGTGACAGGTACATCATGTGACGGATGACGATGGCATCGCCTTCGGCCGTTTCGAGCACGACGGGTCGCTTCTTGATAGCGCCGACGGCCAGGATAGCTACCTGTGGCTGGTTGATGATGGGGGTACCCATCAGGCTGCCGAAAGTTCCGACGTTGGTAAGCGTGAAGGTGCCGCCCTGAGTGTCTTCAGGCCGCAGTTTGCCCTGGCGCGCATTTTCGGCAAGGGTATTGACCTGGCGGGCAAGACCGGTAAGGTTAAGCTGGTCGGCGTTGCGAATAACGGGAACGATGAGGTTGCCAGTGGGAAGGGCGGCCGCCATTCCGATGTTGATATCCTTTTTGAGGATGATCTTGTCTCCGTCGAGGGAGCTGTTGATCAGCGGGTATTTTTTTATACAGCGGATGACGGCTTCGATGAAGAGCGGGGTGAAGGTGAGCTTGGTATTTTCTCTTGTTTCAAATTCTTTTTTAACCTTTTCGCGCCACTGGACGAGGTGAGTGACATCGGCTTCGGAGAAGCTGGTGACGTGGGGGCTGGTATGTTTGCTGCGGACCATGTGGTCGGCGATCAGCCTGCGCATCCGGTCCATCTCGATGATCTCGACATTGCCTGTGCTATAGGTCACCGGGGCGGGGGTGCTGTCGACCGGTATGGTGGAAGGCAGCGAGCGTGTCGGCGCCGGCTGTGCCGGCGCGGTACTATAGGAAAGGGGCGTGCTGCCCGTCTTGCGATCGGCAATATATTGAAGGATGTCTTTTTTGGTCACTCTGCCTTCGTTGCCGGTCCCGGAGATGGATTCCAGTTCGCTGAGGGGCACGCCTTCGCTGGCGGCGATATTGAGCACAAGGGGAGAATAAAAACGGCTGCCGGCGCCATTTCCGGAGGGAGGCGCGATTGGTTTGGAGGTGACGGGGGCCGGGGAGATGGTTGGGTGTGCGGCAACGGGTGTGGAAGGCTGGGTACTGTGTGCAGGGCCGGAGAGTTGGGAGGGGGCTGTGCCATTGGTGCGGATGCGGGCTATTACGGAGCCGATCGGCACGACATCGTTTACCTGGAAAAGGATTTCTTCGAGGGTGCCGGCGGTAACGGAAGGCACTTCGGAGTCGACCTTGTCGGTGGCGATCTCCAGAAGGCTTTCATCCTGCCTGACGGCATCGCCGGGCTGTTTGAGCCACTTGAGGATAGTGGCTTCCATGATACTTTCACCCATTTTTGGCATAACCAGGTCGACAAGCGGCATAACGAAGTGTTAGAGTTAAACGCAAAGGTAATTATTCGAGTATAAATTTCCTCAACAGATTCAAGGCATTGGTTGCCGTTAATTCAATGTTGCGGGCGCGGTCAAAGCGGAAACTAAATTTTTGAGCGACCGTATTTCGACGGTTCCCAACGGCAACCCAGACAGTGCCGACGGGTTTTTCGGCGGTTCCGCCGTCGGGGCCCATGATCCCGGAGGTTGCGACCACGTAGTCGGTGTCGAGCTGCCCGAGGGCGCCCCGGACCATTGCTTCGACGGTGGGCTGGGAGACGGCGCCGTCGGCGGCCAGTATCCGGGGATCGACGTGGAGGAGGCCGGTCTTGATCTCGTTGGCGTAGCTGACGATACTCCCTTTAAAGTATTGGCTGGATCCGGGGATCGAGGTGATGAGATGAGCGATGTGTCCGCCTGTGCAGCTTTCGGCGGTGCCGAGGGTTTGGCCGCGAGCTTTCAGCAAACGGCCGATGGCTTCCTCCATGGAGATATCTTCGTCGGCTACCAACCATTCGGCGACCAGTGTTCTGAGGGTATCGAAGTGGGATTGCAGGGTTGCGGTCGCTTCTGCCGGATCGTCTCCGCGGATCGTAAGCCGCAGCCGGACCATGCCGTAGTTGGGCAGGTAAGCCAGCCGGATAGAAGCGGGCAGGGCTTCTTCAAACGCCTTGATGTGTTCCGCCAGGAAGGACTCGCCGATGCCGGCGGTAAGTGCGGTCCGATGGGCGATGAAGGGAAGCCGGAACATAGTGCGGATGCGGGGAATGATCTCATCGGTCATCATTCCTTTCATTTCATGGGGTACGCCCGGCATGGAGACAAAGATGCGATCCTCCTTTTCGAACCACATACCGGGAGCGGTGCCACGGCGATTGGGAATGACCGTGCAGGTATCGGGAACTTCGGCCTGTTGAAGGTTGCGGGCGATCATCGGGCGCTGCAGCCGGGCAAAGATCTTTTTGACATTGTCAAGAGCGCCTTCGTCGATGACGAGGTTTCCGCCGAAATAGTCACACAGTACCGGTTTGGTGATGTCGTCCGCGGTGGGACCCAGGCCGCCGGTGATCAGGATAAGTTTTGACCGGCGAGACTCTTCGTCGAGGGCTTGCCGGATATCTTCCCGGATGTCACCGACTGCGGTGCGGCGGCCGACCCAGATTCCATTTTTGTTAAGTTCCTGCCCCATCCAGGCGCTGTTGGTATCTACCACTTGTCCGATCAGCAATTCGTCTCCGATGGTAATGATGCTGGCAACGATCTTTTCCATGCGATAAAGGTAGGAAATGGCGGGATAAAGGAGGGAAATGGCGGGATACGGGACGAAGGAGGGAAATGGAAGGATACGGGATAAAAGAGGGAAATAGAAGGATAAGGGAGGGAAATGATCCTATTCGAAAAAGGGCCGGAGGGTTCGGGCCATTTGTTCGGGCATAGCGGTTGTTTCCCTGGTGTCGGCTGTCAGGAAATAAAGCAGGACTTTGCCGGTGGTGAGGAGCTTACCGTGTTCGTTGAATACTTCCTGGTGGAATTCGATGCGGTAGTCCACCGGCCATTTTTTGATGGTAGTCCGGATAGTCAGCAAGTCGTCATAGTGGGCGGGGCGGATGAATTTGGCGGTCCATTCAATAACGGGCATGATAACGCCGGAGGCTTCGACGTCCTTGTAGCTCAGGCCGAGCTGGCGGATGGATTCGACGCGGCCAACCTCGAAGTATTGGGCATAATTCCCGTGATAGACGACGTTCATTTGATCGGTCTCGGCGTAGCGGACACGGACTTTGGTTTCGCTGGTGAACATGGGGCGGGACGTTAGGTTAAAATGGTTAACTATTTCCCCATGGCGCCGTCGACGCTGTATTTTCCGGGGCCGGTGAGTAGAATGGCGATAAAGGCGGCCAGGAAGACGAGGGGGAGTTCGCGGTGGTCCAGCGGTTGGCCTTTCATCGCCATAAAGGAGGCGACGCTGAAGTTGGCGACCAACACCAGGGCTGCGAGGCGGGTGAACAGACCCAGGGCGACGAGACCGGCGCAAACGACCTCAGCGAAGATGCAGAGGACGAGGCACCAGCGATGGCCGATATGCAGCAAGTTAGGGAAGGAATATTCGAGGTCACTGAAATGTGTAATTTTCCCCAGGCCGTGGTCGATGAGGAGCAGCAGGCCAAAGGTTACGCGCAGGACGAAGGCGCCGAGGTTGAAGGCGCCGTCGGAGCATTGAGTAGAGAAGAATTTCATGTCGATGGGATTTTCATCTAAGATAGATATTTGTTACTATTTCTAAAGAAATGTTAATCTATGCAGTTTTCCACAGGTGTTTGGAACGATCTTTGGCCAGAGGCAAAATAATTAGAATCTTTAACACGTTGGAACTGCGGGGATGGATGTTTAATTTTCTAAAAATTGCGGGTGATAACTAATCAAACTGTCTTTCAGTGAAGCCAATTGCATTTATTCTTTTCGCACTTCTAGTCCGCGTCTCGTCATTTGCCCAGCAGACCCATTATTATGATGACCCGCAGGCGTACTTCCGGCAAGGAAAAGAATTCTTCGAGCATGGTTTTTATAGCCTTGCGTATCCGATCTTCAGGGACCTCCGGTATTCCCTGCGGGAGACGGATCGCAGCGACAATTCGGTTGAATATGAGGACGTGAAATACTACTACCTGGTCTGTGCGCTGGAGCAGAACGACCAGGCGGCGGTAGTGGCGGCCCGGGACTATATCAACCTGGAGAACAATGCGCCGCGGGTAGGGATGCTGAACTTTCACCTGGCAGAATATTATTTCCGGCAAAAGGATTATGCGGAAGCCGTCAAGCTATACGAGAGTGCGGATATCGACAACCTGAGCAACCGGGAGATCGCGGACATGAAATTCCATGAGGGGTATTGTTATTTTACCCGGAAGAAGTTTGACCAGGCCGTCCCGCTCTTCAATACGATCCGGCAACTGCCGAAGGACCCTAATTACGTTGATGCCAACTATTATTACGGCTTTATCTGTTTTTACCGAAAGGACTATGCCGAGGCGCTGACCGCATTCACGGTGGTACAGGACAATCCGACCTATGAGAAGGTCGTGCCGTATTATGTGGCGAATATTTATCTGGCCCAGGGGAAAAGGGACGAGGCCATCGCCTATGCGGAGGCGCGGTTGAAGAGGGGAAATCAGTATTATGA
>DATJMG010000272.1:0-7974 GCA_035508835.1 Puia sp.
TGAATACGCTCGCCCCAAGCACCTTTCTGACCCCGATCTCTTTCACCCGCTGTTCGGCAGTAAAGGAGGCTAATCCCAACAAGCCCAGACAGGAGATAAAGATCGCCAACACGGCGACGATCGCCGCCAGCCCCCCGACCAACTGCTCGTAATTGAACTTCTTGGCATACTCCTCATCCGCAAACTGGTAATCGAAAGGATAGGCCGGATTATATTTGTCGAAGATCGGTTTCATCAGGGCAATGGCTTTCGAGATCGGCATATTCGGGTTGATGCGGATGTCCAGATACCCCACCCACCCTTTGTTGAAAATAATAGTGAGCGGAGAGATCGGCCGGTAAGGAGACTCCATCTGGATATCCGGTATCACGCCGAGGACGGTCATCGGTTTGTCATTCCACTTCAATAGCTCGCCAACCGGATTTTTTAACCCCATGCGTTTCACCGCAGCCTGGTTGAGGATGACCCCGTTCGAGTCGGCATAATCTCTCGAGAAATCCCTCCCGGCGATCATGCGGATCCCCAGGGTCTTTGTATAATCGTAGGTCGTGGCGATCGTCGAAAACAGCCATGTCTTATCCAGCGGTTTACTGCCCTTCCACTCCCAGCCATCGTTGTTACTGTAAAGTTCCGAAGGCGGTGAGTTGCTTTGCGTAACCGAAAGGACGGCGCCCGTGCCAAGCAGTTCATTTCTTATAACATCGTAATTCCTGGCGATATCAGCCGACCAGTTCATGGAGATCAATCCCCTGTTATTAAAACCGATCGGCTGATCCTTTCCAAACTGTATCTGCCGGTTGACTACGATCGTGCCGATCATCAGGATAACCGAACTCGCGAATTGCAGCACCACCAGGATCTTTCGCGGCAACGAGCTGCTTTTCCCCGCCCGCAGATGCCCTTTCAGCACCCGGACAGGGTTAAACGAAGAAAGATAGAAAGCGGGATAACTCCCCGCCAGAAGACCCGTAAGGATCGTGAAGGCCAGCATGACAGCCCACATGGTCGGGTTGCCGGCATGCAGGCTCATGTCCTTGTCCGTGAGCTGGTTAAAATAAGGGAGCGAGACCAGCACGATCACCAGGGCCAGCAGGAAGGCAATTCCGGCGATCAGGAGCGACTCACCCAGGAACTGGCCGATCAGCCGGTCTCTTCCCGCGCCAATCGCCTTTCGGACACCCACCTCCTTTGCCCGCTTCTCGGATCGTGCCGTACTTAGGTTCATGAAGTTGATGCACGCGATCAACAAAACGATAAATCCCAGCACCCCGAACAGCCTCACATACTTGATGAAGCCGCCGGTATTGACGCCATTTTCAAAATCGCTGTATAACCGCCACTTCGACATCGGATGAAGGAAAACCTCCGGTTTGATATGCTTCAAGGTATTGTCATCCGTGAAATGAGCGAGCACGACGTTCTTTATCTTCGCATTCACCTCATCCGCAGTAGCATTGTCATTTAGCTGCGCAAACGCCTGCCAGGAGTTATTTCCCCAATTGCTTTTATGGTCGCGCTTGATCCAGGGATAGATCAGCTCCTGCAGTTTGAATGGGATCAGATAGTCGAAACTCAACGAGCTGTTCTTAGGCTGCTTCTCAACCACGGCCGTCACTTTCAACATCGTTTCATTATCCAGCTTTATAGCCTTGCCGATCGGGTTTTCATTCCCGCAAAGTATATGCGCCGTTTCATCCGTCAGCACAATGGAATAAGGGTCATGCAACGGGTTTTTATCCCCCGCCAGTATCTTGAGCGAGAACATCCCCACCGCCTCCTCGCCTATAAAATGACCTGTCTTGCTGATCTTCTTTTCCCCGTAGACGAGCGAATGCGGCTGCCCCCAATCGCACATGGCCACGGCCTTGAAATCGGGAAATTTACTTTTCAGCTCGTCGCCCAGCGGGTAAGGAAGCGCCTGCTGCGTACCGCGCGTAATGTCAAAAGTCTGGTGCATCATCACCTGGTACATCGTACCATAATTCAGGAAGTGCCTGTTGGCGCTGACTTCGTCATATATCCACAACCCGATGATCATCGCTACGGCCATCCCGGTAGCCAGGCCGGTAATATTGACCAGGGAATAAAACTTGTTTTTCAGGAGGTTCCTCCAGGCGATCGTCAAGTAATTCTTCAACATGCGGCGTTGTTTTGCTAAAGGTCGGCCCCTTCTCCCGGATTGTTGCACGACTTGCCATCCCACCCCCAAAAAAATCCTGGTCGCCCGGACCTCACTCCACCTTCAGGTTCTTCACCGGATTATCCATTGCGCTCCTGCTGGCCTGATAGCTCACCGTAATTTGACCGCTAGTCCGCTTTTACCTCGGTGCTGACCACTTCCCAACCATCATTTCTGTCAGCCCGAAGGTGCAGCACCTGGTCCGGGTTTTCGATCGTCAGGAAGTATTTGGTGTGCTTACCCTCCCCTTCTTGCTTCAGGTCGGTAATCCAATAACCGGTATAGGTCGTTTTGATATCCGACTGCAAGGGCGCCGGCAGTTCGTTGGAAAGAATATTGTGCTCGTTGCCACGGCCTATCCGTGGTGCGGCCTGAACCGAGGCAAGTGCAAGCAGAAGGGCTGCGCCTAAAACAATTTTTTTCATCTTCTTGATTTTTAATGGAACAAAGCTAGCCCGGCCCGGCGGCTTCGGCCTGTTAATAGGGAGGAGCGGGGCAATCTGTTAAAGCGCTTTAACGCCCTCGCCCGTTCACCGCAGAATTTTGTGTTTTCGTCGCGCAATAATACGCTCCTCCCGGTTATGCCCCCTAACGACAAAGGATGAACGGTGAGCGATATCCGCGCCAAAGGTTGGCGATCGTGTAATTCAATCGGCAATCATGAATTCCGCACTATAGATCTTCCCATCCTGGAACACCTGCAAATAGTAGATCCCCGGCCGAAGCGACCATACATCGATGGATACATTATCGCCGCGAACATTGAGCTGCCGCACCGGCAGCCATTCGTTATCGAAGATCACCAGCCTGGCCGGTCCATCCCCGGGCAGCTGCACATGAAGTACATCTCTCGCCGGATTCGGATATACCCGGAGACGATCTTTCCGGATATCTACCCTTCGAATCGGGCTCCACTGCCGGCTGCCATCGCGATCGATCAAGCCAAGCCGATAATAATTCGCCCCTGCCGGCGGCCCATCCTGGATAAACTGGAACCTTTCTGCCGACCATTCTCTCCTGTCTTGCCTGTCCGGGGTTACTTGTCCGATACTATCCCACCGAACCGTGTCCAGGCTATGCTGTACCAGGAAATAGGCGATGCTCGAGTCGTTTTTCGTCTCCCAGGTTAGCCGGCTGTTCTCTCCGCCATATGACGGTATGGCCACTGCGTCAAAACTTAACAATACAGGGGGCGGAGCCGGTTCGGAAAACCTGACCGTATAATACCCGCCATCCGCACTCACGATATGATAGATACCCGAATCCGATACCGTCATCTGGCCGTTTCCCGACCCCCCCAAAGGGGTGGTTGTCCAGTTCATTCCATCGGTCGAGTAGGTCAGGTAAACGTAACCGTTGGCGTTGTTCACCGTTGTGCCTGCAAACAGGCCGTTGTGATAAACAAAGTCATCAAACTGGGAAAAATATTCCACCGCCGTAGTTCCGGCCGCCGGATTAACGATGCCGCCCATGGCGCCATAAGATGTCGTATTCGTCGGATCGGTGGTGGATATCGTAAAAAAATCCGTCCAATTCCTGAGACCTGTGAAGTAATACCTGGTCCCGTCATACATGACATCGTTGTAATACGTGACTGCGGAATCCAGTTGGGGAGTAATGTTTGTCCAGTGTAAGCCATCGGCAGACTGCAAGATCAGGCCGGTGACGTTCTGGAAGTTCATACCCAGCGCAAAAAAGGTATTGTTCAGGTACCGTATCTTGTAGTAATACGTGTAACTCGAGTCGACCTCGCTCCAATTGATGCCGTCGGTGGAAGACAACAGATCATAGAACGTACCCGCGACATACCGGCCTGCGCCATAATCCATCGCGGTAAAAGAAATGCCCACCGGGTTGCCCGACCACGTTGTGCCATTAGCGGAAAACCAGGCGTTCCCGGCTCCCTCGGCTACGTATTTCGACCCATTGTAGAGGGTCATAGACGCAGATACCGGCACTTGTTGCGTCCACGTAACAAAATCGGGCGAAAGGAATAGCGGGCCCCCCGCGCCGGCCAAGCCTGCTGCCACATAACCCGACCCATTGGTTGCCAGGGCGCTGAAGAGCGTTCCATTTAACGTAAAGTCGATCCCGTCGGCGGCCGTCGCAAGCCCTCCATTACCATAGATAAAGGTCAATCCACCAGCGGACAGCCCTCCCACCATGGAAAACAGGCCCGGAGGATTATAGCTTTTGAAGTGCGTCCCGTCCGTTGAGACTTCCAGAGAAGAACCGCCGATCAGGTAAATACTGTCTCCAACGGTAAAGACCACACCCCCGGCCGCTGCGCCGACAGTGCCGTCCAGCATGGTATCCACCAATGGCGGGGAGGGAAGCCCCCAGTTGATGCCATCCGTCGAGGTGTAAATACCGTCCTGGGCAAACAGGTAGAATCTGTCAATAACCCATTGGACGTTGGTTACCGGTGGAACCGCGCTGATAGCCTCAAAAGTCCAGGACCCCGGCGCTCCGGTCGTGGAATAAAGTACGCCGGACGACCCATTGGGAGAATACCGGGTGGCCAGCAGGGTCACGCCGATAACATAAACGCTGCCGTTATAGGCAATACCCCCAAACGCAACCGGAGTAGGGATGGTAATATCCAGATTTAGCTGCGCCCAATTGATCCCGTCACCCGATGTCGCGATGCCCGCGTTACCATTGACCACATAGAAGACGCCATGGGTAAAGTTGATTTCGCTGGCGAGGCCGCCCGCATCCGCCCGGTACGTCCAGTTTGTCCCATTGGTGCTGGAATAGATGGACGAGCCCGTGACCCCGACAAAAACCCCGTTGCCGAATGCAAGGAATCCAAACGACGGCACCGAGTCGGAATTCAATGACGTCCAGGTCTTTGCGTTAGCAGACGTAAATGTTCCGCCGGAGCTCGCTACGTATACGCCATTGCCATACGCGAAAGCGGTGCAGTTCCCCGCGATGACGTGGCTGGAAACGATCGTCGGGGTCTGCGCATAGGAAAAAAAGCTGAGGATCAGGAAACCAAGCGTGTAAAAAGGTCTCATATGACAGTAGTTGGAAGGTTTAACGGAAGAGGAATGTCTAACCCCTATTTATGCAATTATGGTACCACGTGAGACGGACTCTTTACGCGATAGCGTACTCATGTATAAAATTATCACTTATCTTTACATGACAAGTCTCCGCCTGACTGGACTTTCGTTACACCCGGCGAAATGTAATTTTGAATTCCCCAAAAGTAAGACCATGAAAAGTTTCCGTCCTGCTTTCACCATCCTTGCCACGCTCCTCACCACCGCAATGACCCATCGCGCCATGGCCCAGACCTCCGGACCACTCTTCGACGAAATTGCTCGCCAGGACTCGCTTCAATTCGCCGCTTTCAACAACCGCGACCTCGATGGCCTCATGGGGTTCTTCGATCCGACCCTCGAACTCTACCAGGACAATGTCGGCGTCCGGCATTATGCCGACACGAAAGAAGCTTTCGGCGACCTCTTCAAAAAGGATTATGTGCTCACCCGTAAACTCGTCCCCGGCAGCATGGAAGTCTATCCGATCAAAGGCTATGGTGCCATCGAAACCGGCAGACATACCTTTTCGCATATTGAGAACGGTCAGCAGGTAGTCGGCACATTCAAATTCATGCAGATCTGGCGGCAGCAGGACGGCCGCTGGACGGTCACCCGCGAAATTACCTACGGCCACAGAATGTAACCCGCTCACAAACGACTACCGGTCCATCGCCGCTTGAAAGATCCCTTCCCGGATGGGGTTTGGATTGTAATAAAGGCCGTTGGTCTGAAGACCCACATTCTGCCGGTTGATCAGGATAATGACACTCAAGTGTAGTTCGGGGACAACTGCGATACTCGTGCCCGTAAATCCGGTATGCCCATAGGAACCCGCCGGTGCATTTTTCATAAACGCATTCCCCGGGTCCATCATCCAGCCAAGCCCGTTATGAAACCGATCGGGCGTCAAAAAACTGGCGATCGTCGATCCGGCAACAAGACGTCGGCCCCCCGCTACCCCTCCATCCAGCAGCATGTCCACCAGCCGCTGAAGATCGCTGACAGTAGAAAACAAACCTGCATGGCCGGCAATCCCTTCACTGGAATACCAGGCATTGCCATCGTCTACCTCGCCTCGCAGCACATACTGCCGCCAGCCGTTCCATGACTGCGGGTCCAATCCCGGCATCACGAATCCAAGCGAAGGGTCATGCACCATCCGGTACTCATACGGGTTACCGGGTGCGGTGGCGGCAATGTCGCTGCTCCTGCCATGCTGCAAGGGATTATACAGGGTATGGCTCATGCCCAGCGGCTTGAATACATTCTCTTCTTCGAACCGGTCCAGTGGCATCCCCGACACTTTCTCGATGATCGCACCGAGCAAAATGAACCCAAGATCGCTGTATTTTCGCTGTTGCCCAACCGGGTACCGCAACGGCAGGCTTTCGATCAGCCGGATGGTGGAGTCGCGATGTCCGCTCCTGTAGAACAAAGGATACCATTCGTAAAGGCCGGCGGTATGCGTAAGCAAATGCCGGATCGTGATCTGCCTTTTTGCTCCCGTATCGAAGCCGGGCAAATACCTGGAAACAGGGTCGTCGACCCGGATCAACCCGCGGTCCGCAAGCACCATGAGCGACGTGGTCGTGCCCACTACCTTGGTCAACGACGCCAGGTCGAAAAGAGTGCCCGTATCCATAAGGGGAGCCTCCCGTAAAGGCTGGTGGTGAAAGTCATATTTCTGGGAAAAACCATAGGCCCGCAAGTACACGATCCTTCCGTCTTTTTTGATCTGTACTACGGCGCCCGGTATCAGATCCGCCCCGATGGCCCCCTCGACGATGGAATCCACCCGATGCCGCAACAAATCGTCCTGCCCGATACACCGGACCGCCGAAAGGCCAACGATCACCGTAAATAAGATTGCCTTCATGCTTGTCGGTTTTCAAATCCCTTGACTGCCGCAGACCTGCAAAGTGGAAATTAACAATTTATACTCATTAAATTAATAATCGAACAGCCACTGGATCGAAAACACACATGCAGATCTCAGGGAAGAAACGCAGACACTTGATTTACAATCTATTTTAAAGAGTTACCTCACCATGGCCTGGCGCAGCCGCCGCCTTCCTGATCGCCTTGGCGACGGTCAGCTATCACGCGCTCCGTGCAGCCCGGATAAATCCCGGCCGATCCTTGCAGGCGGAGAAACCGGATGACTTTTCGCCTTCACAAATGGCGAATTTTACCAGGGGATCGTCGATACTTTCCCGATCAGATGATCGTCCGGCACGAAACCCCAGTACCGGGAGTCCTGGGACCCGTGCAGATTGTCGCCGATCACCCAATAGTAATTCATTTTGAAGGTATAGCTCGTTTCTTCACGGTCGTTGATATAGAACTTGCCGTCGCGCATAACCAGTTTGTTACCCTCATAGGTGCGGATGATGCGTTCGTAGATCGGATAGTTGAGCGGCGTCAGTTGTATCGACGCCCCTTTCTTTGGGACCCAAAACGGTCCGTAATCGTCCCTCGTCCATCGGTGTAATCCATCAGCCGGGAAAATTCCTTCAGTAGAAGAGTCTATGTCCAGGCTAATCTTTCGGGCAAACCCATCTTTTAGCATTTTTTCCCGGGCTTTCCAGGTGAGAAGCATTTCGAACTCGGTCGCATTAGCCGGATCACCTCGTAATAGGGCCGCAGGGATCGGAACTCGGGCTTGTCGATGACGGTGTCCCCTTCGGGGAAATGGAACACAAGGATATCTCCCCGGTCGATCGGGCGATAGTTTAGTTTGTT
>DATJMG010000273.1:0-6020 GCA_035508835.1 Puia sp.
CTTCCCTATATCTCAGCCTTCCCTGTATCCCTCCTATATCCTTCCCTATATCCCTCCTATATCCCGCCCTCTATCCCTCCATATATCCCTACCCGCAGGTCCCGCCCGACATTTCCGGAAAAAAGCCCATTTTACCCAAAAAATGCCTACTTTTGCAACCCCTTGGCGAACCCCGGTTCGCCGGGCCGAAGGCCCCATCATAAGACCGTGCACCGGGGATGGGTAAATTTTCGGGGAAAACCAGACCCGGTGCACAACAATTAATCAAATCACAAGGGATCATGAACAATTACGAATTGATGGTGATTTTTACCCCTGTGCTCTCTGAGGAGGACTATAAAGCCGCTCAGAAAAAATACGCCGCCCTGGTAAAGGACAACGGCGGAGAAATCGTGCACGACAATCCCTGGGGACTAAAATCACTGGCGTATCCGATCCAGAAAAAGACCACAGGCTTGTACTGGGTCCTGGAATTCACTGCGCCATCCAACTTCATCGAGAAGCTCAACATCCAGATCCGCCGCGACGAATCGGTGTTACGCTTCATGGCTACGGTACTCGATAAATACGCCGTCGAGTACAATGCAAAAAAGAGAAGTGGCGTACCTACAGGAACTGAAAAAGCAGCGGTATAACCATGGCAAAAGCAAACGAAATCAAGTATCTCACCGCCATAAAGCCGGAGAAACGCGCCAAGAAGTTCTGCCGCTTCAAGAAATACGGGATCAAATACATCGACTATAAAGATGCCGAGTTCCTGAAAAAATTCCTGAACGAGCAAGGCAAGCTGCTTCCCCGCCGCATCACCGGCAACTCGCTGAAATACCAGCGGAAAGTATCCGACGCGGTAAAAAAGGCCCGTCAGATGGCATTATTGCCGTACGTAACAGACTTATTAAAGTAACCTCACCCTAACCCTTTTCCACCGGTAGACGCAACGACTATGGAAGGGGGGGACAGTCCGCACAGCCGGGGCCGCAAGCCCGCAGCCGGCGGATTGGGAAAACGGTGAACAAAAACAAATAAAATGGAAGTCATCTTAATCCAGGACGTAGACAACCTCGGATCCGCCCATGAAAAGGTGAGTGTCAAACATGGATACGCCCGCAATTACCTCATTCCCCGCAAACTGGCTGTAGAGGCCAGCCCCTCTAACCTCAAACAGCTCGAGGAAAGAAGGAAACAACAAGGCAAGAAAGAGGCAAAGCTCCTGGCCGAAGTCAATAAGGTCATCGAAGTGCTCAAATCCTCACCGCTGAAGGTCGGCGCCAAGACCGGCACCAGCGGCAAGATATTCGGCAGCGTTACCTCCGTCCAGCTGGCCCGCGCCATCCGCGACCAGAAAGGCTATGAGATCGATCGCCGCCGCATCCACATCCTGGATGAAGTAAAGGAGCTCGGCACCTACAAAGCCAAAGTCGACTTTGGCAACCACAATGAAACCGAACTCGAATTTGAAGTAACCGCCGAGTAGACAGTTAAACGCTGAGCGGTGGGTCAACTGCCGGTCAACTGCCGGTCAACCGTCGGTCAACCGTCGGTCAACTGCCTCCGGTCAGCCCAGGGCCGTTTGTTAAATTTCATCAAATTATCCTCCTCTTTAAAAGCCCGTAAATTAAATACGGGCTTTTTTGTGTTCATTACCATTTTTGTTGGTAATTCTTGGAAGAAATCAAAAAACTTAGGGGCAAAAACGATTTTTCAACCTCCCCGAATCGGCTGGAAGCCCGACCAATGCCTGCTCTTGCAGATTTAGCACAAAATTTTACTAAGTAATAAAAATTGTTATCTTTACTATAGCTCTATTATTTTTAGTGTTATCGTAGGCTGTCGTAACTTTCTTTTTCAGTCAGATTCCTCAGTCATCATTAGTCTAACAGTAGGTAGAGTGGTTTTTTTCATTTTTTAACTTTTGTACAATGAACATTTACGTAGGCAACCTCTCCTGGCAGATGACCGATGAGGATCTTAGGAACCTTTTTGAGCAACACGGTACAGTCGCCTCGGCCAAGATCGTCAAGGACAAAGTTTCCGGCCGCAGTAAGGGCTTCGGCTTTGTCGAGATGGAAGACGATGGCGAGGCACAGCAGGCGATCACCAACCTGTACGACAGTGAAGTAATGGGTCGCAAGATCATCGTCAACGAGTCGCAGCCAAAACAACAAGGCGGCGGTGGCGGAGGCTTCAAGAAAAGAAGCTTTGGCGGCGGCGGCAGTGGTGGCGGCGGTTACAAGAAGGGTGGCTACAACCGCGGCAGCGGCGGTGGTGGTTACGACAGGGATTATTAGTCTAATCGATCGATACATCATATTAAAATCCTTTCGAATTGAAAGGATTTTTTTTTGCTCCGCGGGGAAAGGATTTTTTTTGCTGGGACAGGCGATGCTAAACCATTTAACCGCTAACTTTAAGCCGATCAAATTGTTTGCCTATGTCCCGCAAAACTATCCGTCGCAGAGAATTCATCCGCAACGCGACCCTCGCGGCCGCCGGTATCTCCCTTGCCAAAGCCTCCGCAGCTTACGGCTCCCCCACCATCCTCAATTTCCCGATCTTCGGCAAAGCCGCGCCCAGCAATAAGGTCATCGTCTCAGTCATGGGCGTCAACAGCCGCGGCGCCTACCTCGCCAAATGCTACTCTCAGCTTCCCAATGTAGAGGTAGCTTATATCTGCGATGTCGAAGACCACGCGATCCGGAACGGGCTCAACGCATTGAAAGACGCTCCCCGCAAGCCCGGCATCGTTACCGATATCCGTAAATTGGTGCAACAGAAGGACTTTGACGCCCTGATCATTGCCACCCCGGACCACTGGCACACGCCCGCAGCCATCCTCGGCGTCTCCAACGGCAAACACGTATATGTAGAAAAACCCTGCGGCCAGAATCCTTATGAAGGGGAGCTAATCGCGGCTGCACTGCATAAATACAACCGGCATATTCAAATGGGAAATCAGCGCCGGTCCATGCCTACGCTGATCGATGCGGCACGCCAGGTGAAAGAAGGAGCTATCGGCAATCCGTATATGGCAAAGGCCTGGTATGCCAACAACCGAAAATCTATCGGCCATGGCAAAAAGGTCCCCGTTCCCCCTACGCTCAATTTCGAGCTCTGGCAGGGACCCGCACCGCGACGCGACTACCAGGACAACCTGGTCCCCTACAACTGGCATTGGTTC
Organism: Puia sp.; assembly: GCA_035508835.1. GTDB lineage: Bacteria > Bacteroidota > Bacteroidia > Chitinophagales > Chitinophagaceae > Puia. The sequence continues at coordinate 3,179 of DATJMG010000273.1, forward strand.
TGGCATTGGGGAACAGGTGAGGCCTGTAACAATGGTACGCATGAGATCGATTGCTGCCGCTGGTTCCTGGGACTGAATTTCCCGCAAAAGGTCGTATCCGCCGGCGGCCGCTACGCCTTCAAAGATGACTGGCAGACCCCTGATACCCAGATCGCCAGCTATGAATTCGCGGAAGGCAAAGCTATTACCTGGGAAGGGCGCAGCTGCAATGACTATCCGGTAGAAGGCGCCAGTCGCGGATTTATCATCTACGGTGACGGCGGAACTCTGGTCAATCTTGGGGCCGGCGACTATAAGATCTTCGACAATAAGAAGAAGCTCATCAAAGAGGTCAAGACCGACGTAACGGTTGATCCAACCAATCCGGTAGCCGGCAGCGGAAACCTGGACCTCTATCATTTCGATAACTTTATTAAAACCGTGCGAGGCGAGGCAACGCTCAATTCACCCGTCGATGAGGCCTATAAGAGCGTGCTGCTTTGTCATCTGGCCAATATTGCGCAACGGACGTCCGGTACGCTGCATTGTGATCCGGCCAATGGCCATGTTCTTGACAATCCTCCCGCCACCGCGCTTTGGCGCCGGGAATATGAGCCGGGCTGGGAACCGGTCGTATAGAGTAAGCAGGAGCCGGCCCTAATACAACGCCCTAATACACTTGGTGATGTGTTCGCCACCCGACTTCTTAGAGTTCGCGGATCTTGATGCTGCGGAAGCTGACTTCATTACCATGATCCTGCAGCAGGATATGCCCTTCAGGAGCCTCCCCGAAGTGAGGGTAGATCTTGTATTTGCTGATGGCCACCAGCGCCCGGAAGTCGGCGGAGCCCCGCTCGTATTCCAGAACTTTTATTCCGTTGAGATAGTGCTCGACATGATTGTCCGGGTAGACGATGATCCTGCCGGTATTCCATTCCCCGATCGGTCGCAGGAACCGGCGTTGTTTGTGGGCAGGAATGAGATCATAGAGGGAAGACAGGGTCCGGTCGCCGTTCCGGCCTAATTTCGCATCGGGATGCAGCGAGTCGTCCAGGAGTTGGTATTCGAGCCCGATGCCTGCGCCCGGGCTATGCTCTTCTTTCAGCGTGACAAAATATTTCACGCCGCTATTCGCGCCGGGTGTCAACCGAAAATCAAAAGAAAGGTCAAAGGCCCTATATTGACGGGTGGTGACGATGTCTCCGCCGTTGGTGCTCATTTCTCCTGTGCCGGCTAGTACGGTCAGCACGCCGGTGTCGATCTTCCAACCATGATCGGGAAAGGTATTTTTATAAGCCCCTACCCAACCTTTGGAGGTACTGCCGTCGAAGAGTAATCGCCAGCCGCTCTTCTTTTCATAGTCTGTCAGCGTGTTGGGAATATTGTCGACGACATAGATACCCGGCGGAAAGAAGCCGGGGTGGAAATCGGTCGTCCGGATGCGGATATTTTCAAAATAGACTTTTTTCCCAGCCTGCTCAGGGCTGCGGATCGCGTGGACTTGCAGGCCGATAAAGCCCCTGGTGTCTACAGTGTCCACTACAAAGGCGGTGGCCAGTCCGTCTACCCAGGTGCGGATCGACGATCCGATGCATTCGATGCGGATGTGGTTCCACTGTCCGACCTTAAAGGCGCTTTGAACGGAATGGTTCAGCGAGACGGGGTACAGCCAGCCGCGACGGCCCTCATCATAAATACCGCCCGTCCAGCGCCGCGAGGAAGGGTCGATCTCGAATTGATCGCCGAACACCAAACCTTTCCCTTCATGTCCTGCGGGATCGTAATGGCTACGCAGCTGGATACCTGAATTACTGCTGGTGTCGTCGATCTTCACGTCCATCTCGAGGACGAAGTCGCCAAACTCTTTGTCGGAAACCAAAAAGCTATTTCCCGAGCCGGCAACGCCGGTGCCGACGATGGCGCCGTTCTCAACGGAAAAGCGGGCTGTCCCGGCCAGTTCCTTCCAGCCGTTCAGGGTTTTGCCGTCAAATAGAGAGGTCCAGCCTTCCTTCTGGGCGAAAAGTGTGGTAGCAAGCGCAAAAAGGAGGATCGTTAAAAGGAATCTTTTCATACCGGGATCGTTGGAGGGTAAAGGTACATCGCCCGCCGGTCCGGGGCAAATAAAAGCAATGTCTGCCCCGCATTCGATTCAGCGCAAAAAAAGCCCCGTCTTTGCAGACAGGGCTTGTGACATGAATGTCGGACCTTTCGGTCGAACCGACCGAGGTCGGTTAATAAATATGGCAGCTACCTACTCTCCCGCATTGTGGTGCAGTACCATCGGCCATGAGGGGCTTAACTTCTCTGTTCGGTATGGGAAGAGGTGAACACCCTCGGCAAAACCACCATAAGACGATCCGGCGTCCGATCGCGGGTAATCCGCGCGTCCCAGGGGACATCGTGACGCCAATATCATGACATATCGGGAGGTTGTAATCGTCATAACTCTTGTAAAAAAAATTAAAGCTTACGGGTAATTAGTACTACTCGGCTTTACTGTTACCAGTTTTACACCTATAGCCTATCAACGTCATAGTCTCTGACGACCCTTAAAAGAAAACTCATCTCGTGGAAGGTTTCACGCTTAGATGCTTTCAGCGTTTATCCTGTCCGTACATAGCTACTCAGCATTGCACCTGGCGGCACAACTGATACACCAGCGGTACGTACGACCCGGTCCTCTCGTACTAAGGTCATGTCCACTCAATTTTCTAACGCCCATCACAGATAGGGACCGAACTGTCTTGCGACGTTCTGAACCCAGTTCACGTGCCACTTTAATCGGCGAACAGCCGAACCCTTGGGACCTTCTCCAGCCCCAGGATGTGACGAACCGACATCGAGGTGCCAAACCTCCCCGTCG
>DATJMG010000274.1:0-28137 GCA_035508835.1 Puia sp.
GGCTCATCGCATCCATATGATTGGGGGTAAGGCCGATCCCGATGAGGATGTCCGAATAAGGTTTGAACCAGTCCGCTGCCGGCATTCCCACGGGCGCCTCCGCCGGGAGGACCAGGATACCGGCATGGCTTTCACCCAGCCCGATCTCATCCTCCGAGCAGATCATTCCATGACTTTCGACACCCCTGATCTTTGCGATTTTCAACGTAACCGGTTCGCCGTTCACCGGGTAGATGGTGGTACCTGGCAGCGCCACCACGACCTTCTGACCCGCGGCTACATTTGGCGCGCCGCAAACGATCGCCAGCGGCTCCGGTCCGCCGGTATTCACCCGTGTCAGCTTCAGCTTATCCGCGTTTGGATGGGGCCCGCTTTCCAGCACTTCCCCGATCACCAGCCCCTTCAATCCTCCCTTTACCGCCTGATATTCCTCCAGCCCTTCCACTTCCAGGCCGACAGAGGTCAGAATGCGCGAAAGCCGTTCCGGCTCGATCTTAACCGGTAAATAATCGCAAAGCCAATTGTAACTGATGGTCATGGATCAATGCTGTATTTGGATCGCAAAGATACTTGATCCCCGCCCAAAACTATGTGTCGGGCATTTACTATGGGAAAACAAGGCCGGCGCTGCAGTAAAAGCGGGAGCCGGCTTCCCTTTTGGGCCGTTGTGGTACCTTCCGGGCGCCATCAAACCGCATTCTGTAGTTTCGACCTCCCGGCAAAATATTTGTCCTTCTTTCTTTCTGCACAGGAAGTGTGAATTTTGTTACGAAAAGGACTGAAAACTTTTTTAAATTGTGGATAGCTCGTTGGAGACTGTGCGTAACTATGGGTAACCGGTGGACAAACACGTGAATTTCTATAGGAAAAATATAGAAAAAGAAAAATCCCGACGGTAAAGATCAGGAGTTCTATATTCGCCCTCCTGACTCAAAGGGATAACATTCTGTTCACGTTGCCATAACAATATCTTAATAAAAGCATGGTGCGACCAGGACCCGATGAGCCCGGTCCAAACTGTAGCGGGGTAGCGCCTGTTACAGGGCATAGGACAGCTGGACACCCTATTTCTTAATTTCTTTTGGACGGTTGACTCACTATGGATCTCACTAATCTGAACCTGAACAAGGATCGAAATAAGCTCAGGCGCAAGCCTTCCGTAGACCTCGGCACCATGGTCTTCGGCAAAGTACCCCCCCAGGCAAAGGAACTTGAAGAAGCGGTATTGGGCGCCATTATGCTGGAAAGCGGCGCATTCGATACGGTCGTGGAGATCCTTAAACCTGAATGTTTTTACCTGGAAGGTCACCAGCGGATCTACCGGGCGATGCAAGGTCTGGCCCAGAAAAGCCAGCCGATCGACATCCTTACCGTCGTCGAGGAGCTGAAGTTCAGACAGGAGCTCGAGATGATCGGCGGGGCCTATTACGTCACCAAGCTGACCAATGCCGTTGTCTCGTCCGCCAATATCGAGACCCATTCCCGGATCATCCTGCAGAAGTTCATCCAGCGTGAGCTCATCCGGATCAGCGGCGAGATCATCGGGGATGCTTATGAGGACAGCACGGACGTATTCGATCTGCTCGATGATGCGGAAAGCAAGCTGTTCGAGATCACTAACAATCACCTCCGTAAAAACTTCGACAGCATCGATACCGTGCTGGTCAAGACCATCCAGCGCATCGAAGACCTCCGGCATAAACAGGATGAGATCACCGGCGTCCCCAGCGGATTCCCCAGCCTGGACAGAGTAACCTACGGCTGGCAACAGACCGACCTCATCATCCTGGCAGCCCGGCCGGCCGTCGGTAAGACCGCCTTTGCGCTCAACCTGGCCCGGAATGCGGCTTTGCACCCGGCCAAACCGGTACCCGTCGCCTTCTTCAGCCTGGAAATGAGCTCTGCGCAGCTGGTCCAGCGTATCCTCAGCGCCGAGAGCGAGATCTTCATGGAAAAGATAGCCCGCGGCAGGCTGGAGGAGCATGAAATGAAACAGCTGTACAAAAAGGGGATCGACCGGCTGGCCAAGGCGCCGATCTTTATCGACGATACGCCCGCGCTGAATATTTTTGAATTGCGGGCGAAATGCCGCCGCCTGAAGAACAAACACAATGTCGGGTTGATCATTATCGACTACCTCCAGCTCATGAGCGGCGCGGGCGATAACCGGAACGGCAACCGCGAACAGGAGATCAGCCGCATCTCCCGCGATCTCAAGGGGCTGGCCAAAGAGCTCCAGGTTCCCATCATCGCGCTTTCCCAATTGTCCCGTGCCGTGGAATCCCGGAAAGAAGGGGAGAAGATCCCCCAGTTGAGCGATCTGCGGGAATCGGGCGCCATCGAACAGGACGCCGATATGGTCATGTTCCTTTACCGCCCCGAATACTATGGGATCACCGCCAACGAAATGGGTGAGAGCAATAAAGGGGAGACCCATGTGAAGATCGCCAAGCACCGGAATGGAGCGCTCGATACCATCAAGCTCCGGGCTCTTCTGCATATCCAGAAATTCACCGAATACGGCAATGATGATTTCGGCGGGATCGGGCTGCCCGCCGGCGGCAGCTGGAAGCCGGTACAGGACGATGAGGGCAGCGGCGCCCGGCTATATATCCAGGCCGGCAGCCGGATGAAGGACCTGCCCATGGATGACGACGAATCTCCGTTCTAAGGTTTATTTATCATATTGTATGTCAATAGGCTTCTATGAAATGGAGGCCTTTTTTATGCTTGCAAGCTAATTTTTTTTGATTTTTTTTCAATCTATAGACTAAAATTATTTAGGATAATTTCAACTTATAGACTTAAATTTGATGCTCAGGAGGAATATCAAATGAGTTCAAACAGCAGGTGGGTGATAATCAGACAACTTGATGAAAAAATCAAGGCGTTTAAACCAATTGAGAATAGTATGCCGTCAACCGGATGGATCCGGTCGTTCAGACAGACCCTTCAGATGTCGCTTGCACAGCTGGCGGAGAAGATGTCGGTATCTGCCTCAAGCGTTTGGGCCTTCGAAAAAAGAGAGGAGGAAGGGACGATCCAGATAAAGACCCTGGCGGAATTTGCGAGAGCTCTGGACATGACTTTTGTTTATGGATTTATCCCCCGGGACGGTTCACTGGAAAAACTGATCGAGCGCAAAGCCCGCACGATTGCCGAACGGATTGTTCGTCGGACCTCCGTCTCAATGGAGTTGGAAGATCAGGGCACTTCTGAGGCAAGACAACGGCAGGCCGTCGACGACCTGACGGAAGAATTGAAAAGAGATATGCCCAAATATTTATGGGATTAACAGGCATCGGTGGTCAAGAGGGACAGACGCCGATAGACACCGACGAAAAAGAAGGATTGCTCATTTACTCTATCACTACCAGACAGGAACTGGACGAGCTGGAACAACGCAATATCGGGCAGGCGATCCGCTGGATTTTGGAACGAAGGAAGAAATTTACGGTTGCGGAGGTGCTCACAGCGGAATTTGTCCGGGAACTGCATAACAGGATGTTCGGTGATACCTGGAGATGGGCAGGCAAATTCCGGATGACTGACAAAAACCTCGGAGTGGATAAATTTCAGATTACTGTCAGTCTTCATACATTACTGGAAGATTGCAAATACTGGATCGAAAACCGAACATATGGAAACGATGAGATCGCTATCCGGCTCAAGCACAGGATAGTTTCCATACATTGCTTCCCCAATGGCAACGGGCGCCATTCCCGGCTGATGGCAGACATCATGATTGAAAAAGTATTGGGGGAGGAAGTCTTTTCCTGGGGCGGAAAGACCTTGACTAACCCTGCAGGGTCCAGAACCCGCTACCTGGCGGCATTGAAAGCAGCCGATCAGGGCCGGTACAAACCTCTTATTGAATTTTCACGGTTATGAACCTTCCATATTTTTATCTCGCATCTTTTGACAAAGACCACCCGGAGATCGATCTGGATGAAGACAATTCCCGGCATATCGTCCAGGTGCTCCGCATGGACGCCGGAGAAGATCTGCTGCTGACAGACGGCAAGGGAGCCCTGCTGACGGCCACGATCAGCGAAGTCCATAAGAAGAGATGCCGGGTCGCTATCCGGTCCGCCGAATTTATTCCGCCTCCTGACCGAAAGGTCTCTATAGCCATCTCCCCGCTCAAGAACTCCTCCCGCTTCGAATGGTTTCTTGAAAAAGCCACCGAGATCGGAGTTACCGGGATCATCCCGCTGATGACCGATCGAACCGAACGCCAGCATCTCCGTGCCGATCGCCTCCACAACATCCTGGTGAGCGCACTCCTTCAGTCCCGGCAGGTCTGGCTTCCCGTTTTGGCCCCGTCAACCCCATTTCCGCAGCTGCTCGAAGCTCCCGGGTTCGATCGCCGCCTCATCGCCCGGATGGGGGAGCGGCCGATGAAAATCTATCCGGGACCGCAAGCGGGCTCAACTCTTGTCCTGATCGGCCCGGAGGGTGATTTTACGCCGGAAGAAGCCGCGTCCGCGGAAGCGAGGGATTATACTCCGGTAACATTGGGGAAGAACCGGCTGAGGACGGAGACCGCCGGGGTTGTAGCCGCCACCCTGCTATGTATTGGATGAAGGCGGTTTGAACATAGTGCCAGGAACAGCAGACCGCATGACCAATCTGCCGTTTCCTGGGCTTACTAATTTGCGGCCCAAAAGTAGGGGAAATTATTTGTACTGCCAGTTTCTCGATTTCCCCTCCGACACCCATTCGATGGTAGTGGCTATCCGCTTGTCACGGGTCGGTTCCGTCCTGGCTTCGGTGATCCATTCGATATACTCCCGCCGGTGGGAGGGCGGCATCTGCTCGAAATTGGCCTTTGCTTTTTTGTTCTTCTTCAGCGCGGCGCTCAGGGCCGGCGGCATGGGCGGCACCGCCTTGGGCTCCTTGCTTGTCGCCGGCTTTTTGATCCCCTGTTCGTTGAGCTTTGCAGCTTCCCTGATCAATGCCATGACGATCTTGTCTGCCGGCAAGTCCTTAAGGGAAGTAATGCGTTCGAAATGTCCCATGGAGGTCTTGTTCTTCACCTGAACCACGCCCGCCGGATCCTTGAGCAGCGATGCATTCCAGAAGCCAAAGGAACAGTGCTGTTTGAAGCCGGCCATATTGCAAAGTAAGCCGCCGCTGTATTCGAAGAAAGGCATCCCCCATTTGACCGTTTCGGTCGCCGCCGGGCAGGCCTTGTGCACCAATTGGCGCAGGTGTTGAAGGATGGGCCGGGCAAACTCGGCTGATTTGGCGATGTAGGCGTCGACGCGCGGATCGGTGTTGGCTGGATCGGTGTCGGCAGAACCGGTGTCGGCTGATTTGGTGTTGGCTGGTTTGGTGTTGGCTGGTTTGATGTCGGGCATAGAAAATGATTTATTTTTTGACAGCCTTCTTTTTTATCCGGGAATTTAACAATTCTACGCCAAATGCAAAAGCCATCGAAAAATAGATATAGCCCTTGTCGATATGCGAATGGTGCAGCGGCTCCAGCCCGTCGAAGACCAGGCTGAACCCCACCATCAACAGAAAGGACAGGGCCAGCACTTTCAGGGTGGGGCGCCGGTTGATAAAGGCGGCGATCGCACCGGAGAAGAAGAACATCAGGATCATGGCGATGACTACAGCGGTGATCATAACCGCCACCTGCTGCGCCAGCCCGACGGCGGTGATAATGCTGTCGAAGGAGAACAGGGTATCTACCAGCACGATCTGGCTTGCGATCGCGGCGAAGCTTCGTGAATCCGACGATGTCACCGCCAGTTCCCCGGCCCCGTCGGGCTCCAGCCGGTTGTGCAGCTCGCCTACCGTTTTGTAGAGTAGAAAGATCCCGCCCGCCAGGAGGACAAGATTTCGCGCGCTGAAGCCATGTCCCGCAATCGTCAGCAGTTCCCGGTTACCGTTGGTTACCAGTGAGCCCAGGCACAGGAGAAGACCGGACCGGATCAGTACCCCGGCGATCACCCATACAAGCCGGGCATCCCGCTGTCGCGCCAGGGGCAGCCGGATAATCAGGATCGAAACGAAGATGACATTGTCTATCCCCAGGACGATCTCCAGAACGATGAGCGTGACGAGGCTGGCAAGGGAATTTAAACTGAATAATGCATGCATGCGCGGTCAGTTAGGATGGACGAAGATAGGGTTTAGGGCCTGAACGTGCGCTCGCAGATCCTTCTCACGATGAATGGCCCTTCATAGATAAACCCGGTCCAAACCTGCACCAGCGAGGCGCCCGCGGCGATCTTTTCCAGGGCATCGGCGCCCGTAAATATGCCGCCTGAAGCCAGGATCGTCAGCCGGCCGCCGGACCCTTCGGCCAGATACCGCACCACCGTTGTAGATCGCTCCCGTAACGGCGCCCCGCTGAGACCGCCCGCGCCTGCGGCTTCCAGCCGATGCGGAGGAGTGAGCAGCCCTTCCCTGCCGATCGTTGTATTGGTAGCGACAATACCGTCCAGCCGGATCTCTAAAGCAAGCGAGATCACGTCATCCAACTGTTGCTGATCGAGGTCCGGCGCTATTTTCAGCAGCAAGGGCCGCGCGGCCTGACCGCCCGCAAGCTCTGCATTCACCCGCTGAAGGTTCACGAGTATCCGCCGCAGGGCATCTTTGTCCTGCAATTCCCTCAACCCCGGCGTGTTGGGGGAACTGACATTTACGACGAAATAGTCAACGTAGGGGTATAAGGCCCGGAAACAGATCTCATAGTCTTTCCAGGCCTCCTCATTCGGCGTCAGCTTATTCTTCCCGATATTCCCGCCGACGATCAATGGGGTCGCAGGCCGGGCACGCCAGCGGCGTAGTCGTTCCGCGATCACTTGCACCCCATCGTTATTGAATCCCATCCTGTTGATCAATGCCTGATCCTGCGGCAGGCGGAATAGCCTTGGTTTCTCATTGCCCGGTTGGGGCTGCGGGGTCACGGTGCCGATCTCCACGAAACCGAAACCAAGTGCCTCCAGTTCCCGGAGATAAAGGGCATTCTTGTCGAATCCTGCCCCCAGGCCTACCGGGTTACGGAACGGGAGGCCCAAGAGGTGGACCGCCGGTGCCGCTGTTTCCGGTTGGCATGCCCATTCCACCAGGCGGCGGGTGGGACCCCAGCCGCATAACCCCTTCAAGCACTGCATCGAAAAATGATGAACCTCCTCTGCGGGAAACAGGAAAAGGATCGAACGCAATAACTTATACATATCAGGCGAAGATATCGCATCCATCAAAATTTCGTACCTTTAAGGACTAAAGTTGCATAAACAACTAAAAAATGATCCTATGCAGGAAGCATATATTGTAGCCGGGTACCGCACGGCTGTCGGAAAGTCCAAACGCGGTAAATTCCGTTTTTACCGCCCCGATGATATGGCGATCACCGTCATCAAGAGCTTGCTGGCCTCGGTGCCCCGGCTCGACCCGCGTCAAGTCGATGATGTCATCGTCGGGAATGCCGTTCCTGAAGCCGAGCAGGGGCTCCAGGTGGGCCGGATCATTGCGGCCCGGGCGGTGGGCATCCATGCGCCGGGGGTAACGGTCAACCGGTACTGCGCAAGCGGGCTGGAAACGATCGCCATGGCCACTGCGAAGATCCGCAGCGGAATGGCCGATTGCATCATTGCCGGCGGAACGGAAAGTATGAGCATGGTGCCGACGGCCGGATGGAAAACGGTACCCGCTTATTCTATCGCCGCCGATGATCCTGACTATTATCTCAGTATGGGACTTACCGCCGAAGCCGTGGCGAAGGAGTTTAACGTGAGCCGGGAAGACCAGGACCTTTTCTCTTACAACTCTCACCAAAAGGCGATCCGGGCCATCAAGAGCGGGTTTTTCAAAGCCGGCATCCTGCCGCTGCCGGTGGAGGAAGTATATGTCGATGAGCAGGGACGCCGCCAGAAGAAGACCTATGTCGTCGATACCGATGAAGGGCCGCGGGCAGATACGTCCCTCGAAGCGCTGGCGAAGCTGAAGCCTGTTTTTGCGGCCGGAGGGTGCATCACGGCCGGCAATTCCTCTCAGACCAGCGATGGCGCCGCTTTTGTCGTCGTCATGGGCGACAAGATGGTCACTGAGCTCGGGTTAAAGCCGATTGCCCGGCTGGTAGCCTGTGCCGCCGCCGGCGTTCATCCCCGGATCATGGGGATCGGACCGGTGGAAGCCGTTCCGCGGGCATTGCGCCAGGCGGGAATGAACCTGGGTCAGATCGACCTGGTCGAGCTGAATGAAGCCTTTGCGTCCCAGGCTTTGGCGGTCATCCGCCGGCTGGAGCTCGATCCGGATATTGTCAATATCAATGGCGGCGCTATCGCGCTGGGCCACCCCCTCGGTTGTACCGGCTGCAAGCTGACCGTTCAGCTGATCCATGATATGAAGCGCCTGAACAAAAAATACGGCCTCGTAACCGCCTGTGTCGGGGGTGGGCAAGGCATTGCCGGGGTTATCGAAAACCTTAATTAAATAATAATAAGCCCGACTCATTTTTTCAGAAGGCCCCTTTTAAGGGGCCTTTTTAGACTGTCATATCATAAATAGTTTTAACTTGCCTTGTAGTTGAAATACTTACGGAATCTACTTTTACACAATGATTCGAGTTTTTATTACCGATGATCATGAAATCTACTTAGAAGGCCTGGCCTTGTTGCTGAGCAAGCAGGAAGGCATCGAAGTTACCGGTACGGCGACTTCCGGCAAGGAGCTTCTGAGTTGTGTACAGAAGGGGCTTGACACGGATATTTTGTTGCTGGACGTATACTTGCCGGATATGCCGGAGGAAGAGATCGTGCAGCAGATCAGATCCGCCTATCCGGACCTTCGCATCGTTTATCTGACGCTCCTGAGGGGCACGAGATATGTACACAAACTCGCAAAATATAATATTCAGGGCTATATCCTGAAGAACGCTTCCCTGGATGAGCTGCTGACCGCTCTCCGGTCCGTTTATGACGGCGGCCGCTACTTCAGCAAGGACATCCACATCGGCGACCGTGACGAAGATTTTCGCAATACCATTACGATCGAAGATCGGCAGATAGACGAGATCCTGTCCCGGCGCGAACTGGAAGTGCTTCGGCTGATCTGCAAGGAATACAGTAACGCCGAGATAGCGGAGAAGCTGTTTCTCAGCGTGAGTACGGTAGAGACACATCGCAAGAACCTGATCGCCAAATTGGGGGTCAATAATACCGTAGGCCTCGTCAAGTTTGCGTTGCGTAACAACCTGACGGATTAGCGCCGGCATCGGGCTATGCCCCGGCGGAATTCCGGAAAGACGCTGAATTCCGGAAAGATGCTGAATACCTGAAAGGCGCTGCATTCTGGAAAGACGCTGAATTCGGGAAAGATGAGTATCTTGGGTGAAATGAAGGACCATCTGTGAAGCCCCTATTCCTGCTGCTGCTCTTGCCCCTCACCTTGTCCCTTTATGGTCAGGCAGACTCGATCGCCATCCGTCAAGTCTATTACCACACGATGAAGCTGACGGAAGCCGAGACCGATTCTATCGGCTACTACGCCGGCTTTATCAGGACCAGCTATGATAAGGACCACTGGCCGGAAGCCAGGGCCATGTACCTTCGGCTTTACGGGTTTTATTACGAGAACAAAGCCAATTTTCCGCAGGCTATCGATTATTATCTCCAGGCGCTCGAAGCTGCGCGCCGGTCCGGCTATATCGAGCATCAGACCGAAGTCCTGGCCGATCTGGCAGCCGTCTATACCCAGGATATGAAACAACCCGCGAAAGCCAAAGAGATCTACCAGGAGTGTATCCGGCTGAATCAGCAGCTGGGAGACGCTCATTCCCTCCTGAACTGTTTTATTAATCTCGCAGCGATCTACAATCGCCTCGGCCTGTATGACAGCGCCCTGTTGTTCCTCAATGAAGGCCTTCGGGTCGGCAAGCCGCTCGAGGAAAAGGGAACGGATGACCTGACCGACCTTTACAATAATCTTGGTAATACTTACTATTATCTGAAACAATACGATCAGTCTATCGCCTATTTCCGCGGCAACTACGATCACGACCTGGCCGGGCATTCTCCTTCCAGGCAGGCCGATCTCTGGCTCGACGTGCTTAATATGGCCGATTCCTATTCGGAAGCGGGGGTATATGACTCGGCCGGTAAATATGCGGATCAGGCTTTACAGCTTGCGCAACAACTGGGCTCCAAAAGTAAAGAAAGCGACAGTTACCAGGTCCTCGCGCAGCTATACCAGCATCGGGGGGACTACAAAAAAGCCTGGGAGTACCAGCGCCGGTGGTACAGCCTGGACACCGCCCTGGTCAATGGGGAAACATATAAGGCCATTGCCGAGCTGCAGGAGAAATTCCAGGCACGGGAAAGAGAGAACGAAAAGCTGCTGCTCGAGTCGGAGATCAACCAGCAGAAATTCCATTTCCGGATCATGCTGATCGTCGTGATAAGCCTTCTCCTGATTGCTGTGGCCGCCGCCGTGTTGTTTATCTTCAAACGAAGGGCTAACCGGCAGCTCCAGGCGACCAACGACCGGATCATCCGCCAGAATGAGCGGCTGTCCGAGCTGAATTACGAAAAGAACTCCCTGATCAGCATCGTTTCGCACGACCTCAGCACTCCTTTCGCCAGTATCGGCATGTGGCAGCAATTGCTGGTCAACGAGCAGGACAACCTCACGGCCAGCCAGCGAAAGGCATTGGAGCGGATCGGGCAGGCTACGCATTATGGTGAAACACTGATCCGTCATATCCTGGATGTGGAAAAGGCGCAGACCAATCAACATAAGGTCAGGCTGGAGAATATGGATCTGCGCATTTTTGCCGAATCCCGCATCGACAATTTTATGCCGGTCGCCGCCAGCAAGAATATCCGGCTGCACCTGGAATGTCCCAACCGGTCCATCTATTTTCTCAGCGACCCTCAGCTGCTGGGGCGAATGCTGGATAACCTGTTGTCCAATGCCATCAAATATACCGGGACCGGCAGGAATGTATGGATGAGCGTCAGCGATGACAGGGACGCGATCAGTATCAAAGTGCGGGATGAAGGGGTAGGCATCCAACCCGATGAACTGCCCCATCTCTTTTCCAAGTACAGCAAGATCTCTTCCAAACCTACCAATGGCGAAGCCACTACCGGACTTGGTCTTGCCATCGTCAAACGTATCTGTGAGGAGCTCAACGGCCAGATCTCGTGCGAAAGTGCGGTGGGGGAAGGCTCGGTTTTCACCGTAGTATTAAAAAAATAGTAATAATATTACCATTCTTACGTTATAAAAGGATACTAACCCAATCAACCAATAGGCTGATGGAGGCCGTCCGATCTTTCAGGACGGCTTTTTTTGTGTGTTGTCGTCCTCCCCTTCTTTTGGCAGAAAATAGGTTTCGGTCTCGTAGTCGAATTTCTTTACGCTCGTTTCTTTATAGTTGGGATCGTAAGGGACGAAGAAATACAGCCACACCACCCTGCTGAACCGCATCAGCCATGGCTGGAGGATAATGAGCAGGCCCGCATTGATTCCCAGCCACCAGAAGATCCGATTATCCTGCGTGGACATGCCGATCAGCACCCACCATGCGATAAAAGTGGCAACCGATATGGCAAAGGACAAACCATAGCTGACATAGCCCGTGCCATACCAGAAACCGACCTCGAGCTCGAATGGCTGCCCGCATTCGGGGCATTTGTGCGGCATCCGGGTGATCTCCTTCAATTTCCAGGGATTGGGTTGGGAGAACATCGCTCCCTGGCGGCAACGCGGACATCTCATCGTAAAAAGGCTCCAGAGAAAGTTTGGTTTTTCCAATTTGGGCATGCGCAAACTTAAACCAATTTTTTTACACCGTCCAGGTCGTCAGCCCATGACCGGTAAAGTTGTAAGGCTGACAACGTCCGCCCAGCCCGCCCAGCACGTCCATAACCCGGTACTTGGATATCCCGGGGCAATAGAAGGTCATAAAGCCTCCGCCGCCTGCGCCGGAGATCTTCCCGCCCGTCGCTCCCGCCTTTTTGGCCTGCTCGTAGATATTATCGATATATGCATTGGTGATCCCTTCGGCCATCTGCTGCTTTTGCCGGAACCCGAAATCGAGGATCTCCCCGATCTCATGGATCCGGCCTTTCAATAAGGCTTCTTTCATCAGCTGGGCCTGATTTTTCAGCTGGTGCATCGCTTCGATCGACTTTTCCTGCCTGTTGATCACATTGCGGCTTTGCACTTCGATGATCCGCGCCGATTCACGGCTGGTGGCGGTATAATAGAGCAGGAGGTTGTTCTCCAGCTCGAAAAGGTGTTGTTGCTTTACGCGAAGCGGGTTGACGATCACGCGGTCTTCCTTATAAAATTCCATGTAGTTGACACCGCCGAAGGTGGCTGCATACTGGTCTTGTTTTCCGCCTGCCATCCCGAGGTCCTTTCGCTCGATATCGTAGGCGAGATGCGCCATGTCGTATTCTCCCAGCGGCAGCCGCAGCATTTCCGAAAAGGCGCCGATGATCGCCACCACCAGCGTGGAAGAAGTGCCCAGCCCGGAGCCTGCGGGTGCATCGACGAACGTGGAAAGCCGGAACCCTTTTCCGGTCCAGCCATAATCGCGGCGGATCCGGTTGTAGACCCCCTTCAGCAGATCGAGCTTTCCATCGACCGGCAATGCCTCCATCCTGCCTCCATCCCCGAATTGCAGCGCTTCCTGGCGGTCGATCCCTTGCAGGATGATCCGGTCATCTTCGAGCGGCTCGATGGTTGCATGTGCATAGAGCGACAGCGTAGCATTCAGGATTGCTCCGCCATACAGGTCGCTATAGGGGGATACATCCGTGCCGCCGCCGGCGAGTCCGATCCGCAATGGCGCCTTGCTTCTGTATATCATGATCCTGCATTGAGTTCCTTTATGGCCCGTTGATAGTCTTCCGGGATACCGATGTCGATAAAATAGCGGTCCTGGATCTGGCCGTACAGTCGCTTTTCGCGGCCCGCCTCCAGGTAATCCTTTTCAAAGGAAAAAACTTTTGGCCATTCTTCCTGGAGGAGTGCCGCCTTTTCCAGCGCATAGACGCCGCCGTTTATCAATCCGGCGGAATAATATTGTTTTTCCCGGAACCGGCTCACCCGGCCGTCGGTCGCGAGCTCGACCACGCCGAAGCGGTCGAAATCCCGCATCGGTTTGAGGCAAAGGCTGCATACTGCCTGTCGTTCAGCGTGAAATTCCGCCAGGGTCTTCACGCCGATCCGGAAAAAGGTGTCGCCGTTCAGGATCAGGACGGTCGTCCCTTCCACCCGCTCGCAGGCCTGGCGGATAGCTCCGCCGGTACCCAGCGGCTCTTCTTCGAGGCTGACGTCATAGCCGCCATTGGGAAATTCGTTCCGGAGGAATTCGTCAAAATACATGCTCTTATAGCCAAGCGCAAAGATGAACCGCCCGATTCCCTCCCGGCGGAAATGATCGGTGACATAGCCGATAAAGGGCCTGCCGCCGACAGGGGCCAGGCATTTGGGCAGATCGGGTACTGCCGGCCGCAGCCGGGTCCCGAGGCCGCCCGCCAGGATGATCGCCTCTTTGATGTCCGGCATGACTATGCGTTAAAGTACTTTTCTTCCACGAGTTGGCAAATGATATGCCCCAAAAGCATATGCGCCTCCTGGATACGGGGCGTGTTGCGGGACGGGATGGCAATCAATTGATCGCAGAGCGGCGCCATTTTGCCTCCGTCCTGACCCGTCATGCCGATCGTCGTAATACCTTTTGCCCGCGCCGTCTCGAAGGCCTTGACGATATTGATCGAATTTCCGGAGGTCGACATTCCCACCAGGATATCGTCTTTTTTCCCGATGCCGTTGATCAGGCGTGAATAGATGAGATCGTAGCTGTAGTCGTTGGCTACGGCGGTCAGGTAGGAGGTATTGCAATGGAGGGCCTCCGATGGCAGGGCCTCCCGGTCGATGTAGAAGCGGCCCGAAAATTCTGCCGCCAGGTGCTGGGCATCCGCGGCGCTGCCGCCATTGCCGCAGAAATAGAGATGCTTGCCTGCCCGGAACCGCCCGACGATCAGGTCGACGATCCGTCCAACCAGGGCGACAAGACGTGAATCTTGCAGGACATTCGTTTTCACAGCAATGGATTCGGCGATGATCGCATTTATCTTTTCATTCATACCTGCAAAGATCAGATTTGGATCGAGATTTCCAATTTTCTTCAGCAGGCATCAACTGTGCTGCATCTTTCTAAGCAAACGCTGCCATTGACCACCATTGATCACGTCCGTCAATCCGGCGCTCCGCAGGATATCCTTCGCCTCCCAGCAGCCGCCGCCGGGCCCGCAGCAAAGGATCACCGGCTTTCGCAGGTCGCGGATGCGGTCGATATTGGCCTTGATCCGGTCCGCCGGGATATTCAGCGATCTCGGGATGTGCCCCTGGTCATACTCATACGCCGTTCGAAGGTCGATCACTACCGCACCTTGCTGCATGGCCTCCCGAATGCTGCCGCCACCGCCGAAAAGTTCAGATAACCAGCTCATAAATAATATATCTTATTAAGAATTTACCCCGACAGCCGCCACCGGCGCAGCATACTTCCGCTCGCCGATCTGCTGCCGCCACATGGCATAATACAGGCCTTTCGACGCCAGCAGCTCCGCATGGGTCCCCACCTCTTCCACTTCGCCTTTTTCCAGCACATAGATCCGGTCGGCGTGCATAATGGTGGAAAGCCGGTGCGCGATCAGGATCGTGATCTGATCCCCCTGTGAAGATACCTCCCTTATCGTCCGGGTAATGTCCTCCTCCGTCAGGGAATCCAGCGCTGAGGTAGCCTCATCGAAGATCAGCAAGGCGGGCTTGCGCAACAGGGCACGGGCGATCGAGAGCCGCTGCTTCTCGCCGCCGGACAGCTTCAGCCCGCCTTCCCCGATCATGGTATCTATCCCCTTTTCCGCCCGGGCAAGCAGGTTCGTACAGGAAGCCTTTTGCAGGGCCTCCTGCAAATCCGCCTCGCTCGCTCCCGGATGGACAAACAACAGGTTTTCCCGGATAGTGCCTGCAAACAGCTGCGTATCCTGGGTGACAAAGCCGATCTGCCGCCGGAGATCGTCAAAGTTGATCGTGCCTTCCTCAAGGCCATTATACAGGATATGGCCCTGCTGAGCGCGATACAATCCCACGATCAGCTTCATCAGCGTCGTCTTGCCGCTGCCCGACGGCCCGACAAATGCAATGTTCTCGCCGGTATGGACGTGGAAACTTATCCTGTCAACTGCCCGGTACTGCGCCGTCTGGTGCTGGAAGACAACGTCCCGGAATTCCAAATCCCGGATTGGGCCCAGCCGGACAGGATGAGAGGGCGGCAACTCCGGCGTCTTCATCATCAGGGAGTCGAAATTGTTCAGGGAGGCTTCCGCCTCCCGATAGGAAAGGATGATATTTCCCAGCTCCTGCAGCGGCCCGAAAATAAAAAAGGAATAGAAAAGCATGGTTGTCACCTCTCCGGGCGTCAGCCTGCCTTTGAATACCAGCCATAGCAATAAGAGCATGATACATTGCCGAAGCAGGTTGACGAAGGTTCCCTGGATAAAGCTGAGCGCGCGGATACTTTTCACTTTCCGAAGCTCCAGGTCCAGGATCTTGAACGTATTCCTGTTCAACCGCTCCACCTCCTGGTCTTTGAGCCCGAGACTTTTCACCAGCTCGATATTTCGCAGGCTCTCGGTAGTGCTGCCGGCCAATGCGTTTGTCTCGGTGACGATGGTCTTCTGGATGCGCTTGATCTTCCGGCTGAGGAGACTGGTCAGCAAGGACAGGAGGACCATACCCAGGACATACATGGGCATGATCGACCAATGAAGTGTAAAGGAATAGATCGACACGAAAATTACGCCGACAAGTATTCCGAACAGAATATTGATAAACGAGATGATGAATTTCTCCGTGTCTGTACGCACTTTGGTCAGCGTAGACAGGGTTTCGCCGCTTCGCTGGTCTTCGAAATCCGCAAACGGCAAGCCCATGGAATGCCGGAGTCCGTCGGTGAAAATTGTAGCCCCGAACTTTTGAACGATCACGTTGCCGAAGTAATCCTGGAAAGCCTTGGCAATCCGGGAAACCATAGCCACCCCGATCAGGATGCCAAGAAATTTCATGACATCCCATATGAATTGGGCCTGATCGCGGTCAGCCGTTTTATGCCAGATCTTGTGCTGGTCATAGTACCCATATGCAAAAGGATGATTGGCAAGGTGGTCAAGGCCCAAAGTTCCGAAGAAATAAGGGTCCAGCATGGAAAAGCACTGGTTGATCGCCGACAGCAGCAAGGCCAGCGCGATCATGCCCCGATAGGGCTTCAGGTATTTCAGTAATGTTCTCATCTTTTTTCTTCCGCCGCGGAATGTTCCGGATACAATTTCGTAAAAAATAAGGAAGTATCGGCTATTGCCCGTTTTTAGGACCATAGAGCAGCAGGGGCGGGAAGAAGCAGAACAGGAATATCCCATGCTGCATCGTTAGCGGCGCCTCCGGGATGAACAGCAGGATGATCGTAGAAACGACAAAAAGAGCTTGCGGCGTCCCCGACCTGACAGCAAGCCGGACCTGCAGCCCGAGGATGATCAGCAGGCATAGAAGCCCTGCTATTCCGTCCCTGACCGTTGTTTCGAGGTATTGGTTATGGAAATTATAGCCGATGAAACCGCGTACCTTCCGGTGAGGACCATCGGCCGGGTTTCCGATATACATATTGGTCGCCACATATTTCTCATCCAGCAGGACCTGGCTATCGCCCGGGCTCACTCCGAACCACCAGGCATTCCGGCTCTTCAGGATCTCAAAGGCGAAGCGCCATTCCAGCAGCCGAAGCTGCAGGGGGTTAAAATACATGCCGCGATCGAACGTTGCGCGCCTCACCACCTGCAGATCTCCTGCCGCGAGGTCCCGGTACCGGCTGCTTATCGGATTATCGGTCATTCCCAACAGCAATATGACGGTCAGGAGGATGGATCCGGTGACCAGCAAAGGCCGCCGGTTCTTTCGAAAAGAGAATTTCCGAAAAAGGGCATTCAGAAGGATCAGCAAGGCGATCACCAGCATCAGTTTGGAATTAAGCAGGACGACCATGCCGGTGAAGAACAAGGCAACCGCTATCCGCACTCCTGCCCGGATCCGCGGGGAGGAAAGATGGGCAGCGGGATTGCCATCCGGCGAGAGCACCAATAGCAGTCCAAAGACGACGTACACCGAAAAAAAGACGGCATTTTGCGAGATCGGCCTGGTCAGCGGATGATAAAAGAAAACGGCGGTGTCTCCCGTATTCAGATAATTTTGCACCGCTGCAATGAGGCAATACACCGAAGCGCCGACCAGGATGATATAGTAACCGGTAAGCAGCTGCCGGAAGCCTTCCCGGTTGGCGAACCGGCCGGCGCAAAGGACATAGGCAATTGCCACCAAGGTCGCGTCCTTGGCGACCATATCCGCTTGCCCGGCCGGATGATGGGTGTGCAGGAAACCGGCAGTCTCCACCAGTCCATAGATCAAATAGGAGAGGAACAACCCGTTGCGAAATGCCTTCCGGATGGAGATCTGCGGATTTTCAAAAAAGAGTCTGCAGCCAACCAGCAGGATGATCGACCAGCTGTTGAGGTTCATCCATGAAAAGACGGTTGTGAAGATCACCAGGAGAATAACGGTCAGATTGAATTTGCTCTGAAGGAAGGTTCGCGGTTCGGCTGTCATCATACGTGATGCACAAAATAAGCAATCTTTTGTAATACGCCGGATGCCTGCCATTCGCCATTTTTTGCCTAGTTTTGCCCCCCAAAACGTTCAACTGTCGGGCTTGAAAGATTTCTTCAAATTGGTCTTGTACCAGCTTGTGTATTTTGCGGTGCGATGTATTCCCGCCAAAGCGGGGACCGATGGGCTTTTGCTTGTCAAGACCGATGAGATCGGCGACTATGTATTGCTAAGGAAGCTGCTGCCCCTTTTCCGCCAGGAAGGTCCTTACAAAAACCAGCGGATCACCTTCGTTGGCAACAGCGTGTTCCGCCAGATCTACGAACAGTACGACAGAGGGGTTGCTGACGATGTGATTTGGCTGGACAAGAAGCGGTTTGCAAGGGATCCGCGTTACCGGTTCCGCTTCCTCCTGACTATCCGCCGGACCCGGGTCTCGACAGCCATTTCACTCGTCCATTCGAGGATATTGCGGAAGGATGACGTGATCATGGCGGTTTCCCCGGCGCCGGTCCGAATTGCCATGCGTCATAACAGCCGGCTGGCCGGCAGGCTCGAGCGATGGCTTACGCCCGCACATACCTATACGCGGCTCGAGAATGGCGGCGAAGAAACCCTGTTCGATGCCATCCGGAATGCCCGCTTCGTCGAACGGTTGCTGGGAATTTCGCCGAGGCCTGTTTCGATCTCGATAGAACCGGAGGCCGACGTGAGGGCTTTTGGGTTGTCCCGGCCTTATGTTGTCATCTTTCCGGGGTCCGGCGTGCCCGTAAAGAAGTGGCCGGCCGCGAATTTCGCAGCGGTGGCCGGTCATCTGGCGGCGAAATACAACTTATCTGTTGTTGTTTGCGGGTCTGCGGGTGACGCAGCGGACGCTGCCGGGTTCATCCGCACCTATCAGGGCCCTGTGCTTGACCTTACCGCCCGCACATCGCTTCCTCAGCTGCTGTCCGTTTTGCACCACGCTGCCTGCCTGGTGAGTGTGGACACCGGCTCGGTTCATCTGGCGGCAGCAGTAGGATGCCCCGTTTTCGCGCTTTTCAGCGGATTACATTACGGGCGGTTCGCACCCTATCCGCCGGAGATTGCGCCGGAGTTCTATCCCGTCTACCCTGACCAGTTCGATATGATCCTTCGTGACCATACGCCGGTGGACTTTGAATTGATCCCGCTTGACGGGTTACGCAAGATCCCCCCGGAAAAACTGATCGCCCGGATCGATGCCATCTTTTCCCGTACATTTATCACCAAATCGACCGCAAGTGAAGGAAATGCTTAAACGCCTGCTGGCGCGCTTCGGCCTCTACCTGACGAAAGGCTATACAGTTTATTTCTACTCAAATAAGAAGATCGTCCGGCGCCCGCTTTACGGAAAACAGGCGCTGATGCCCAAGTCCCATTCCATAGGGTACAATCTGGCGCATTTCCCTTACTATAACAGCAATCTGCAGCGACTGGTCCGTGAATATCAACAGTTTCGAAAAGATGGTTTTTCGATCATCGATGTGGGCGCCAACATCGGCGATACGTTGTTGATGCTTCGCCAGACGACAGACAACCGGATTCATTGTTTTGAAGGAGATCCATTTTATTTCAAGCTCCTGCAAGAGAATGCAAAAGGGATCGACCGGTGTTATTTGCATCCTGTTCTGCTTTCGGATAAGCCGGCCAGTTTGAAGGTCCGCAACCGGATCAATCTCGGGACTTCTGAATTCACTGAAGATGCGGGCGGCGAGCTGAGTGAATTCGACAGTATAGATACCTATGCGGCAAAACATTTCCCGATGGAACCGATCGGAGTGATCAAGTCGGACACCGATGGTTTTGACCTGAAGGTCATTCGCGGTGCGGCAAAGACGATTACGGCCCATCAGCCGCTCCTCTTCATCGAGTATGATCGCGCTCTCTTTGAAAAGAACGGTGATGAGGGCCTTCCTTTCCTTGAATTCCTGGACGGGCTAGGTTATCAGGGGGCGCTCTTTTACGATAATTTCGGCAAACTGCTTTGTATAACTTCTCTCGGGGAAAAGAATACCATCCGGTCATTGCACGATTATATCAGGGAATCCGGGATCACGTTCCCTTTCTATGACCTCGTACTCTTTCCTGCCCGCGACGGAGCTTTTTTCGATTCCTTCTCGGCTGCTGAACTCGTTTTTTTCGAGGCATAGCCAAGATTTTGTGATTTTGTTCCGGGAAGATGCTAGTTTTGCGCCCGAACGCCCGTGAATTCCATAACAATCAATCCCATATAGCTTATGGCAAATACAAAGGAAACGGATGCCGCAGATCAAATGAACCTTTCTGCGCTCAAATACCTGACCAAGTCTTTCCTGGTCGGCTTTTTCCGATTCCTCAACTTTTGCGCCTTTGTTGTCCGGCGGCGGAAATACATGCTGATCGGTGCCGCATTCCTGGGAGTATTCGTTGCTATGTTCTACTATTATGTTGCGCAGACAAAATATTATCAGGCTTCCATCGTCCTTTCATCGAGTCTCGTCCCCAGGAGGGTATACGGCGGCATTATCGGTCAACTTGACGAGCTGGCAAGGACCCGGTCTTCCGACAAACTCGCGGCAGAACTGGATGTACCGCTGCCGGTCGCCAAGAACATCCTGTCCATCGAATCGCGGAACATGCTGGATGAAGACCTGCAACTGGACACCAGCAACAGGCTGGGTGAGCCTTTTCAGGTATTTATAGCTATTTCTCACAATGACGTAGGCTCGGACATTATCGAGGATGCCTTCGTCAATTACCTGAATAACCTTCCCTATCTGCGGAAGATCCTGTCCGTTCAGCAATCCTCCGACTCGATGCGTCTGGAGCAGCTCGAGCACGACCTCGCGGAAATGGATACCTTGAAGGTAAACTATAACAAATTCCTCGCCGCTTCCAAGATTTCCGCCACGGTATACAGCGACGCGATCGATCCGGCCAGGATCTATTCGGAAACCGGCGGTATCCTCGATGATATCAGGGATACCAGGCGCCGGTTATTGGTGGATAACGTGGATGTCGCACCCTTGAATCATATCAAGATCGCCAATACGACGCGGTCCAAATCGCTGCCGATCCTGCTGCTCATTCTTGGCCCGGGAGCTCTGCTGTTCGGTTTCCTGATCGCACTGCTCATGGAAGTGAGGAACAGATTATTGAATTAAGTCCAGCTCTCATGGAAATCAGAGAAATCAGCCTGCTCCGGGAATTCGTCGGCAAGTATCGAAAAAGCGCATCCCTGGGCAGGATGCTGACAGTCCTGAGCATGGATGTTCTCGCCCGGCTTTCGAATATTATTCTCCTCCCGGTATATCTCCGGCTGATGACGCAGGATGAATACGGCTGGTACAATTATTTGCTGTCGATCATCAGCACCTTCGCCCTCATCCTCAACTTCGGTCTTTATGTGGCACAGACTAAATATTATTCAGATTCTCACCAATCTGAACGGCGCAAATCCGTGCTGTTCAATGTTGTCCTGGCGCTGACCCTGATGCTCGCCCTGGTTGTGCTGATCATTTATGCCTGCGGTTTCGACTATAAGTTGATTCACCTGCTCGTGAAGACAGATATCGGGTATTCTCGATTCCGGTGGTCGCTCCTGCTGGCGGTCATCGTATCGGTCTATATCGTGATGCTGTCCAACTATTTCGTGACCAGCGAACAGATCGGCCGTTTTCGTCAGTACAACCTTTTCCGCTTGCTTTTGGTCAATGTTATCGTTGTGGCAAGCCTCTACTTTCTGCGCGGCAATAAGATCCATATCCGGCTGGAATATACTTATCTCGTCGAAATGCTGATCCTGCTTATTTTTTCCGTGTACTATATCCGGGAGATGAAGCCAGGGATCGATAAGGGCATCATTTGGTCTTCCCTCCGTCTCGGCCTCCCTTATATGCTTTCAGCGATCTGGGGGTTACTGAGCAATTATAGCGATAAATACTTTCTGGAAAAATACGGGAATGCCAAGGACCTTTCGTATTATTATCTGGCATTTTCCATCGCCAATGTCCTTTATATGGTCTGCCTGGCGGTTCAGAACTCATGGCTGCCGACCTTTCTCCGGGAGAAGGACATCCGCACCAACATCCGCATGACGAAGAGAATGCTGACGCGGCTGACCACGGCGCTGCTGATCCTCGCCGCTTTGCTCATGCTTGGCCTTTACCTGGCAATCAGGTGGAAGATCATTGCCGCGAAATATAGCCCGGCTCTGCCGGTCCTTCCTTTTTTGCTGATCGCGCAGATCCTTAATGGACTGGTATTGCTAACTTCGAACTACATGATTTATTTTGAAAAGACCCATTGGGCGCTTTTTGTCGGCCTTCCCACTTCCGTTATCGGTCTGGCGATGAGCTATTTGCTGGTGCCGCGCTGGGGAACCGTGGGAGCCGTCACCGCCTACCTTACGGTTCAGTTGGCATACCTGTTCATTTACCGGGGGCTGATCAAACGCCAATTGAAAAGAGGGGCGGCCGGGGAACTGCTAAAGCGATCACTTCAAAAATAACCGGGAATGGAAGGTGGAAAAATATCGTTCAATAAATACTTGCCGGTTGCGCTCCTGTATTTTTTCTTTAATGGCCTCCTGTTGCCGCTGGGCCTGCTCTATACGACCCTCCTGACGCCGTTTTTCCTGCTTTGGCTGTACCGGTTCCCCTCGTTCCGGAATATTTACGTCTTTTTCCTCTTTTTCATTCCTTTTCTGATCGCCCACCTGATCATAGGGGTCCGCCTCTTACCCTACTTCAGGTCCTCGGTTTTATTGTTTTCGGTATTTGTTTTCGCGCTTGCGGTCTATCAATTCCTGGATTCCTGCACCTCACTCCGCGTAATCTTCCGGAATATTCTGATATTCAATGGTGTCATGGTCATCTTCGCGGTGCTGGTCATCCCCGTCCATTCATTGCGGGACCTCCTCTGGTATTCCAATCAGATCACGCCGGGAGTACACACGCTGCGGCTGCGGCTTCTGACCTACGAGCCTTCCTATTATGCCACGTTATTGGTGCCGTTGGCCCTCTATTATTATTTGAAAATGATCATCCTGCGGATCCCGGATCCGGGTGTAACCTTTTTGTTGGTTACTGTACCGTTCCTGATGGCCTTCTCCTTCGGCGGTATTCTGGGCCTGGGCCTGGCGCTGCTGTTCACGCTGCTGATAGGCTATCCTTACTTTTTCAGCAAGACTGTTACGCTTTATCTGCTGTTGGGCGGCATGCTGGCGACCATGGCCGTTGCCGGAGCGTTCCTGCTTTTTCCCCACAGCGTGGTGGTTGTCCGGCTGAACAACATCCTGGAGGGGAACGATTCCTCCTTCCGCGGCCGGACATATGACTCATTTTTTCTCGGCTGGCATATCGCCGCCCTCAAAAGCCTTCTCTTCGGCTGCGGGCCTGGCCAGGTCAGGGAATTGGGCCTGCCGATCTTCCGTATCTATTATACGCTCCCGCACGCCACGGCGGATCAGGTGGCCATTCCCAATGCCGTGGGGGATACGTTGGCGCCCTTCGGATTACTCGGAGTGGCTATCAGGATGTTCCTCGAGATCTATTTCTTTTTCCGGACCCGGGTCTGGCGCAATTATTATCGGCTTTCGCTATTCCTGTTCATGTTCATCTACCAGTTCACAGGCAGCTTCCTGACAAATATTGCCGAGTATGTCATTTGGGTTATGGCGTTTCACGCCGGAATTTTTCCGGAATTCAATAAAGAAAACTTCCAGCGGCGGCGCCCCCTTCGCTCCCGGTTTTCGGCTCCTAAAATCACCCGATGAAAGTTCTTTTTATATCCAGATCAACTCTCTTTAGCGGCCCCGGCGGAGATACGGTACAGATCACCAAAACAGCTGAAGGCCTCCGCAACGCAGGCATCGAAGTGGATATCCGGCTTAGCAATGAGGAGATCGATTACCGGCCGTACGATCTGATCCATTTCTTCAATATCATCCGCCCGGCAGATATCCTCCGGCACATTTTCCGTTCGCATAAACCCTATGTAATATCGACGATCTATGTCGACTACTACGAATTCGACGCCAATTTCCGAAAAGGGATGGCAAGGCCGCTCTTCCGGCTGCTGTCTGCGGACGGGATCGAGTTCCTCAAAGTGCTGGCAAGACGGCTTACGAGCGGCGAACAAGTCATTAGCCGCCGCTATCTTGTCTGGGGCCACCGGCGGTCGGTCCGGTATATCATCCGTCATGCCCGTTGTCTGCTTCCCAATTCTCACAGCGAGTACATGCGGCTGGTGGCCCGTTATGGTATTCAACAGAAGTATCGGGTTGTCCCCAATGCCGTCGATCAAAAGCTGTTCAGCCTCCCTTCCGATGATTCAGGACGTGCGTCGAATGTGGTATTGTGCGTCGGCAGGATAGAGGGTATCAAGAATCAGCTCCAGCTGGTCAGGGCGCTGAACGATACCGGCTACACGCTTTTTTTGATCGGGTCGGCTGCCCCGAATCAGCCGGAATATTATAGTGAATGCAGAAAGATCGCAGCACCCAACATCCGGTTCGTTGAACCGATCGCCCAGGAAGAGCTCGTCCGGTATTACGCTATGGCCAAGGTCCATGTATTGCCCAGCTGGTTCGAGACTACAGGCCTAAGCTCGCTGGAGGCGGCCGCAATGGGCTGCAATATAGTGATTACCGATAAAGGAGATACCCGGGAATACTTCGGCGACGATGCCTGGTATTGCGATCCCGCCTCCGCTGATTCGATCCGGTCGGCGGTAGACCGCGCCGCTTCAGCCCTGCGTAGCGAGCGGCTGATCCAAAGGATCGCGCAGCACTATACCTGGGAGACTGCTGCGGCCGAAACGGCGGCCGCCTATCGGACTATTGTATCTTCTCCATCCGGGAGAAAAGCCGACGGTACCAGCGGATGACGGAAACCAGGTGAAAACGGTTGAAGAATTTGTTTGCCCGCACGGCTCCGATGTGCCTGACATAGTAGAACGCGTTCCGCCATTTTCGCTCCGGCAGATATTTATTCTTGATCTGCAGGGTCTCCCGGCAACCGATACGCCAATGTTCGTCGCTCATCCCGCCCCAGCGCATGTTGGCTAACACCTGCGGGATATAGATAAAGCGGCATCGGTTCACTTTCATCCGCAGCAGAAGATCATAATCCATTGCGCAGCGGAATTGAAGATCGAAACCGCCATAAAGGTCATAGCACTGCTTTCGGATGAAGACGGTGGGATGATTAAGGGTCATTTCTTTTTCCAGCCGGGTAAAATTTCCCCTGACGATCGAATCCACCCTTTCATCCCGCCAAAGCCGGATATCGCCGAATGCAATATCTGCATCCTTCAGGTGCTTCATTGCAAGAGCCACTGTGTCCGGCTCATACCAGTCATCTGCGTTCAGGATGCCGATAACCTCTCCATTGCAGCGTGCGAGCCCCTTGTTGAACGCATCACTGATACCATTATCCTTTTCGCTGATCCAGCAGGCGATGCGATCCTCGTATTTCCGGATGATCTGCACGGAACCATCGGTTGACCCGCCGTCAATAATAATATATTCTATGTCATCGTATGATTGGTCCAGTACGCTTCTGATGGCTTGTTCCAAATATCGTTCTCCGTTATAAACGACGGTGATGACGGAAACCTGAGGCGTGGTCATGTTCAAATTTACAGCGAGTTGCTTAATTTCTTCGGAGTGAATAATTTCTCGTAGTCGTCGATGATCGTTTCCCAGCAATAGGATAGAGCGATCTTTTCCAGGTTACGCTCCCGGAACCCGGCGATCCCGGCGCCCTCCGGGCCCGTTTGGATGATCGAAGTAACCTCCCTTGCCGAGGAGAAATAAAAAGCGTCCCGCCCAAGCACCGATCTGTTAAAGACATTATCATGGGCTGCGATGGCACAGCTGCAAGCCATCGCCTCCAGCAGGGAAGGATTGGTACCGCCCACCGAATGACCGTGAAAATAAAGGTAAGCGTAATGTCTCAGGGCATTCAGGGTCGGCAGGTCGTATATCGCCCCTGTGAACCGGAGATTGTCATGCCGGTACTTTTCGATCAGGTAGCGCCCGAAGCGATTCCCCGTGTTTCCGACAAGGACCAGCGGCCGCTCCTTATCCGAGGCCATCCAACCCTGCAAGATCAGCTCAATATTGTTCTCCGGCTCCATCCTGGCAATAACCAGCATATAGCTCCCCGCAGCAAGACCCATGCGTTGCGGCATGTCTTCTTCGAATCTGTCCGGGATGTCGGCTCCATAGGGGATAAAGACGGCCGTCTTGTCGTATTGTTCGAGGAGATAGTCCTTTATTCCGATCGAATCTGCAACCAGCCTGTCCCCGAATTCGGCCGCCCAGCGTTCGGCGTGTTTCAGGAAGCGCCGGGTCAGCCTGTTGTATTTACTTCGTTTCCATTCCAATCCATCCATGTTCACCACATTTATGGGGTCTTTCGGCCAAAACCGGTGCCAAACAGAACTACTGGTATACCCGAGTTGCAAAAGGATGTCATAGTTCCGGCGGGACGCATCCCGAAAGCAATTGAGGTCATAGAGGAATTGGCCGGCTGTGCCGATCTTCCTTTCCCAATCCCGGCAATGGATGATCCGAACGCCTTCCCATTCCGATCCCTGATGGGGATGATCACTGGAATTGTAGACGCTGACCTCATGCCCGCGCCGGACGAGACCAAGCGCCAAATATTGGGCAAACTGCTCAAATCCTCCGTAGGCATTAGGAATTCCTCTCGTTCCTAAGATCCCGATCTTCATCCCGTTAAAAATTTTGCAAATCTAAATGTTTCGTGATTGAAATGCTTTTTGGATCATTTATTTTATCATCTTTGCCCAAAATTTATTATTTTCCTGGGAGTCAATCCATTTGCCTTTCAGGGTCATTCGATTGCCGCCTCCGTCCCGATTTGCCAAACAGCCTGAAAGGTGGCTGTGGTAAAGAAAATAATATCGTTCAGACAGCGCAATAACATAATTAAATATCTGTTATAGTGATTTTTGCAGCTGTATAATAAATTCAAGATTTTTTTTATATATTTAAAAACCGAGACGTAGATTAAACCATTAACTGAATGTATCCTCCAATGCCCGGGAAAGGAAGGGTATTGATCAGGTACCTAAACTAACCAACCACCTTATGCTAGAAACCAACATTAAGGGAAAAGTATTGACAGAAGAACGGAAGAAGATCAGTAGCGAAATCGTAAATTTAAGAAATTACATTGACGGGCGGCGATCTTATCTTTACGCTAAAAGAGTGTTCGACATCGTCATCTCACTCTTGGCTATTATGTTCATATTCAGCTGGTTATTTCCCATCTTATGGTTGTTGATCAAGCTGGATTCCCGCGGCCCCGTCTTTTTTGTCCAAAAGCGGGTAGGGTTTCTCGGGCGTTCCTTCTCCTGCCTGAAGTTCAGGACCATGAATATCAATTCCGAGGCCAACAACAAACAGGCCACAGAGAATGATCCCCGGATCACCCGCATGGGCAGGTTCCTTCGTCATTCCAACCTCGATGAACTCCCGCAATTTATCAATGTTCTGGCCGGTCATATGAGTATCGTGGGGCCGAGACCGCACATGTATAAAGATTGTGCGGACTTTTCGCATGCGGTAGATTCGTATAAATTTCGCAATCTGATGAAACCCGGGATCACCGGGCTTGCGCAGGTAAAAGGCTATCGCGGACCGGCACAAAGCTTCGAAAAGATCTTCCGGCGATATCAGTGGGATGCGTTCTATGTACGCAATGCCAACTTCTGGCTGGATCTGCGTATCGTTCATCGCACTGCCATCCAAACCATCTCTCATCTATTCAGCAAGTTGATCGTCATTGAAGATCTTTCCGAGGTCGGTATCCCTAAAGACTGGATCGAGCCTTCCAACGTGCTTAACTAATATTTAACTTATACCGTCCCCTCCTTTCGGTTGCTTTTAACAATCCTACCACCCGTGCAACGTTTTCGCCGGGGGCCTTGTCAAAGGCCGGATGATCAGTCTGATCTGTTGCTATTAAAGGCTTGCCCTGAACTATATCGGACCATAGATGATAAACCGTTTCTCCAATGGCACCGTTATTGCTAACGGAGAAGAAGATGATCGGATCTATTAAAACCAATCCTTCGTAACATGCAGAGCTCAATTGTTGAATCGGCCGTTTATTATCCGGACACCTGGGAAAAAGGAAACTGGAAATTTATCCGTGAATATTGGAGTGATAGATATAATTATTTGGTATACAAACGCTTAATGGACGTGCTTACGTCCGCCTTCGTCCTCCTTCTTGTCTTCCCCTGGTTATTCCCGATCATTGTTCTGCTGATCAAACTCGATTCCAAAGGCCCCGTGTTTTTTCGTCAGAAAAGGGTGGGTTTTCTCGGCAAGACCTTCTGGTGTTATAAATTCAGAACGATGTATGTCAACGAATATGCCGATACCCGCAGGGCGTCGAGCAATGATCC
>DATJMG010000275.1:0-32357 GCA_035508835.1 Puia sp.
TAAGGTCAACGCTCCCGTGAGGCGGTTCCTCGATGTCGTATTCTCGTAATCGTAGGCGATATAATAGGGGTTTTCGAAATAGGGGTCCGTGCCCGGCAGCCATTCCGTCCCATCGGGATTGATCGTTCGTGTCTTCATCCACCGGATGTCAAAACTATTTGCAAGGTACAGTGTGCTGGCGATCAGATTACCCGGCGCATCTGAATAAGAAGCCCGGTTCTTGACGTTCTCGAACAGATAGTTTGCCGTTAACGTCATCTGCAGGCGCTTGGTAATATTATAAGTGGAGTTAAAATTCACGATCTGCTGCTTCATATTCGAATTGGGGACAACGGTATTGAGCGCCAGATCGGACAAACCCAATCTGAAATGCCCCTTGTCATTACTCCCCGTCAGCGCGACGGAAGCCTGATTGGTAGTGCCCGTCTTGTAGAAGTCCTCGAAAGTCTTCTTGAAAGGACTGTAAGCGTAATTCTGACCGACATAGTTCACGGCCTGGCTCCCATCCAGCGCCGCACCCCAGGAATAATAAGGAGCGGCCTGCGCAGCAGCCTCGGTCGTAGGTTTCACCCCCAGCAGTCCCTGACCGTAGGTATACTGATAGTCCCGGTAATCGTACACCTTGTTGACCGTCGCATTGTTGTTGACCTCCACTCCGATGCCTTTACCCCTTGCACCCGATTTCGTCGTGATCAGGATCGCACCGTTGCCGCCGCGATATCCATAGAGCGCTGACGCCGCTACCCCCTTCAAAACCTGGATGCTCTCGATATCATCCGGATTGATGTTCGATAGCCCGTCACCCAGGTCAGCGCCGCCCCATTGGCCGGCCGAACCCTGGTTCGTATTGTCGAAGGGTACGCCGTCGATCACATACAACGGCTGGTTATTCCCGCTGAGCGAAGCATTCCCGCGGATCGTCACCCGGCTGCTGCCGTAAGGGCCCGTCGCATCACCCGCCACGCTTACCCCGGCCACCTGGCCCGTCAGCGCGTTGCCGATATTTACTTCACGCGATCCGGAGATCTCCGACCCCGCTACTTCCGTCGTGGAATACCCCAGCGCCCGTGCCTGCTTCTTGATCCCGAGGGCGGTGACTACCACCTCCGTCATCTGCGCGCTGAACGGCGCCAGCGAAACATTCAAGTTCATCTCCTCACCCACTTTTACTTCTTTGGATTGATAACCGACAATACTAAAAATAAGCGTTTCGCCCCTGGCGGCTTCGATGCTGAACCTTCCGGCCGCATCCGTCGTCACGCCCCGCCTGGTGCCCTTCACCTGCACGCTGACCCCGGGGATGGGATTGCCATTATTGTCAACGATAGTCCCCGTGACCTGCGCCGTTGGCGATAACGGCATCCATTCGCCGGGCCGTCCGGCCGATCCCCCGGCAGGACCGCGGGGATTTGCGAAAGCTCCGCGGGGATTTGCGAAAGCTCCTCCCGAATAAGCCGGGAAGTAACAGAATACCTGCATGCCCAGCAAGACGCCAAGCACACGCCGGTAAAGACCTGATTTTCTCATTTTGCAGCGTTTTTCTAAACAAGTGCCGCAATTCCCGGCGCTGTAATGCCCGCTGCTAAGAATTTTTTTTCAGGTCCCCTCACACGCCCCAACGCCACCCCCCCCCCGCCAAACCGCTCGCTCCCCGCACCCCTCAAAACTTCATCCCCACATTCATCCCCATCATCCTCACCGCCGGATACCCCGAAAGCTCCAACCCCTGCCCATTCGTATTGTTCACACTCGATTCAGGATCGATGTTCGGCGTATGCTTCATCAACACCGCCAGATTCCGGCCCACCAGCGAAACCGTCAACTCCTTGATAAAACGTTTTTGCAGGGACCGCTCCGGCACCGTATAGCTCACCGACACCGACCTCCACTTGATAAA
Source organism: Puia sp. (assembly GCA_035508835.1). Taxonomy (GTDB): domain Bacteria; phylum Bacteroidota; class Bacteroidia; order Chitinophagales; family Chitinophagaceae; genus Puia. The sequence goes on from DATJMG010000275.1 coordinate 1,898, forward strand.
ACTGGCATCATACACAAACTCCCGCGCAATATGATCCGTCCCGCCGGCGGAAATATCCTGGAAGTATTGCTCCGCCGGAACATATATACTATTCGGATGCCCGTTCTCCATCACCCCCTTCCCCAGGTAGCCGCCCTCCCGGCCCTGCAACGTCACCTTCGAAAGCCCGTAATAATAAAGCAGCAGATTCGTCCCCGAATAGATCTTCGCCCCATACTTAAAGTCGACCAGGAAACCCAGCGACCATCCCTTATAATGAAATTCATTGCTGATCCCGCCGGTTTGCCTGTACACCGTAGACCCCAGCGGTACCACCCCCGTCTGCTCGGGCTCCCCGGCCGGGGCAGGATTACTCACCCCATCGCTATAAATGATATTGCCGCGACCGTCCCGCTTGTAATCAAAACCCATGATCTGCCCGTAGGGCATCCCAACCACATTACTGATGCTGACCTCACTCCCCCACCGCGGATACGCGCCGCCGATAACAATAGACGGCATCCCGCCCAGATACAGGACCTTGTTATCGTTGATGGCCAGGTTGAAACTGACGTTCCACTTGAAATCGGCCGCCAGCATCGGGACAGCCGTGAGCCCCAGCTCGATCCCCTTGTTGCTGACCCTTCCAATATTCTCCACCTGCTGATCATAACCTGAAGTGGGACTGACCGTGACATCCACAATATCGTTTGTCGTTCGTTTGTCATAGCCGGTCACGTCCAGCCCTAACCGCTGCTGCAAAAGCTCGACCACGAGCCCCATCTCCTTCTCCTCGATGCTCACCGGCCTGAGATAGGCATCCGGTACGACGCCGCCCGATGCCACATAACCCAGTTGCTGCCCGCTGACCGTATAGCTCTGGATGCCGTAAGTGAGGACATTCTGATAGGGCGACGTCCCGTTCGAGGACCCGGCATACGAAGCCCGGAGTTTGGCCAGGCTCACCCAGGAAGGAAGCCCAAAAAGATCAGAAAATACAAAGCTCCCGGAAAACGACGGATACAGGAAATGATCCGTATGGATGTTTAGTGTCGAGAACCAGTCATTCCGCGCCGTGGCGCTCAGGAAAAGGAAATTCCGGTAGGACAGATCGGCGCTGCTGAAAAGCGAGTTCACCCGGTATTTTTTGTCGATCGCCGAATAAGGTTTGGTGGTGATATCGTTTTGACTGTAGTCACCGGCGATCAGGAAGGGACCCGCGGCCCGGTTGTCGGAGCCGGGGACCGCCCCTATGCCGCTCACATTATTGACATTGTTTTCCTGGTTTCCGCCGGCCTCGAGACTGAAATTCCATTTCTCCCCGAGCGGCTTCTTCACGCCGATCATGAAGCTGCTGTTGAGCTCGTGGAAATTGACCTCATACTGGGTCAGGTTCCCGCCATGTACGCCATCCGACCGCGTATACTCCACACCGGAAGGAACGATCTGCGTCACATCCAGGAGATACGCATCGTCCGCTACCTGCCCCTGCACGAATAGCCAGTCGAGCAGCTGGTATTTTAGGGTGAGCCCTCCCGTTAGCCGGTTGCGGGAGGTCGTATTCTGATAGTCGTAGGCGATATAGTACGGGTTCTCGAAGTAAGGGTCCGTGTTGCCCGGAAGCCATTCGGTACCGTCCGGGAGCACGGTATGCGACTTCATCCAGCGGATATCGAAGCTATTGGCGAGATAAAGGGGGGGCGCCACGACATTTCCGGGATCGTCCGAGATCGAAGCCCGGTTGTTCACCTGCTCGAACACATAGTCGGCCTTGAGGTCCATCTGCAGCCGGGGCGTGATCGTAAAAGCGGAATTGAAGTTGAGGCCCTGCTGGGTCATCGAAGAATTGGGGACGATCGTATTCAGGTAAAGATCGGAAAGGCCCAGCCGGAAATGCCCCTTGTTGTTGGCGCCCGTCAGCGCCACAGAGCTCTGGTCCGTGACTCCGGTCCGAAAGAATTTCCCGAAGTTTCGCGGCGCGGCGCGATAGGAATAATTGTCGCCCAGATAGCTGACCGCCGTCGAACCATCCAGCTTCGCCCCCCAACTGTAATCCGAAGCGGCCTGCGCAGCCGCCGGATTGTCCGGTTTGACGCCCAGTACGCCCTGTCCATACTGGTATTGATAATCCCGTTCGTCATCCACCCGGCTCACCGTGAAGTTATTGTTCACCTGCACACCCAACCCATGCGTTTTTGATCCGGATTTTGTCGTGATCAGGATCGCCCCGTTCCCCCCGCGATAACCATACAGCGCCGAAGCGGCCACCCCTTTGAGCACGACAACGGATTCGATATCGTCCGGGTTGATATTGGAAAGCCCGTCGCCCAGATCCGGGCCGCCCCACTGCCCCGGCGCACCTTGGTTGGTATTGTCATAAGGCACCCCGTCTACAACATATAACGGCTGGTTATTCCCGCTCAGCGAAGCATTGCCCCGGATCAATACCCGGCTGCTCCCATACGGCCCCGTAGCATTGTCCACCACATTCACCCCCGCTACAAGCCCTGCCAGCGCATTGCCGAAATTCACGGCACGCGACTGCTGGAATGCCGCACCATCCAGCTGATCGGCCGAATAACCCAGCGATTTTTGCTGCTTTCCGATCCCCAGCGCCGTGACCAGCACCGCAGTCAGCGGCAGGTCCGAAGGGTCCAGGACCACACAGGAGCGCGCCGCCAGCCTCGCCGGGACCTCCCGGTTGCAATACCCTACATAGGAGAAGACCAGCATATCATCATTGTTCGCTTCAAGGTTGTACACCCCCTCCAGATCGGTGGTGGTCCCCTTTCGGCTGCTTTTTACGGTAACGCTGACCCCTTGTAAAACCTTACCTTCCCGATCCGTTACCCTGCCGCTGATTAGATCGGGCCGGGAATCGACCGCCGCCTCATCAGCGGGTTCATCCGTTGGATAAGCAGAACCCTGCACCACGCTCGTATCGGCAACCTTGACATTTTTTCGCCGGTTCAGGATCACAAAGGTCCGCTCGTCCACCTTTTTGAAGATCAGCCCCGTATTGCGCAGGACCTGCGACAGGATCTTTTCGACGCTGACCGTCGCCTGGATCGCCGGCATATCCACCGGCATCTGACCGATCTGTTGCTGGGAAAAGAGAAAGTAAACGCCCTTCGTCCGATTGAGCTCGATGAGCACCTCCATCAGCGGCCTGCGCCCGGCGGGACTAGCAGCTATACGCCCCGAGTTCGCGGCGACCCTGGCCATGGAATCGCCCGGACGCACAACCGCCTGACCGCCGCCCGGAGTAGGAGCGGCCGGATGCGCCTGCTGAGAGTATAGGGGCTGATGGCTCAGCCCTGTTAATAGCGCACAGAGAAAAAATCTCAGCCAGCCGTAGCCATCCGATTTTTTCATGTATGCAGCGTTTTGGTCAAAACCTAATGAACCGAAGCCTTTATCGCGATCTTCCCGTCATGACGGATCACCTCGTAATCTGACGTGGTTTCCAGCGCCTGCAGGAATACATCGAGATTGTCATTACGCATGATACCGGTGATGGTACTGTCGGCAATCGACTGATCCTCGAGCTCGATCTGAACGCCGTATTGATCTTTTATGATCCCTACCACATCCTTCAGCGGCGTCCTGTCAAATACGAGTTGATGCTCTTTCCACGCGAGCAGACTGTCACTTTTTATCCCGATCTTCTCCAATCCTTTGCCATCCCATTGCACGAAATCGCCCGGCACCAACGCCAGATCGCCGCTCGCCAGATCGCCGCTCACCGGATTCCCGCTCACCGGATTCCCGCTCGCCGGATTACCACTCGCCGTCGGGTGGACGATCACACTCCCCTCCCGCAACAGCACATTGTCCTTCCCGCCCCGGTTGACCACATTGAACTGCGTTCCGGTAACGATGACGTCGAACCGTTCCGTATGCACGATAAACCGGCTCTTCTCCGGCAGCTTCCGAACATGAAAAAAAGCCTCCCCATCCAACCAAACCTCCCTGTCCGCTCCATCCTGCCAGTGCGAAGATAGCCTCAGCCTGCTGTTGGCATTCATCGTCACCTCCGAACCATCCGGAAGCGCCCGCATCGTAACTTCGCCATAAGCCGTCGCCAGCTGCTGCCGCCCCGACATCCGCACCACCGTTATTCCACCCGTCACCACGACCAGCACACAAGCCGCCGCTATCCACATCCGCCTCCTCAAAAGTCTTACTCCGGGCTCCCCCACCCCGCCAATCCGTTCCCTCACTTCGCCCATCCGCTCCCCCACCCCGCCAATCCGCTCCATCAGCGCCGCCGTCGCCCGCTCCACCCTTTCCTCCATCACCGCCTTCTCCCGCAACCTCGTCATCTCCAGCAACGCCACCGCCTTGTCCAACAAGACTTTCCTGTCCGCACTCCCCGACGCCCACTCCGCCCAGAAGCCGCCCGATTCCCGGTCAGGCCCCAGATACCAGGACAAAAATGATTCGTCCGTCAGCAGCTCCTCAGGCTCAAGATAGTCTTTTGACATGTTACCCTCTGTGTATTACTTACAATTACTTAGATGTATCCGTAAAGATAATTTTGTAATTTACTTTTCTATTGTTTTTTTTATCCTTTTTATTTCATTCCGCCACCTTAAGCTATCACGACTACCATTGGACCATGCTAAAGAGGACATACTGCTATGGGAAGCCTTCCGCAACGGCGATCGGGACGCCTTTGCAACCCTTTTCCGCCGCCACTATGAAGGCCTGTACCGCTATGGCGGCAAATTTATCGACAACCCCGGCCAGCTGGAAGATTCCATCCAGGAACTCTTCGTCGAGCTCTGGCAGTCCAAATCCCGCATTCCGGTGACATCCGTCCGTGCCTATCTCCTCAAGTCATTGAAGTACAAGATATTGAAAACCTACCGCCGGCGCCGCAGCCTCCTCCCTATCGGCGACAGCCAGGGCAGCTTCGAATGGAGCCACGAGGACCGGCTCATCGCCGGCGAACGCGATGCGGAGAACAGCAAAAAGGTACTCAACGCCCTCGACCGGCTTTCCAACCGGCAAAAGGAGATCGTATACCTCAAATACTTCCAGAACCTCAGCTACGAAGAGATCAGCGAGGTCATGAATATCAATTACCAGGTGGCCCGCAACCTGCTCTACCAGGCGATCAGATCCCTCAAAACTCTCCTTGCCGGCGCATTCATCTATTTTTTTCTCCTTTCCCAATAGATTTTCTCGCTCCCCGCATATTTTCCTGCCTCCTCATATTTTCCCGCCCCGCCGGTTACATTTTTTTTCGTTTTGGCACCTGCCGTTGTATTTTCGCCACGATTTTTATCGCAAGCGCACGACATAGCCACGGTTTTATCACAACCCCCAAAAAATTGACTTATGAGCATGGTAGACTCATTCGAAAAGATCCCGGTAAAGATTTTTAGCTCGCTGAATGAGGGCTCGGCCTCCATTGCGCGGGAGATCGCCCGGTTGATCCGCGAGAAAGATGCCAAAGGCGAGAAGACCGTTCTGGGCCTGGCCACCGGCTCCTCACCCAAATTACTCTACACAGAGCTCGTCCGGCTCCACAAAGACGAAGGTCTTAGCTTTAAGAACGTCATCACCTTCAACCTCGATGAATACTACCCCATTGACAACGATGCCCTCCAAAGCTACAACCGCTTCATGAAGGAACATCTCTTCGGCAAAGTCGATATCAACCCCGCCAACTGCCATATTCCCAACGGCCAGTGGAAAAAGGAGGATATCAAGCAACACTGCATCGAATACGAAGAGCGCATTGCAAAAGCGGGCGGCATCGACCTCCAGATCCTCGGCATCGGCAACAACGGCCACATCGGCTTCAATGAGCCGGGATCCAGCATCTATTCCCGCACCCGCCTGATGCCCCTGGCCAATTCCACCCGGATCACCAACTCCCAGGATTTCCAGAATATCTCCCAGGTACCACGCCTCGCCATCACCATGGGTATCAGCACGATCCTGAAAGCGCGCCGCATCATTCTGATGGCCTGGGGCCAGCTCAAAGCCCCCGTCGTCCAGAAAGCAGTCGAAGGCAATGTCACCGAACAGATCCCCGCCTCCCTGCTTCAGCAGCACAATGACTGCACTTTCTACCTCGACGAAGTAGCGGCCTCCGAGCTTACCCGCTTCAAATCCCCCTGGCTGACCGGCGATACCGCCTGGACCCCGGCCCTCATGCGAAAGGCCGTCGTTAATATGGCGCTCAAGCTCGAGAAGCCCATCCTCAGCCTCACCAACCGGGACTATAATGATAATGGCCTTTCCGACCTGCTCGTTGAAAAAGGGGACGCCTACGAGATCAACCTACAGGTATTCTATCTGCTGCGGGACAGCATCACCGGCTGGCCCGGCGGAAAACCCGGCGCCAACCTGCCCACCCATCCCGAACGCAGCGAGCCTTTTCCAAAACGCTGCCTGATCTTCTCGCCGCATCCCGACGACGATATCATCTCCATGGGCGGCACCTTTATGCGCCTCCATGACCAGGGACACGACGTCCATGTCGCCTACCAGACTTCCGGCAATATCGCGGTCACTGACGAATTCGTCACCCGCTTCCTCGATTTTGCGGTCGGCTTCGAAGTGCTCTCCGGCATCGATAGCCAAAAGTCCTCACAGATCCTCGAGCAGGCCACCCGCTACCTGAAGACAAAAAAGCCCAGCGACGTCGATACCCCCGAGATCCGCAGCATCAAAGGACTGATCCGCCGCTGCGAAGCCAAAGCCACCTGCCGCTATGTCGGCATCCCCGATGCCAACATCCATTTCATGAACCTGCCCTTCTATGAAACGGGCACCATCGAAAAAAAGCCGATGGGAGAGCTGGACATCGAGCTCACCATCGAACTCCTGAGAAAGCTCAAGCCGCAACAGGTCTATTGCGCCGGCGACCTGGCCGATCCGCATGGCACGCACAAGGTCTGTCTCGACATCGTATTCGAATCCCTCCGCCGCCTCAAAGCCGCAGGCGACCCCTGGCTGAAGGACTGCTGGCTCTGGCTCTACAAAGGCGCCTGGCAGGAATGGGATATCAGCGAGATCGAAATGGCCATCCCCATGAGCCCCGACCAGGTGATGAAAAAAAGGTACGGCATCTTTATCCACCAATCCCAAAAGGATATGGTGCCCTTTCAGGGCAGCGACAGCCGCGAATTCTGGCAACGGGCCGAAGACCGCAACGCCGGCACCGCAAACCTCTACGCCCAGCTTGGATTCACCAAGTATGCGGCCATGGAAGCATTTGTGCGTTGGAATTACTAGGCGGCCGCCCGCCTCTAGGGAACAGACATTAACTCATCGAAAACTCTCTATTAAATTTGCGTTAATTGACGATTAGCGTAAATTTGTGCATACGATTATGCCGCAACCAAATGCAATTGCTATAAGACACGAATGGCAGACCGCCTGGAACATTCCCGGCTTCCGCTTTCGCTTTATTACCGGCATTGTGCTGGTTGCCAGTATTTTATCGGTTTTCCCTTATTTTTTTCAGCAGATCGAGCAACGGCCGGGCATCGTCCTCAATGACCCCTTGCTCGCCGTAATTCCTGCCCACAATGTATCCATCCCGCTCTTCATTCTGATCTGGAGCCTGTCCACGTTAACCGCGATCCGGGCCGTCCGGAACCCCCGTATCTTCCTCGTCTTCATCTGGTCCTTCCTGTTATTAAGCATTTTCAGGACCCTGGCCATTACCCTCGTACCCCTCGACCCGCCGGCAGGCCTGATCGGACTGGCGGATCCGCTGAGTAATTTCTTTTATGGCCATGACCGCTTCGTCACCAAGGACCTCTTCTTTTCGGGCCATACGTCCACGATGTTCCTACTGTATTTCTGCCTCACCCGCCCGGGTGACCGACGGGCCGCGCTGCTGGTTACTTTCGGTGTCGCCGCCCTGCTGTTGATCCAGCACATCCACTATACATTGGATATCCTCGGCGGCTTTTTGTTCGGCTGGCTTTCCTGGTGGATCGGCAGCCGCATCGTCGGCCGCGAATAAAATGCCCTCCCTTCCCACCAAACATCCAGGCAGTTCCTCCACATCGCCCAATAATTGGCAGAACCAGAACATGCCGTATATTTGCCGGTACCGCCGGTACCCTGCCGTTACATGAAAATACGAAAAGCCGAAAAAGCCCAAGAAAATAGATATTCCTGAGCCTCGATGCCGGCTAAAGGCAAATTCGTATATTGGAAAACCTTAAATCCCTATATTTGAGGATTAATGAAGATTTCACAATTTGTTAAAATTCAAATAACCCAATATTCAAAACCGCTGACCGGAAAAGGGATTGACCCTTCCTTTTCTTAAATAAAGCTAGACAATATGAAAAAATTCGAATGCCCCGACTTTGTACTAGGTGCTACGGTAACGGAAGAACAGTATAGCTTTTTCGATAAGTATGGAGTGATCATATTCAGGAACTTTTTGCAATCGGAGACCGTTCAATTATTCATAAAGGAGCTAAACCGTATTGAAAAACAATGGCTGGATGAAGGCCGCGAAAAGGTCAATGGCATTCCCCTGAAATTCGGGAAAGACCAGGATGGCAACAAGATGATCCAGCGCATGTGTTTCCTCTCCCTGCACAGCGAACCGCTTCACGACATGCTGCAGGATCCCCGCGTTAAAGCCTTGGTGGGCCTGCTTTATCCCTATGAAGGAAGGATCAGCGAAAATGAGAAAGATGGATTAATTCTGAATCATTACGTCCGCATGCCCGAGAGTTCCTTTACCCAGATGGGCTGGCACACCGACAGCCCCCGCGATCTCTTTCTGGGCCAGAAGATCATGCCCATGCTCAACGTAGGCATCCACCTCGACGACACCCCGTTCGAGAATGGCGGCCTCCGGGTATTGCCCGGAACACATAAACAAGGCGTACTCCGGCTGCTGTTCGGCAAAAAATACTTCATCGACAATAACCCCGACGCCCGCGAGATCGGCTTTGATATCAAGGCCGGTGACCTCACCGTGCATGATGGCCGCATCTGGCACCGCGCCCAGCAGTCTCCGCTGATGGGAGAAGCCAGCCGCCGCCGCGTCATGTATGTACCCATCATCACCGGAAAATACAAGCCCAAGGACGCCACCAGCAAGACGCCCTTTTACCATCGTTTAGCGTCCAGGGTCCAAAATTGATTTGCCATCGGCCTACAATCGACGGAGATATCGGCCTACAATCGACGGAGATATGGAATATGCACTCATCACCGGCGCGAGCAAGGGCATCGGCAAAGCCATCGCCGCCGACCTTGCGGCCCGCGGATTCAACGTCCTGCTCGTAGCCCGCTCCGAAGGTCTCCTGCAGCAGGAAGCGGCCCGCATCACCGGGTTGTATCCCGTCAAAGCGGACTGGCTCGCGCTCGACCTGTCCACCGCGCGCGCCGCGGAAAATGTCTATGACTGGTGCCGCGCCAAAGGATACACCGTCCAGGCCCTCGTCAACAATGCCGGCTACGGCCTCAGCGGCCCCTTCGAAAAATATTCCCCCGAAGAGTATGCCAACATGATGACCCTCAACATGACCACGCTCGTCGCCCTGACCCGCCTCTTCCTGCCCGGCCTCCGCACCCAGCAGAGCGCCTACATCCTCAACGTCGCCAGTTCCGCCGCCTACCAGGCCGTCCCCGGGCTGTCTACCTACGCCGCCACCAAAGCCTTCGTCCTCCTGTTCAGCCGCGGCCTCCGCCAGGAGCTGCACAAAACTTCCGTCTCCGTCACCTGCGTCTGCCCCGGCGCCACCGACACCGACTTCCCCAACCGCGCCCAGGTCGGCGCCAAAGGTCTCAAAGCCGCCGAACGCCTCAACATGCCGCCCGAGACCGTCGCCCTCCTCGCCACCCGCGCCATGCTTTCGCGCAAATCCGAAGTCATCACCGGCTTCGTCAACAAAGTCGGCGCCACCCTCGCCTGGCTCCTCCCCAAAAACCTCGTGGAAAACATCGCCGGAAAGATCTACGAAGAATAACCCCCGCCCCGCGCCTGCTCCCCGGTTCCACCTCCTTTGCAAATCGCCCCGCTTCCACCCAAGGTAAATAATTTTCCTGTTCACACTTTTTGTAGTATGTTTGCAGCCCTTAAAAAAGCGTGGGCCACAGCCCATTGCCCAACCCTCCGGCCCCGTAGCTCAATTGAATAGAGTACCTGACTACGGATCAGGCGGTTCAAGGTTTGAATCCTTGCGGGGTCACTAATTGTCAGCAAGTTGGAAGGGTTGGTTAGAAGATAGCCAGCCCTTTTTCTTTGGCGGGTACGGGGAGCATCCCGGTGCTTTCTTCTCCGGCAATCAGGCCAGATCGAAAAGCAAACATTTCGCATTTGACTAACATTTTGACTGATACCCAACAAGGGCATAACGGATATGCAAAGTTCGTTCCGGGGCTATTTGCTGACTGAAGACGTGCATTTCCTCACCGCCTATTATAACGGCTTGCGCACTCTCCCACCCATGTTGAAAGAAGAAAAAGAGACCGCTTCCTCCCCCGCACAACGCCAAAAGATCGATTCGATTGAAGGACTGCACCACCGATGGGTTGCGTTCGCGGATTCCCTGATCGAGGCTAAAAAGCGATCGTCCTTCAACGCTGCTGCAGCAAAAAAATATTCCCGATTATTCGAGACTCAATTTAGAAAAGAGGTTGGCAGGAAATATAATGACCGCATCGCACAGCTGTTCAATTCTTTCGACCAGTTTGAATATGGCCTCCGGGAACAACGGCGGGAGACGCTCTCGGAGTCCATCAGGCGGACGAAGCGTTTTTCCCTGTTGTTCAGCATCGCGATGGTCCTGATCAGCACGGGCACGGCAGTCTTCCTGGTGACCAGGATCTCGCGGCGGATCCGAAGCCTGGTGAGTTTGGCGGAGAATATTTCCAGAGGTAACTTTTCGCGTGTCAACGACACCAGGAACGACGAACTTAGCAGCCTGTCGCTTTCCCTGGATATGATGTCGGCCAAACTGAGCAAGAACATCAGTTTGTCCAGTTCTACATTGGAAAGATACTAAGGGAGGAACCGGAGTAAAGGATAAGATCACTTCTTTTCATCGGCCTTCTGCCGCACCGTGAACGGCGGCGCCTCGTAGTCTTTCGGCAGGTAATCGGGCGGAATGGTGGTTGCATTTCCATCGCGCATGGACTGGTAGTTCGGTGACATGATTTCGATCCCTGCTTCATTGCAGGTGTCCTGGATATTCTGATGTAACTGCGAATAGATGGCGGCCTGCTTATTAGGCTCTTTAGTGTAAGCGTTCAGCTGGTACGAGACATAAAAATTATCGAGGCTGGTTTGCAGTACAAAGGGTTCAGGGCTCTTTTCTATCCAATCGGTTCTTTTGGCCGCCTCGATCAGCGCTTTGTGCATTTCCTTCCACGGAACGTCATAGCCGATCGTCACTGTCGTATGCAGGATCAATCCGCTATCTTCCGGTTTGGTATTGGAGGAGAAATTGATACTGCTGGCCGAAAGGATGGTCGAGTTGGGAACGGTAACGTCCTCGTTCTTGATCGTCCGGATGCGGGTGACCAGCATGGTCTTTTCGAGGATATCTCCCATTACATCCCCTATTTTTACCCTGTCTCCCACCTTGAACGGCCGCATATAGGTGATCACGAGACCCGCCACGATGTTATTGATGGCGGACGAGGACCCCAGCGAGATCAGCACGCCCAGGAACACGGAGACCCCTCTGAAAGCCGGAGACGCCGATCCGGGCAGGTAGGGAAAGATCAGTACCACCATAAACGCGTAGAGCAGGAATCGCACGATATTGAACGTCGGTTGCGCCCATTCAGGATGAAAACCTGTGATCAACAGGTTGCCCTTGCCGATCTCGGCGGAAAGGTACTGTATCCCCCGTATGATAAACCGGAAGACGAAATAGATGACCGCGATCGTAAACAGGTTCGGAAGAAAATGAATAAAGCCGCGCAGCATGGATCTGGCAGGCGTCAGGATCCAGCTGAGCAATGTGCCGGTCCATTTTTCCGTCGCTGTAAAAAGCCCCGATATCAACAACAAGGCGATGTACGCGCTGAGGAGGATCAGGATCACTTTCAGCACCGAGCTGATTTGCAAAGCGAACTGTTCGAGCTTCCCGGGCGTAACGAGCTGGTACTTTCGGAAAGTGAATCCATGTGCGAATCGCTCCCGGTTCCGCCGGATGAACCTTTTCAGGATACGAAACAGCCGGTTGATCCCCAAAATCGCCAGGGCAAGGATCACGAGAACCAGCGCCGTCCACCCGAGACGCCGAAGCCAATTCTTAAGACTGTTGGCCTTCTTTTCCTGCACGATCTCCCGGATAATCGTGGCCCGGTAGGACGCGGCCAGCGAGTCGGCGGAAGTATCGAACCAAAGGGCGTCCAACTGCGCGACGCTCATAATGACAAAGTCATTCCTGTAGATAATGTCATAACCGCTTTCGGTGGGAAGCAATCTCAACGAGTCAGGCAAAAAGGTGTAACCATTGTATAGCTTCCCGACCCGCTGGGAAACGGCATTGGCCCGCTCGGCGGCGCTGAAAGATCCGGTCTTTGTATAGAGCAGAAACAATGTGTCGTTATGTAAAACGACCGGATAGCCCACCGCACTTTTTTTAAGCGCACGGATGCGCTGGAGCTGCTGTACTTTTCTGATCGAGTCCTCACTCAATACCCGCTGGAGTTGGAACTGGAGCGCCCTGGTTCTCAACTGATCGCCCGTTGTCCTTTTCAATTCCGTGTCCAGCTGAGCGCGCAGCGCAGAGTCCACTTGTGCCTGTTTTTGCTGTTGCAACAATAAATTCTCAACCAAATGAGCACTCTCCCCACGAGCGCTATCCGACCCTAACGCCTTTTTCGGTTGCTGGCCGTTTCCGTCAAATGGCAAAATAGTCGACAGGCCGACCCACAAAAGAATAAGAAAATTGAACTTCCCCATCTGGAATATTCAGTTTTATATTTATTGTAAATGTATTTAATATACGTATCTGTTCAGCGCTGTTTTATGTTGAATTATCCTGATTGACACAGATACGATGCCGGCCATGTATCGAAGGCCCGGGGATCACTAAAAAACTACCTTACCCTTTATCCCGTTCCCGCCGCCGCCCTCCCCGCCGTAACCGCCGTTTCCGCCGCCGCCCTCCCCGCCCTTCCCGCCAGTCCCGATAATTCAGCCAGCTGCTCATAACCAAACTCACCAGGAAGACCACCAGCGTGCCCCTCTCCACAAGGGTCTGATCGAGATTGGCGCCGGTGAGCTTCAGGATGAGGAAATGGATGTAGCTCCGGCTCTCGTCATGGTACCCGAGCTTCCGGCGCACGGCCCAGTGCCAGTCCGTACAGACGCAATAGCCCCAGCCGTACCAGATGCCCAGGATGAACCAGGAACAGGCTGTCAGCAGCAACGTGACCAGGTTCCATTTGCGGGTAGCGCGAAAGATCCATCCCACGCAGTTGAACAGCGTCAACGCCGTATGGAAAACAAAGAAGAAGATATTTAACAAGCTATACAAGGGCAGCTGTTTATTTTGGCTATAATTCCAGATATAACACGCTCATTCGGTATGAAAGATCGCTTAATTCTCAGGGAACAAGGTGGCTATTGTTGCCATCGGTAAAAACATTTTACCGCTATCCGGAAGTGAAATAAAATCGTATTTTTCATAAAATTTTACAGCTCCCTCGTCCAATGGGTCCACAATTACTGCCATCGAACCGACTTGCATGGAGATGAAATAGCTTCTTTTTAGAGCATCCATTAAAATCAGTTCTCCTAATCCCTGGCCCTGGTAGCTTTTGCTGACAGCTAACCGACCTAATAATATTGCAGGCAAGTCACTGTAAGAGGGCGGTAGTTTTTTGATGATTTCCTGCGGCAGCAATCTTCTTTCAACGGCAGCAGTAGAAAGCGTATAGTACCCTTTTATTTCATTTTCGTCTGGGAGAATAAAACAAGCAGACAGCCGCCTTTTGACATCTTGCTTAGCCTGCTTATGCAAGTAAGCATCAAGCAATAGTTTTCCGCAATTAAAATTTTCCTTTTTATGGGACGAGTCTAAGGGTACTGTTATAAAGCTCATTTCTGCCTCGTCAATTTATTATATTTCCTGGCAGCCGCACTGAGCCTTTTACCCGGAGCGGGTGGGTTCATGATTGCCTCAAAAAAGACCTTCTGATCTCTTTTTGATGATACAATGGAACGATGCTTTTCAACAATTTCATCAGCCTTACTCTGTACCGACATGATAACAAAATCCGTTAACGTTCTATAACCACCCAAATTTGCTGCGTATTCGAAAAACTCTTTCTGTTCTTTGGGAAGTCTCGTATCAAATCTGGCAATACTTTTTTCCATGATAACTGATTTTCTACCACAAATGTACGGAAAATATCCGTACGATGAAACACGGTCTGTTCAGCCCCGGTGTCTTTCACTAAATTTATTGAAATTCAATAGATTAACTCCGTCCTAACTACAATCCCAAAACTTCAGGATTTATTCTCTCGCCCATACTCCCGGATCCCGCCAAAGATCCCTCGACATCACACTATCGCTGACGGCAAAATACCCGTCCGGATTCTGTGAAGAGTTGACGACCCAGCTGCCATCGGGCCGCTTCCAGGCTTGCACCGTCGCCACTTGCGCAGAAGCTCCGCTAAATAAGATGCTGCGATCCGGCGAACCCGATGGCGTAAAGTCATCCGAGAACCGTTGGAGGTTATAGTTCTCCAGCCTGCCGAGGTAACGGTTCACGCTATCCGTTGACACGCGGCCATCGCCAAGCCGCCAGCTGCTGTCCTTCTTGGAAAGAACGAACCCGGGCGTACCCTGGAAGCTGATGCCGGTTACTTCGGAACTGTTGAATCGAAGGAAGCTTCTGTCCCGCCACTCGGCGAACGGTTTGTCAACCATCCCGCTCAGGTAGCCGTCGGCAGCATATACTTCATCATGGCCGCTCTCCCGGATATAGGACGTCCCGCCGCCATAGATCCCGCCCCCATAAACTCCGCCCCCATAGTCTCCGCCGCCGGTCGAGCCGCCGCCGATGTAATAGTCCCCGACAGGGTCTTTTCCCTTATAGACCACCACCCTCGTACCGGACGTGTCGCCCACTTTATACTCGTCCCATTTGTCCTTCCGGCGCGACACCAGCCGCTGCGCCGGGATGTTCACCAGCGAACCCAGCAGGCTCTCCGCGGAACCCGCCGCCGAGGAGGCTTCAACAGAACCCGAGCGCACCCGCCACCTGCCGTCCTGTCGAATGAACTTTATCTCCTGCCGTCCCGCCCGGTAAGGGTAAAGATCGATTTCCGAGACGCCGGAAGTGTCTACATGAAAGGTCTTCGCCAGGACATTGCTCTCGCGCCCGGCGATATGGAAGGCCAGGACCAGGATATACAACAGGACAAGTCCGGACAAGGCCATTGCTAATCGTTTATTGAGCTTCGTCATGGGATTATGCGTTTGCAGTATAGTGTTCATTCATTCTTTGCAGGCGGATCAGCCGGTTACGGCGGGCACGATAAAGCCCGTAACCCACCGCGAGGACAACAGGCGCCAGAAAGTTCAAATATTTGAGCATGGCCTTGGTGGCATCACTCATTTCCCGGAGCGGACGGGAGGTCACCGCTTTGGTTCGCAAACCGATGAGCCCGGTGTTATCGCTGAGCCAGTCTATCGCATTGGAAAAAAGGTTTACATTGTCCGGCGTCAGTTCCCGGCCGCCCTGCTGCGGTGGACCGTTGACGATAAAATTGCCGTCGCTGACCACCACCAGCCTCGTTGAGAGCCCGCCGCGAATGATCGGCCCCTCGAGCGCGGCCGCCACAGCGAGGTGGCTGCTATGGAAATCGTTCTGCGTCCAGCGCCGGTTGACATTGATGAACACCGGTGCCGCCTGCGTGTCGGAGATCGCCGAAGTGAACGCCAGTGGCGTATAGCTCAACCCCGCGCCACCCGTATACCGGATGCTGCTCGGAAATTCCAGCACCACGTTCTCCAGCCCGGCCGTCACCGGATGGTTCGCAAAATTCGAGATCATCGGAAGATAGGGCAGCTGAATGTTCTCCTGCAACGTGAAGAACCCCGCCCGCTGCTGCACGGGCACCGTGCCGCATTGGGCATCGATGATGACATTGTCCCCGACCACCAGGCCTTTCTTCGCCAGCCAACCGGCCAGCACGCCATTCACCGGGCGCGCCTGACCCCGCTGGAGGTCACCCTGCATCCGGTTGAAAGCAATGGCCAGCCGCCCTCCCCTGGCCATAAAGCTGTCGAGCTTTTCAAGGACGCGGGGCCGCACGCTGTCTGCCGGCCGGATGATCACGAGCGTGCGGATATTCAACGGGATATCGGTGCTGTCCGTAAGAGATACCGGCTGCACCTGGTAGAGGATATCCAGCTGTTGTGTCAATTGCCCGAGCTCCGCCGGCGCAGGCTCACCCTGCCCCTGGACGATGCCGATAACCGGCTTGTTCGTAACAGACAGCTTCTTGATGGCGGTAGACAGATCATATTCCATCGCCGCGCCGGGCTGAATGAACGGCAGGACTTCCTGCTTGTCGCCGAGGCTGAGCACGGCACCGAGGTAGGCCTTCTGCTGCTGCATCTGGTCCTTCTCCCGGACGTCGATGAGCACCGGCCGGATGCCCTTTTGCTGGGCTTCATCCTCATTATCCTCGCTGGCATTGGGGTTGACAAAACTGTATTGGATCATCCCGGGCGCCCGGTTCGAATATTCGATGAGCAGATCGCGAAAATCGTTCCGCGCCTTCTCGATGTTCGGGGGAAGGTTTTTAGAAAAATAAGCTTTCACCGTCACGGGGTCGCGGAGGTCACGCAGGATGCCCTTCGTCGCCGGGCTGAGCGTATACTGCCCACCCTCAGTCAGATCGACACGAAAATGAAGCTCTGTTGACAGCAGGTTGATCATGATGATTATTCCGGCTGCAAGGGCGACAGTAATGGAGAGATCCTTCTTTCGGTTCATGTCAGTCGAGGTTGCGTTTGGCTAATGAAAGCTGGGCCAATAGCAGCCCCGCCACCACTATGGATAAAAAATAGATTACATCGGTGCTGTCAACTACACCCCGCGCCATACTCCCGAAATGAGTGGTGAGGCTGAGGTAATCGGTCACCTGTCCCGCCACCCCGGAGAACTGGCTGCTCAACACCCCGAAGATGAGGTGAAAGAACAGGCTGATGAACAGCGCGGCAAGAAAAGCCACGATCTGGTTGGACGTTATGGCGCTGGTATAGAGGCCGATGCTGATATAGGCGGCGCTCATCAATAGCAGTCCGGCATACCCGCAGAAGATCTGGCCATAATCAGGCCTGCCGATGAGGGCCAGCGTAAGCGGATACGGCAACGTGAACAGGAGGGCGATCGCGACGAGCAGAAAGGCCGCCAGAAATTTACCCGCCACCACCTGCCGGTCGCTGACGGCCTTCGTGAGCAACAGCTCGATGGTGCCCGTCTTCCGCTCTTCGGCCAACAGGCGCATGGTTATCGCCGGGATGAAAAAGAAGAGCGTCCAGAAAGCGACATTGAAAAAAGACTCCAGGCTGGCCTGCCCTACCAGAAAAATATCCGATCCGTACAACCAGGTAAAAAAACCGCTGAAACCCAGGAACAGCACGAGCAGAATATAGGCGATCAGCGAATCGAAGAAAGAAGCCAGCTCGCGTCTGGCGATGACCCACACAGATGACATAGCTATTAGTTGAGGGTTAGATTTCTGAAAATGTCCTCGAGCCGGGTTTCCACCGGGACCACCTCCGTGAGCACCCAGTTCCGCTCGACACATAGCCGGAACAGCTCCCGCCGGACCCCGCTGCCGGGGATCGCATGGATCGCCCAACGGCCGGCAGCCGGCTCGATACCCGTAACACTCACAACGCCGCGAAGCAGGGGCAGCAATCTCGCCACCTCGCCTTCTTCAGCATCCTCTACCTGCACGTGCACCACTTCCTGACCCGCGGCCTGCCGTCGAAGGGACTCGGCCGTTCCATCGGCTACGATCCTGCCTTTATTGATAATAAGGATGCGATCACAGGTAGCTTCCACTTCAGGCAGGATATGCGTGCTCAGGATCACAGTCTTCTGTCTGCCCAATTCCCGGATCAGCCGCCTGATCTCGATGATCTGGTTGGGATCCAGTCCTGTCGTCGGTTCGTCGAGGATCAGTACCTCGGGGTCATGGATGATCGCCTGGGCCAGCCCTACCCGCTGACGGTATCCCTTGGAAAGTTCACCGATCTTCTTGTGTTTCTCCGCATCCAGGCCGCATTGGCGGATCATCCGCCGCATCCGCTCTTCCGTCTCCTCCCTGGGCACGCCCTGCAATTCGGCACAGAACCGGAGGTAGTCGACCACCGGCATCTCCTCATATAAAGGATTGTGCTCGGGCAGATAGCCGATATGCCTTTTCAATTCCGCCCCCTGCTGCTTCACGGACTTTCCTCCGATGAGGATATCGCCTTCACCGATGCCGATATAGCCGGTGATCATCTTCATCGTGGTGCTCTTCCCGGCGCCATTGGGGCCCAGGAAACCAAGGATCTCCCCGGCCTTCACCTCGAAGGACACGCCATCCACCGCGGCCTGAACGCCATATTTTTTTGACAGGTTCTCTATCCGTATATCCATATGTTGGGATTGTCGATCTCACCGCGCGCGGATCTCCTTGCGCATGAACGATACATAGGACAAGGCAAAACACCCCACAGTAGCGGCGATCAGCCCCGTCAACTGCGGCCATACGATCAGCACACTCTCCCCCAACGGCAACGGATTCGGGATGGCCCCGGCCACCTGCTCCATCGTGAGCGGCCCGAGACTGCGTACAGCCGGCATCAACAGGGTAGTGGTCGCATCGCTGAAAAGCTGGCCCGGAGCAAACCGCAGCAGGTTGAGCACGGTATGCTGGAAACTCACCATGCTCCCATCCAGCGCGGACATGGGTCCGGGTTCCGGCGCAAAAGCCTTCGCAGCCAGCCTGATCAGGATGGGATAAAAGACCGTCAGGAACAACCATGCCGCTATGGCCGTCAATGCCGAGGTCGCGGGCTGACGAAACCTCGTCGAGAACAGGATCGCGACATTCAGCCAGAAAGCTACATAGAGGACGGTCAGCAGGGTGAACGAAACGATGCGCAGGAACTCGCTTGCCGTCGGCGGTACGCCGATAAAGATGAGTCCCAGCCCGATCATCAGGAAAGTAAGCGAGAAAAAGAGGATAGCGATCACCAGCAGGGAGGCCACGAACTTCCCATTCAGCAGGTAATCGCGATGCACCGGCTGCGACAGCAACCGGCTGAGGGTTCCCCGGTTCCACTCCGAGTTGACCGCATCGAACCCCATGGCGATGCCCAGCAACGGGCCCAGGAAATTAAGAAACACAATAAAAGACGGCAGCGTTCCATCCGTCGCGGTGAACAGCTGCAGGAAAAAGAAGTTGCCCGCCGCACCCGCCGCGCCGGCCTTTGGCGTCCCGATATTGTTCAGCGCGGTATACAGCGAACCGAAACAAGTCAACCCGATCAACAACAACAGGATGATGAAACGCCAGCTGCGGACATGATCCACCATCTCCTTTCCCACGATTACCCAGAAGGGGTGGAGAGCAGCCGTCCCCCCTCCTGCCTTCGCCTCCCGCCGAACCCGCGTTGCAACCAGCCGTAAGGGACTAAGCAGATTTTCCATACGATTCCCCTCCCTGGAAATAACGGTGATAAATCTCATCCAACCCATATTTCTTTTTTTGCAGCAGCATAAGGTCATACCCGGCATCCACGACGGTCCGCGCGATGAACGGAGCTTTGTCGGAGTTGCATCCTATCCGGAACATGCCGCCGGCAAAACTCACCGATCCTACTCCCTCGATCCGGCGGAGCGACTCGACCAGCGGCAACGCATCCTCACCCGATAAAGGCTTCCCGTCTGAATAGGCAATCCCTGTTTCCACTACGAAAGGCTCGCTTGCAAATAATTTCGCCGACAAGGCATCGATATCGCCTTCCGCAATGAGCTTTCCACCCACGAAAAGCCCTACCCGGTCGCAAACCTGCTGCACCTGGTGCAGATGATGGCTGCTGAGCAGTACCGTGATATCCTGCTCTTTGCTGAGCCGTATGATGAGGTCGAGGAACTCCCGTACCCCCTGTGGATCGATGCCGAGCGTCGGCTCGTCCAGGATGATAATGGAAGGCGTCTTGATGAGGACATCGGCAAGTCCCAATCGCTGCCTCATGCCCCTCGAATAAGTTCCGGCCTTCCTGTCGCCATCGGCGCCAAGTCCCACCTGGTCGAGCAGCTGCCGGGCACGGCGGCGGGCCTCGTCTTTGGGTATGCGGTTCAGGCGCGCAGTGAAGAGGAGGTTCTCCAGTCCGCTGCGACTGTCATAAAAGCCGACATCATCGGGCAGATAACCGACCCGTTTTTTCACTTCAATGGGTTGCACCCTGGGATCATAGCCGCAAACACTCACCTTACCCGCCGAAGCTTCGGTTAGTCCAAGCAACAGCAATATGGTCGTCGACTTCCCCGCGCCGTTAGGCCCAAGCAGGCCAAATACCTCGCCTCTGTAAATCGTCAGGTCGAGACCGTTGACGGCCGTGAAATTGCCATAGCGCTTGCTGAGCCCGGTGATGCAGATCATGGGATCTTTCATAAACTCACCTCCTGCCATATTTCCGGAATAAAAAATAGATGCTGCTCAGCGCAAGAAGGATGATCAGGGTGCCGGCCCAGGTCCAAAGCAGCGAAGTCTCCACCGAGACCCTCAATGGCGCAAGGGCGCTCGTTTCCGCCGTCCTGGCCGTCAGGTTCGCCATATAATCGCCGACGATGGCTTTGTCATCCGGCGTAACGGTAGCAGCCACCTGTGTGCTTTGCCCGGGCGGCAGGTTGTCTATTTTTTTTGGATCGAAGCTGACCATCCAGTTGGGAGGCACCGTCGAAACCAGTTCGATGTTCTTGAGGTCGGCGGAACCGGTATTCTTCACTACCAGGTCGAGCTGCCTGTTACCTCCTGCTGTGGCGCTTGTGCTCAGCAAACCGGTCGGCGTTGTCAGTTGCAGGCCGTATGAGCCGGTAACGGCTACCTCGAGCGCGAGGTCGGCCGAAGTCGCCCCGGTCGAAGCCGTCACAGGTATCTTATAGGTCCCGGCCGGGGTCTCGTCCGCCGGATGGATCTCGATGCTGATGTCCTGGGTGTGGCCAGGCTCGATATTGACGGAAGAAACCTGCTTGTAATTTGCCTTGAAGGTGACCTTCCACCCCGGAGGGGCAGCGGCGTTCAACGCATAAGCCTGGCTTTCGTCGGTGGAATTCCGCAGCTTGGCGTTGAAGGTAAAGGCGGAATTTGCGGCGCCCGCGAGGTTGGCCTGGTCAGTGCTGAACTCCGTCATGTAGGTTCCCTGCTTCGACACCCGCACGGTCAGCGGCAGCTCGCTGAGCCCTTGGGCAGCGACCATAAAATGATAGGCGCCCTTGTCTACTTTCAACGGGACCTGCACCTGCAGGGAAAAATTCTTCTTCTCCCCCGGCAACACGGCAATGCGGCCGATATTCCATCCCCCCGATTTCATCGTATAGGTCCAGCCTTTAGGCAGACCTTCTATACTGAGCTCGGCAGATCTAACCCCTCCGCCTTTGTTAATGACATCGACCGGGTAATCGATGGATTCTCCCGGCGGAACGGAGATCTCGGTATAAGGGGTATACAGGGAAAAAGACTGGGCGGCGCAAGGTTTGGAAAATCCGGTCAATAATAAGGCAGGGAGCGCCGCAAAGAAAAGTGGGCGGGTAAATCTTACAAGCATAATCATGAGAAAATATATTATATAAATTGTTTCCTAAGACGTCATCTATACAGATATTTTTCAGTCGATGGTCCACAAATTTATACAAAGGAAAAAATTACAAAAAAACCTTCCTGATAATTTTTGCAAATTCTTAACGTCATCCCATCCGCAAAACAGCCCAAAGCAGCCGGCCCTTATTGATCATTGCCGAAGATCTCGATGGAGAAGCCCTGGCGACCCTGGTGGTGAACAAACTAAGAGGAACGCTAAAGGTTGCGGCCGTAAAAGCTCCCGGTTTTGGCGACCGGCGCAAAGAAATGCTGGAAGATATCGCCGTACTTACAGGAGGCATCCTCATCAGCGAGGAGCGCGGCTATAAACTGGAGAATGCCGATGTCAGCTATCTCGGTACCGCCGATTCGGTGACCATAGACAAGGATAATACCACGATCGCAGATAGCGACCACCACCTCCGATTACGATAAAGAGAAATTGCAGGAACGCCTCGCCAAACTCTCCGGCGGCGTGGCAGTTCTCTATGTGGGTGCAGCCACAGAAGTGGAAATGAAGGAAAAGAAGGACAGGGTCGAGGATGCGTTGCATGCCACACGCGCTGCTGTTGGAAAATGCTGCCGCCCCTGCGACGCCCGGAATGGATATGGATTATTAGAGAATTGCAGCATACCCCGCCAGATCGTTCCAACCCTATTTATTTCCCCGAATTCGGGTAGTTGACACCCGGCCCGAAAAAACACTCGTACGCCCTGATCTTTCCATCTTTTAACTTAAAGCAGTCACAGTTGCGAAATAACTTGCCGCTGTTTGTCCACCCATTGGTGACCACAAAGGCATTGTCCCCATTGATGACCAGATCTTCGACATCAAAACGCTTGATATTATAGGCGTTTGGCCAGCAGCGCTCCTTAAACTTCCCGATATTGATATGATCATCCAGCGGACTGGAGAAAGTAAACCCGTCAGCCAGGACCAGCTGCATCGAGTTCCAATCTTTTTTCTCAAAAGCCGAATACCATGCCTTGATAGCTTTTAAGTTTGGATCCTTGGGAGTCCCCGCTAACATGCCGGCAGAATTCTGGGCAAAGGCTGTCTGGCAGGACAGCGTTACCCACATCAGCAGGATTCGGCCAAAAAGTGTGGTCATTTTCATAATTTTATGTTTTGGTGCAGGGAAATTTAGCACATTATCCCCGTGAACCACCGGGATTTCAACGAAATAGCGGTATTACCATACGAACGACAGGATGCAACGGATGACCATTGCAGCCTGACCCCGGGATAAGCGCAATATTTGCCCTACGAATTTTCCGGCATCCTCCGCTCCGGCGGCGGCCACTGCTCCAGCCGGTCAAACCCCGTAAAATCCAACATCCATCCCGGATATTCCAACGGCAGCTTGCTGACAGCATCCAATTTCGCCAGCTCCTCCGCGGTGAAGCTCACCTCCACTGATTTCAGATTGTCCTCCAATTGCTCCATTTTATTCGCCCCGATGATCACCGACGTAACAACCGGCTGATGCAACAACCACGCCAACGCCAGTTGCGCCACCGACCGCTGCTTCGCCTCGGCCATGGGACGCAGCACATCCAGGATCCGGAAAGCCCGGTCCTTATCCACCGGCGGGAAATCGAAATTCTTTCGCCTGGCCCCTTCCGCACCCTCCCCATCCCGCTTGTATTTGCCGCTCAATAACCCGCCGGCCAGCGGGCTCCATACCAACAGACCTACCTTCTGATCGTTCAGCAACGGAACGATCTCCCGCTCCAGGTCTCTGCTGGCGATCGTGTAATACGCCTGCAGGCTGGCGAAACTTTCCACCCGCGTATAATGAGAGAAATCCAGCGCCTTCATCAACTGCCAGGCAGTGACATTACTCGCACCGATATACCGAACCTTACCGCTCTTGACCAGGTCATCCAATACCCATAACGTTTCCTGCCACGGCGTCAGCGGGTCATAACTATGGATCTGGTAAAGGTCGATATAATCCGTCCCGAGCCGCTTCAAGCTTTCCTCTACCTGCCACAGGATATGCTTCCGCGTCAACCCGCTGTCGTTTGGACCCTGCCCCATCTGCCCCCTGACCTTGGTCGCAAGGACCAGCTGATGCCGGCTGAGCCCCAAATTCTTAATGGCCTGACCCGTCAGCTCTTCCGACCACCCCTCCGAATACACATTGGCCGTGTCAATGAAATTAATGCCCGCATCGACCGACCGCTTGATAATCTCGTCTACCGCCTGCTGGCCCAGCTTGCCGATGTATTGGGCCCATCCCTTTCCGCCAAAGGTCATCGTCCCCAGACAAAGCTGCGAGACCCTTAGGCCGGTGTTGCCTAATAATTTGTATTTCATAGAAAAACTTTTAACGAAGTTACCCATACAGCGGCAAACTCTATCCACTTTGCAAATAAGATGTTTGATTTTTGTGTTATCTTTCTCCGAAACGACTCCAAACTATGCGACCATTCTTGCTGTTCCTGATCGTATTTGGCGCCTATGACTCGTCAGCCCAGGAAACAATCCCCGTTAAAATCCCCACAACGCAAATTGTCCTGCTGCTCCCGGACAGCAACTGGCATTCCTCGCATGAAACAGATACCGCCAAAGGGATCTATTTTTTTAAACGAAACCCGGTTATTGATTCGCAGGACAGAAGTATCATCCCGGCGATCATGGCATTTGTCGAAGACGCGACCGAATACAACGGAGACCTCGTCGCATTCTCCGTAAATAAGTTGGCCCAATTTGCAAACCGTGGAATACATATGGA
Organism: Puia sp.; assembly: GCA_035508835.1. Taxonomy (GTDB): domain Bacteria; phylum Bacteroidota; class Bacteroidia; order Chitinophagales; family Chitinophagaceae; genus Puia. Next base: position 26,455 of record DATJMG010000275.1, read on the forward strand.
CGAGGCGATGTTCCCTATCAACAAGGATTGCCCCCTGACGTATAAAAATGGCTTGCTGGAGAAATGCTCCTATACCGACCAAAACATTGAGCACCGGATCTATATGATTTTCCTGATCGATAAGCAAAACCACGGTATTCAGATCTACCTGGACATGACACAAAGCATCGGCAAAAAATACGAAGATGAGTTCGTGGACGTCATCCGGTCGATCACAGAAAAATAAAACAAATGCCTCCCGCCCAAACCTCCAACACCCCCACTCCCCTATACCGGAACTACGTCCTGTTCATGCTGACCATCGTCTATGTCTTCAACTTCATAGACCGGCAAGTCCTGGTCATCCTGCAGGAATCCATCAAAAAAGAATTACACCTCTCCGATAGCCTGCTCGGCTGGCTTTCCGGTTTTGCCTTTGCCATTTTTTATGTTACGTTAGGCCTCCCCATCGCCCGCTTTGCCGATAAAACGTCCCGCCGCACCACCGTCGCCGTATCCCTTGGCCTGTGGAGTATCATGTCCACCCTCACCGGAACAGCCGGCAATTTCATCCAGTTGCTGCTCGCCCGCGTCGGTGTCGGCGTCGGCGAAGCGGGCGGAAGCCCTCCCGCACACGCGATGATCTCTGACTACTTCCCGCCGAAACGCCGATCGACAGCGCTGGCGATCTATTCGAGCGGTATTTATGTTGGAGTTCTGATAGGATTTGTGCTTGGCGGATACCTGAGTCAGCACTTCGGCTGGCGGAGGGCATTTTTTGTCGTGAGCTCACCGGGAATAATTTTTGCACTGTTGTTTTACGCCACCGTCAAAGAGCCCCGGCGGGGGGCAACCGACCCGGACGCCATAGCGGCAAACGAACATCATCCACTGCGAACCGTCCTGAAACGACTATATTCCAGCAAGACCTTCGTTTATCTTTGCATGGCCACCGCTCTCCACGTATTTTGCATCTACGGCCTTATGAACTGGGCAGCTTCGTTCCTCGGGAGGAGCCACGGGATGACCGTTTCCCAAAGAGGCGCCGCATTAGGCCTGGCCTTAGGCATCGGCGGTGCAATAGGGTCCTTCGCCGGCGGTGCCTTGACGGACCGGTTCGGTAAAAGAGATATCCGGTGGTACATGAAACTTCCGGCATATGCAATCCTTCTTTCCGTATTCTTCGTCGCCGGAGCTTTATTTCTGAACGATAATTCGACCTCGGTGATCTGTTTCGGCTGCGTTGCCGCCCTCCAAAGTTCATATCTGGGACCGTCGATCGCCGTGGCTCACAGCCTCGTTCCCGCATCCATGCGGGCGCTGACCTCCGCCATCTTATTTTTTGTGCTGAACCTGATCGGTCAGGGTTTCGGGCCCTGGGTAGTCGGCATCCTAAGCGATTCGCTTGCACCAGGCCTGGGCGCCCAATCCTTGCGATGGGCTATGTCGATTAACATGGCAGTCGCCATTGCCTCGATGATCCTTTTCTTCAAAACGGCAAAGACCCTGTCCCCTACCCGCCGATCACCCTGACGCCCCGCCCGCATGCCCGCCGCACCATCCTCCCGCCTCCACCCGTCACCTCGCTGCCGCGCCATCCTCCCGACCCCGCCCATCACCTTGCCGCCCCGCCATCGATCGTCAGACAGATCCCGCTGACAAATGACGCCTCATCGGAAGCCAGATAAAGATATCCATTCGCAATATCCTCCGGATACCCCCATTTGCCCAGCGGGATCGACGGAAGGCTCTGCCTGCGTACCTCCTCCGGCATGAGATCGGTCATCGCCGTATGAATAAACCCCGGCGCAATACAATTGGCCGTGATCCCATACCGGCCGAGCTCCATAGCCCACACCTTCGTCATGCCGATGATCGCCGACTTGGTCGCGACATAGTTCGTTTGCCCATAGTTCCCGCGGATAGCGACATTCGAAGAAGCCGAAACAATACGCCCGTAATTCTGCTCCTTCATGATCGGAGCTACCGCCTGCGTACAATTGAAAACACCCGTCAGATTCACCCCAATAACGTCATCCCATTCCTCCTTCGACATCTTGAGCAAGGTCCGGTCCCTGGTGATCCCCGCATTGTTGATGAGGATATCGATGCGCCCGAAAAGATCCCTGCCCTCCGCCACGCCCCTGACTACCTCACCCTGGTCGGTGACCGACACCTTCTTGAATATTGCCTGATGCCCTTCCTCCCGAAGCCGCTCCGCCACCCCGGCCCCCCGGTCCGACACATCCCACAAAATAATTTTCGCGCCTTCCCTCGCAAACCGCTCCGCAGTCGCAAGCCCTATTCCAGCCGCCCCGCCGGTGATCAGGGCAACCTTGTCTTTTAGTCGCATCTGATAAGTTGATTATACTAAAGATATCCAATAATTTTTTATATTTGATCAAAGCCTGATTAACGACTATGACCCGCTATGTGACCACCCTGCTCCTGCTCTTTGCATGTACCGCTTATGCCTACCCTCAGCAAAAGCAACCAAAAGTCCTCTCGCCCGGCACCCCCGCAGAAGGCGGCTTCTCCGCTTCCCGCCTCACCCGCCTCGACACCGGAATGAGCAATTGGGTAAAAAATAACTGGGTCAACGGCGCCGTCGCCCTCATCGCCCGGCACGGCAAGATCGTCTTCTATAAAGCCTACGGCTACAACGACCTCGACACCAAAGCCCCGCTTCAAAAAACAGGCATCTTTCGCATCGCCTCCCAGACAAAAGCCATCACCACAGTAGCCGCCCTTATGCTATGGGAAGAAGGAAAATTCTCCTTCGATGATCCGGTTTCAAAATACATCCCCTCCTTCGCTCACGAGACGGTATTAGCCTCCTTCAACCCCAAAGACTCAAGCTATACCACTATACCGGCTAAACGCCCCATCACCATCCACGACCTCTTCACCCATACCTCCGGCCTCGGCTATCCCGCGATCGGCTCGCCGGAAGCAAACGCCATCTACGCAAAAAATGACATCACAGGCGGAGTCGGAGTAAAAGTACAATCCCTTGCCGACGCCATGACCCGCCTCGGAAGCCTGCCGCTTCTTTTCCAACCCGGCGAAAAATGGATGTACGGTCTGAACTCGGACGTCCTGGGCTACCTCGTCGAGATCTGGTCCGGCATGTCCCTGGAGGAATTTTTTCAAAAACGTATCTTCCAACCCCTCGGCATGCACGATACCTGGTTCAACCTGCCGCCCGCAAAAGGCCCGCGCCTCGTCAATTTCTTCCAGGAAGATTCCACCGGCATAAAACGGCAAACAACAGTATTCGGCGGAGCGCTCGACATGAATTTCCCGCTGAATAAGACCAACTATTTCTCCGGCGGCGGCGGCCTGTCATCGACCATTTACGATTATGCCATATTCCTCCAGATGCTGCTCAACGGCGGCGAATACAACGGCGTGCGCCTCCTGGCCCGCAATACCATCCGCATGATGACCATGAATCAGATCGGCGACCTGACAGTGAATATCGGCGAAGGAGCAGGGTTGAACAAATGGGGCCTGACCTTTTCCATCGAAACCGAAGAGGGTAGCAAATACACCCCCAGTCAGACAGGCAGCTACGGTTGGGGCGGCGTTTTTTCAACCGCCTATTGGGTGGACCCGAAAGAAGACATGCTCGTATTACTGTACCAGCAAATGTGGGGACCCCACGTCGCCACCGCGGACCGGCAGTTCAAACCATTGGTCTACCAGGCGATCAATGACTAGCCTCCACTACCCGGCCAAACCGTCATTCCCCAACCCCGCCCGATGGACTAGCCTCCACTACCCGGCCAAACCGTCATCCCCCAATCCCGCCCGATCCCGCAAATATTTCTCCCTGAGCGCCGCCTTTAAAAACTTGCCAACCGAAGTCTTGGGTATCGCCTCAATGATCTCATATCCTTCCGGGACCCAAAACTTCGCAAACCTCCCCGCAAGAAATTCCCTGAGCTCATCCGCTGAAACGGTCTTTCCCTCTTTCGGCACGATATAAGCAAAAGGCCGCTCCCACCATTTCTCATTCGGAACCGCGATCACCGCAGCCTCCAGCACCGAAGGGTGCGCCATCAACGCATTTTCCAGCGCGATCGAGCTGATCCATTCCCCGCCCGACTTGATGACATCCTTGCTGCGGTCTTTAATCTCGATGCAGCCGTCTTCCCCGATAGTAACAATGTCCCCGGTCCTCAACCACCCGTCGGCGGTAAATTTACCACCCGGTTCCGGGTCATGATAATACGAAGCGCAAACCCACGGGCCGCGGACTTCCAGTTCCCCCATCGTGACGCCATCCCAGGGGATAAAGCCATGCTCATTCCTTCCGCGGATCTCCACAAACGGCACCGGCAGACCTTGTTTCGTCGCCCGGTCATACCGCTCCTCCCTGGAAGCCTTCTCCAGCTGACTGGTCATCACGCAAGTAGACCCTCCGGGCGAGATCTCGGTCATTCCCCACGAATGAAGCACCGGTATCCCATACCGCTCGTCAAACGATTTGACCAGGAACCGCGGCAACGCCGATCCCCCGACGAGAATAGTCCGCAGGTAGAGCCTGTACCGCCCGGGATCGGCATCCAGCTTATTCAGAACGCCGAGCATAACCGTGGGCACGCCACCCGTTACGGTTACCTTTTCAGCCTCCAAAAGTTCCAGCAAGCTTTCCGCATCCAGGTACGGCCCCGGAAAAACCTGCGTCGCCCCCGCAAATGCGCAGAGATACGGAAAGCCCCAGGCGCAGGCATGGAACATGGGAACAATGGGTAGCACCACATCCCGCTCGGCAATCCCAAGCCCGGCACAGCTGAGCAGGAACGTCATCGTATGGAGCATGATCGACCGGTGCGAATACAGTATCCCCTTCGGCTTTCCGGTCGTTCCCGACGTATAGCACATGAACGCAGCAGTATTCTCATCCCCTTCGAAAGGCTCATAACCCGACGGATCGCCGCCGCCCACCACGCTTTCATAATTCAAATACCCCTCCGGAAGTGACTCCCCGGTCTGCGGTATGACGATCACCCCCGTAACATGAATACGCGATTTGAATTTTTCAAACAACGGCAACAAGACCTGATCGACAAGAAGAACTTTGTCTTCAGCGTGATTCACAATATATCCAAGATCCTCAGGACTGAGCCGGAGATTAAGCGGATGTACGACCGCCCCCATGCACGGCACGGCAAAATAGGCTTCCAGGTGCTGATAATGATTCCAGCAAAGCGTGGCCACCCGGTCTCCCGCCCGAACCCCGAGCCCCCGGAGCGCAACAGCCAGCTGCTTCACCCGAACGGAAAATTCCAGATAGGTATACCGATGAATACTTCTGTCCGGCAGCCGCGTGACGATCTCCTTGCGCCCAAAAAGATCTTCCGCCCTTCGCAGGATCGTCGGCAGCGTCAGCTGATAGTCCATCATTAAGCCTCTCATGGAATTAAAGATAGTAAACCACACGGATTTATCTTATCTTTAAACTAAATCTACTGCCATCCGTCGCATCGCCGCCATATCGATCCTGATCACGGGAACCGTCCTTATTTTTGCTTCCTGCCTGCACAACCACAGCACCGGCGACAGCACCCGGATCAGCTACAACTTCGACATCCGGCCCATCCTCTCCGACAAATGCTTCAAATGCCACGGCCCCGACGCCGCCCACCGGGAGGCCCACCTGCGACTCGATATCCCCGACAGCGCCTACGCCCCGCTGCACAACACCAAAGGCGCTTTCGCCATCGTCCCCGGTCATCCCGAACGCTCCGAGCTGATCCGGCGCGTCTCCTCGCAGGACATCGGCTATCAAATGCCGCCCAACGACTCTCACCTGGGCGCACTCACACCCCCGCTAGTAACCCTCTTCGAGAAATGGATCCGCCAGGGCGCCCGCTACGAACGGCACTGGGCTTTCACCACGCCGGAGAAATCCCCCC
>DATJMG010000276.1:0-7647 GCA_035508835.1 Puia sp.
GTAAGTATTAGGCCGAGTCCCTGATATTTTGTTGTCGAAGTTGGCGGATTATTGTAGAAGTTGGCGGATTTATTGTCGAAGTTGGCGGAGGTGCGGGAGAAGAATGAAAAGATCGGGGAGCAACAAGAAACATCGGAGCAGCAGACGCTGCTGCCTTGCAGGAGCGGAGTGTCTTTTGGGGGTTAACGGGAAAATCCGGACGATCCCAACTCTTCTTCGATCAGGTTGTGGAAGGTGGTTTCGTTTTCCCAGATCCAGGCGGGCAGTTGCTGCTTCACGATCTTCCAGACCCCGTCCTCACGCTGCATCCTCAGGACGATCCGGTTGCCCCGGTCATCACTCACGTCCACCGTGAACAAGCCCTCCGCCAATCCGTTCGATTTGCGGAAATTAAACTCTCTCAATCGGCCATCGGCCTTTACCAACTTGGTGAACTGAATGTTCCGGATGAACTGTATCTGCATAACGCCCTTTAAAAGGTAAAATAAATATCTGCCCTACCGGTCGAGATGACCTTTTGGTCATCTCCGAATGTCTGACCTATCGGTCGAGATGACCTTTTGGTCATCTCCGAATGTCTGCCCTACGGTCGAGATGACCTTTTGGTCATCTCCGAATATCTGACCTATCGGTCGAGATGACCTTTTGATCATCTCCGAATGTCTGCCCTACCGGTCGGGATGACCATCGGCCATTGTTGAATCAGCAATTCGCATGCTACATGTCAGGGGGGCTTCTTAAAGAATAGTGAATTTTTTACGCAGGGATCGGGCCGGTGAATTATTATAAAGATAATAAAAATGCGTTGTCCGGAAATAGAAAAATAAAAATTCTTTGATGATTTATCCACGATATTAGGCCCGCAAAATATTTGCGGGCTGCATTTTCAGCCTGGATTTAAATTTGCGGTCTACTATAACCAATTCATAATAAATGCTTGGGAAATGTCATCGACTATTTTGATCATCGGAGCGGGCGCTGCTGGTCTGGTCGCGGCCCGGCGGCTGGCTTCCGAGGGTTTTTCCGTCACCCTGCTGGAGGCTGCGGCCGTACCGGGCGGGAGGATACATACTTTTCCTATCCCTGGGTTCACCGGTTTGGTTGAAGCGGGAGCCGAATTCGTCCACGGAGACCTGCCGATCACGCTGCAACTGGCGCGAGAAGCCGGTGTTTCGTTGATCCCTACGCATCATTCGCAAATGACAAAAGATGCACCGTTCCTCCATTGGGATGACCTGATGGAACAAATGGGGAAATTGCAGGACGATCAGCCGATCGCGCAATTTCTCGACACACATTTTCCGGGTGAAAAATACGCCGCGCTGCGCCGGTCCGTGCAGCGATTTGCCGAAGGATACGATCTTGCCGATCTGGCAACCGTAAGCACCAAAGCGTTGTATGCGGAGTGGTCGGCCGAAGAAGAAAGTGGCGAATATCGCGTAGAAGGCGGTTATGGGCGATTGGTGGACTATCTGGTCCGCGAATGCCTTCGATTGGGTGCGCATGTTCATCTGGGTTCTCCTGTTCACGAAGTGCGCTGGGGGGCGGGGAGTGTTGAGGTGACGACGGCCGGAGACGAGCGGTTCACGGCGGAACGGCTTCTTGTCACCGTTTCACTGGGCGTACTGCCTGCCATCACCTTCCTGCCGTCGATCCCCGATGTCCTTCAGGCCGCCGCAGGGATCGGTTATGGCTCCGTGATCAAGATCCTGCTGGAATTTCGGACGCCGTTCTGGCGTGAAGGCCGGCCGGGCGCGCAAACCTTGTTCATCCTGAGCGAACAGGCGGTACCCGTCTGGTGGACACAGGTGGATGAACTATCGACGCTGCTGACCGGCTGGCTTACGGGGGAGAATATGCGCCGGTACCAGGTTCTTGGACCGCAGGAGCAGTTAGAACATTGCCTGGCATCCCTTGCCGCTATTTTCTCCCGCGATATGTCATCGTTGCGGGACGAACTGACGGCATTCCGCATTTTCGACTGGCGGGACCAGCCCTATGTTCATGGCGGCTACAGTTTCGATACGGTGGAGACCCCCGCCTGCCGGCAAATACTGCGCACACCGGTGGCTGAAACGCTTTACTTTTCAGGAGAAGCGATCTATGAAGGGAGAGTGCCGGGCACGGTCGAAGCAGCCTTCCACAGCGGCCTTGAAGTGGCGGAAAAGATAATAGGGTGTCTCAAATTTTGAGGCACCCTCTTTGGTATATATAGATAGATAGTAAAGACCCTGGTTATACGAACTGATCCCGGAGGATCCTGATCTCTTCATGATTCGACCGCAGCGTTTCTTCCTGACGGACCAGCAGCTCGCGGATATAGGACGGGAGCGCTTCGTGCTCCAGGGCGTCATGATAGGCCCGCTGGGTGGCATCTTCTACCGCCTCGCAATTGGCGAGGATCGTCATGCGGCTATTGCCGGTGAAGATCGCTTTCAGTTCCATCCATGTCCGGTATATTTTTCCGCTTGTCGTGGTTCCCTGCTCGATCTCAGCGCCCAGTGCCTGCACTTCGGTTGCCAGCGCAATTTTGTTGCGATGGCTTTCGGCGATCATGGTAGCATACAGGATCTTCAGATCATCATCTTCCGGCTTCGTTTCGCGGATAGCTTTTTCATAACCGCTGATCCTGTCATTGTTGATCTGGATAAGGTCATTCAGAACCTCTATGGTTTCTCTTGTATTTTTCATAACCCCAATTTAGCATAGCCGATGTCAAAATCGTGCCAGACTTTTTCCCGCCGTAACACGCTGTTAACGGGGCATTTATTTCACATTTATATCTCTTCAGCAGGCTGTGACGTGCCGCCGATCCGCGTTTCGAAGCCGTGCAGCCGGTTACGAAGCAACCGGTTCTCTTCCTGCAGCCCGTTCATGCGCTGCAACAGATGGGCAAGCGCTTCGATCCCTTCGAAGTTGATCGCCAGCTCATAGTGCCAGCGTACGAATTTCTCCAATGCGGGCAGTTCTTCCGTCGGCACCAGCATCGCGCCGTCACGAATGATCATGCCGATCAGACCTGACTCGTGAAGCCCTTTGACAAAGGAGAGCTCCACATGATGAAAGGCGCAAAAGTCGCCCGCTGCAATGAAATCCGTTGAATGCATATCGATCGGTTTTGACGGTTAAACTATTTTTGTCTTAGTTTTTGCAATTCTCTGAACAGTTCTTTTTCCTTTTCGGTCAGATGGGAAGGGATTTGGATCTCCAGGGCGACGAAGAGGTCACCGTGATGTCCTTCCTTCTTATACACGGGGAATCCTTTTCCCTTCAGGCGTAGCGAGGTGCCATTGGGAGTCTCGGGCTTGATCTTCAACTTTACCTGCCCGTTGAGCGTATCGACCATGATCTCCCCCCCGAGGATCATCGTGTACAGATCGGGGCTTGCTTTAGTATACAGATCGTCTCCGTCCCTTCTCCAGCGGGGATCGTCGGCGATAACAAACGTGATATAGAGGTCTCCGTCCGGGCCGCCGTTGGTTCCGGGTCCGCCATGTCCTTTCAGCTTGATGACCTGGCCGTTCTCGATACCGGCGGGGATGGTGATCCGGATGTTCTTTTCGTTTACGGTTAGCACCTGCTGATGGGTAGTCGCCGCTTCCAGGAGACCCAGGTGTAATTCGGCATGATAATCCTGGCCTCGGAAGGCTGCTTTGCCGCCGCGGGCCGACCGGCCGAACAGGGATTCGAAGAAATCCGAAAATTCGCCGCTGTCGCCGAAACCTTCGCCTGAGTCCGCACCGCCGCCGAACCCGCCGAATCCGCTGAATCCGCCGGTGGCCGAGCCCGGGCCTGAGCCGAATCCGCCGGGGCCGCGGCGTCCTGCGCCTGCCGATTGCTGTGCTTTCTCGAATGCTTCGGCATGCTGCCAGTCCTTCCCGTATTGGTCATACTTCTTTCGTTTCTCGGGATCGCTGAGCACCTCGTTTGCCTCGTTGATCTGTTGAAACTTCTTGTTGGCTTCCTTGTCGTTGGGGTTCAGATCGGGATGGTGCTTCCGGGCGAGTTTCCGGTAAGCGGCCCGGATCTCGTCCTGGCTGGCTGTCTTGCTAACTCCCAATATCTTATAGTAATCGATGAAATCCATGGAATGTCCTTTTTAGATGTGCGGTTCCCCGCCGTTAGGTGCAAATGTACGGTGTTGGCATAGTTTTTTTACCGCCTGTTAAAATGCTCTGATCATGAGACGATCCCTGACGATAGCGATATTGCTGGCAGGTATTATGGGCGTGGGGAGCTGCGGCGGTTCCGGGGTGAAAACGCCGGCTACGGATACCAGCGCCAACATGGGGCCGGCACCGGACAACAACAGCGCCAACAATCCATCCCTGGCAGATACCAGCTATGAAAAGAACCGGACCAGGCCGATTACCGATACCACGAAAAAGAAATAGCCGGTTCCGGCGGGTGCAGCCTGGCGCTACAGGTCCTTGCTGATCGTAAAAAAGAACCGGCTCCCCTCGCCAGGTACGGATTCGGCCCAGAGGCGGCCCCCGTGCAGTTCGGCAATCTTTTTGCCATGGGCCAGCCCGATCCCGGAACCATCGTACCTGGTCCGGCTGTGGAGCCGCTGGAAAATAATGAAAATGCGATCGAGAAATTGGGATTCAATGCCGATGCCGTTGTCACTAACCATGAATCTCCAGAATGCGGGCTCAGCTACCGCTTCAATATAAATCCGGGGCGACCGGTCAGGATGCCTGAACTTGATGGCGTTTGTGATCAGGTTTTGCAGCAGCAGCTTGAGCTCGGTCGGATATGCCCGCAACACCGGCAAGTTGGCCGTTTGGATATGGGCGCCGCTTTCGCGGATACTCTTATCCAGGTCAGCCAGAACTTCGGCCAGAGTCTGCCGGCTGTCGACCGGCATGGCTTCCTTCTCACGGCCTATCCGGGAGTAATCGAGCAGGTCTTTGATCAGCGTCTTCATCCGGTCGGACCCCTGAGACACATATTCCAGGTATTTGCCGCCGTTGCCGCCGAGCCGGTCGCCATACTCCTTTTGCAGCAGTTCGACAAACCCGGAGATTGTCCGAAGCGGCTCCTGCAGGTCGTGACTGGCCACGTAGGCGAACTGCTCCAGTTCTTTATTTTTACTTTCCAGCTCTGCCGTCCGCAGTCTGACCTTCCGTTCCAGGGAGTTATTGGCTTCCCGGTTCTCCTGCTCCAGCCGTTCCAGCTCTTCCGCCATTGAATTGAAATGGTTGGCCAGCGTGCCGATCTCATCCCGGGAAAAGGCGACCGCTTTCCGACGAAAATCGCCGCGCGCAACGGCTTGCGAGGACAGCAGCAACTCTTTCAGGCCCCGCTGGATACCCCGGCTCACGGTGATGGCCAGCAGCAGGCCGGTGCATTCCACGGTCAGCGCCACGATGAACAACAGGCGGAGGATCACGTGCTCCAGCCAGCGCGATCCTTCCCCCAGGGAAAAAGAGAAGTCATCTTCCAGCGGTGTCAGCCGGTCATTCAATGGGGCGATCTGAGCCAGGATCGCGTCGACGCGCTGCTGGGAATAGGGCCGGCTGCCAATCTCCTGATGCAGCTGTTCGCCAAGAGTAATGAACCCTGCAATGACCTCATCCGCCTTTGTCCAGGCGTTGATGGCACGGGAAATATATTTGTCGCTATGGAACCGAAGGATCAGCTTGATCATACCATCCACGTCACCCGGATCATTACGGCCTTCGATGAACCCTTCGCGGACGATATCGAGATCCGCTTTGCCGCTGCCTTTGGCGAGCTCTATCCGGGCTTTGTGGTCGCCCTGGTTCACCCTCATATAGGTTCTGAACTTGTCATAATCGGCTTCGTTATGGGTGCGGGCATATTCGAGGAGCTGGTACAGGCCATCCTTCTGGGCTTTAGACCAAAGCCCTTCGCCGCCGACGTATGCGCGGACGCTGGACAGGGTGTTGATGGAGAAGATGAGCACGCCCAGTTCGATCGCAATAAGCAAGGCCATAATGCCGACGGTAAAGTACAGTTTCCTGGCAATCGAAATGTCCTTGAACCACCGGAAAACGGATCTTTTCATACTCTAGGTTTTGCGCGACAGGTCGGGGTGCCCAAAGTACGCAATTGGCGTTATAAAAACAAAGGGTCCGGATGCCTTTCGGCTAACCGGACCCGATCCGTCATCCTGAACCAATATTTAATGTAACAGTTTTCGTTTATGCACGGTCATCAGGTAGATCCCTGTTACGATGGAACCATACGCAGCGAGATCCAGCAGCCAGGACAGGTCATAATTAAAGTCCCGGAAAAAATGCAAACTGGTCAGGCCGCAGGCCGCGACGATTGCCAACATGAGAATTGTTATTACAAGTTTCATAGTGGTAAATTTAAAGGTGGTTGTTTTCTTTATATAGTAGACGCAGGAGGGGCCGGAAGGTTTACTAATAAATTGTGAAGAAAGGGCCATTTGTTAACGAGTCGCTAACTTTAGGTATGAAACAACAGATATTAGTCACCCGACCGACATTCCCGGATATAGTGGACCGGCTGCGAGAGCATTTTGACGTCACGCTCAACGAAGGCCCGCGTTATACGGCGGAACAGCTCAATGTGGCCCTCCGCGACATGGATGGAGCGCTGGTCTCGGGCGGAGACCGGTTCGACGATGTTGTATTGAAGGGACTGTCGCGCTTGAAAGCCGTTTGCGTAACGGCTGCAGGCTACAACAACATCGATGTGGCGGCCCTCACGCGGGCGGGGGTGCTTGGAACCAATTCTCCCGGTCCGGCAGATGAAGCCGTGGCAGACTTTACCTGGGGACTGATGATCGCAACCGCCCGGCGGCTGGTGGAGGCATCCTGGTCGATCGAAAAAGGGGAGTGGAAAGAATCCTTTCCTATCCGTTTCTTCGGCGTCAATCTCTGCGACAAAACGCTGGGCATCCTCGGGATGGGTGGCATCGGGCAGGCCGTTGCACGGCGGGCCGTCGGCTTCCGGATGCCGGTCATCTATCACAACCGCCGGCGACTGACGCCGGAGATCGAAGCCGGCTGCCGCGCGACATATCGCAGTAAAGAAGAGGTATTGCAAGAGGCTGATTTTGTGGTGCTGGCGATGCCGTTTACGCCCGAAAATTATCATCTGATCGGCGCTGCGGAGCTCCGGCTTATGAAGCCCACAGCCATGTTGTTCAATATTGCGCGTGGCGGCCTGATCGATGAGGCCGCGCTGGCCGATGCGTTAGAGCGAAAAGCGCTGGCGGGGGCCGGACTGGATGTATTCGAGCGGGAGCCCGCCATCCATCCCGCGCTGATGGGGCTGCCCAATGCGGTGCTGACCCCCCATATCGCCGGGGGTACGGCCGAGACCCAGCATGGGTTAGCCAGTATGGCCGCTGACAACCTCATCACGGCGCTGACGATCGGGCTACGGGCGGTCCGCAAAGCAGCCGTAATCAATCCGGACATTTTGGAACGATTGTTCACCCGGCAATAACATGTCATCTATGCGCTTCACCCGTAAGAAGGTGGTTTTTCTCGTTGGGTTTCTCTTATTATTGGGGGGCATCCTGCAATTCTTTCGTCCGGCCCTCGATAATTCGCCGGCAACGGCGGAACTGTCGGCTCCTGTTCAGGTTGTGGCGATCCTGCAACGCGCTTGTTACGACTGTCATTCCAATCAAACCCGGCTGGC
>DATJMG010000277.1:0-15414 GCA_035508835.1 Puia sp.
CCCCCCGGACAGGACCCCCGGATCAGGACCCCCCGGATCAGGACACTCTCATCGACGTCGCAATTTCACTCTTGTTCCGTTTATAATCATTCATTACCAGCCTCACGATGACATCTTCGTCGATGTCGAAAAAGCCGGCCATGATGAAAAGATCTTCCAGCATGAACTCCTCGACCCTACTCATTAAGGTGTTGAACCGGTCCACTTTCTTCCCCAGATCCTTCGCCACCACTGTTTTGGGAATGTATTTGAAGATATCGTTGAAGAACATGATCTTACCGGTTTCGACCATAGGCTTGATCAGATCATAACGATCATCCCGCTTATGTTTTATCATGCCCGCTCCTTTTTTTCATGAGATAAAGAAAGGATTTTATTTTTATTGAATATGCGCCTGGAGAAAGGTTGTTTCCAAAAAACTCCGTAAAAGTTAGCTTATACATCGGCGTTAGAAAAGTTACTTTTTAGACCCGTTTATTTTACTTTCTTACTTCCTTTTATTCACTTTACGCATGCCGGCTAAGATTTTTACATCCCTCATCCGGCACATCCCGATCCGGACACCGGACTTTTCCGCACCCTGCTGGTCCCCAAGGCAGAATCACTGACAAATTTACTAATTAATTTAGCATATTGTTGCTAATAAACTTAGTTTTTTTATCCCGCTCAACCTTCGGTCATGTACTTCTGCAAGACATACTTCAGCTTCAAGTACGGCACTTATTCCACCAAAGAGCTGGTCAGTGGCGGCGTTGAAGCAGGCGCCCCTGCGCTTTCCCTGACAAATATCAACTCGACCTGCGACGCCTGGGATTTTGTTCAATATTGTCGTGAAGCCAACATCCGGCCCATCCTCGGCACCGAGATCCGTAACGGTAACAAGCTGTTATATATATTATTGGCGGCGAATAACAAGGGCTTCCAGGACATCAACGCCTTCCTCTCCGAACATCTGCTCGCGGGGAAGGACTTCCCCGATACCCCGACCGGGCTCTTTCAACGACTGCAAGACGGCTTCACCATCTACCCTTTTGGCTCCCGGCCTCCCGAAGACCTGCAGGACAACGAACGCATCGGAGTGCTGCCCGAAGAGGCTGGCCGCCTCCTCCGTACTACTGTTCGTCAATCAGCCCGCCAATGGATCATCCGCCAGCCCGTTACCTTCCAGAACAAGATCTATTTCAACCTTCACCGCCTTCTCCGCGCCATCGACAAGAATACCCTGCTATCCAGGCTGACACCTGAAGACATCGCCGGCAGCCGGGAATATTTTGTGCCCCAGGCGGAGATCCTCAGCGCCTTTGCTCCATATCCGCAGCTGATCACCAATACCTGCCGCCTTATCGATGCCTGCTCGATCGACATGAACTTCGGGGAGGACAAAAACAAAAAGCTGTACAGCGCCAGCCGCGAAGACGACCGCATCCTGCTCGAGAAGCTTGCCCGTGAAGGACTCCGGCTTCGCTACGGTAACAACAAAAAAGCCCGCGAACGGCTCACCAAAGAACTGACGATCATCGACCAGATGGGCTTCACCGCCTATTACCTCATTACCTGGGACATGATCCGGTATGCCCAAAGCCGCGGGTTCTACCATGTCGGCCGCGGTAGCGGTGCCAACTCCATCGTCGCCTACTGCCTGCGCATCACCGACGTCGACCCCATCGAGCTGGATCTGTATTTTGAACGCTTCCTGAACCCCCACCGCACCAGCCCGCCCGACTTCGACATCGACTTTTCCTACCGCGATCGCGACGAGATCATCGACTATATGATGAAACGTTATGGGCGCCATCACGCCGCACTCCTCGGCATGTACCCCACCTTTCAGCATAACGCCATCGTTCGTGAATTGGGGAAGGTCTTCGGCCTGCCGAAAGCGGAGATCGACCAGTTGGCCGAACGCGGCATCCCGGGCAGTGACCGCATCGGCCGCGCCATCCTCCAGTACGGCAAGCTGCTGAAAGATTTTCCCGCGGGACTCAGCATCCATCCCGGCGGCATCCTCATCTCGGAAGCGCCGCTCTCTTCGTGGTGCGCCGTCCATCTGCCGCCGAAAGGATTCCCCACGACACTGATGGACATGTTCGTAGCGGAGAATATCGGCCTCCACAAGCTCGACGTGCTAAGCCAGCGCGGCCTCGGCCATATCCGCGAATGTATCCAGCTGGTCAAAGCCAACCGGCATCTCGATATCGACATCCATGACATCGCGGGATTCAAACGGGACCCGCTGATCCGGGAACAGCTGATGCAAGGCCATACCATCGGCTGTTTCTATATCGAATCGCCGGCCATGCGCCAGCTGATCAAAAAATTGCACTGCGACAACTACGCTACCCTGGTCGCCGCCAGTTCCATCATCCGCCCCGGCGTCGGCCGCAGCGGGATGATGCACCAATATATCTACCGCCACCATCATCCTAACGCCTTCGAATATCCGCATCCAAAGCTGAAAGAGCTCCTTGGCTCGACCTACGGCGTAATGATCTACCAGGAACAGGTCATCCAGGTGGCCCACGAATGGGCAGGCCTCGATATGGCGGACGCCGATATGCTGCGCCGCGCGACCAGCGCCAAATACCGCGGCAGCGACCATCTTCCCAGACTAAAGGGAAAATTCTTCGCCAGCTGCGCCGCCAAAGATTACCCCGCCGACGTCACCGCCGAAGTATGGCGCCAGATCGAGAGCTTCGCCGACTTCAGCTTCTGCAAAGCCCACTCCGCCAGCTACGCTGTGGAGAGCTATCAGAGCCTCCACCTGAAAACCCACTTCCCTATCGAATTTGCCGTGGCGGTCATCAATAACTTCGGCGGCTTCTATAGCCGCGAGCTCTACTTCTATGAGCTGATGCGCGCCGGCGCCCGCGTCCACCGCCCCTGTGTGAACCAAAGCGACCACTACACCAACCTCCGCGGCCGGGACGCCTGGGTGGGTTTCATCCATGTGAAGGGCCTCGGGCTGGCCACCATCGAAGGTTTGCTCGCCGACCGCGACCGCCGCGGCCCTTATGCTTCCCTCGCCGATTTCATCGAACGTACCGCCATCGGCGCCGAACAGCTGGAACTGCTGGTCAGGGTAGGGGCCCTCCGCTTTACCGGTAAGAGCAAAAAACAACTCCTGTGGGAAGGCGACTTCCTGCAAAAGAAGATGCGGACCCACACCGCCCGCCAACAGACCCACAGCAGCCGTTATGGCGCCGTCTGCGAACCGCTCTTTCGCCAGCCGCCCCTCGACCTCACCCTTCCCATACTTCCCGATCATCCCCTCGACAATAGTTTCGACGATATCGAGCTCCTCGGTTTTCCGGTTGACGATCCCTTCACCCTCATCGACGTCGATCCGGCAAAATACACCGCCGCAAAAGACATCGGCAATTACGTCGGTAAATCCGTCACCGTCCTCGGCTATCACGTCACCCACAAACCCGTCCGCACCGTGAAAGACGAGATGATGAGCTTCGGCACCTTTCTCGACGCCGCCAAAGACTGGATCGATACCGTTCATTTCCCTGGCATCCACGCCCGATACCCACCCCGCGCCGGGTTTTACCGGATCACCGGAACGGTCCTGGAAGAATTTGGCGTCCATAGCATCGAAGTAACCCATATCGAAAAGATCGGCCTCCGGACAAAAGAAGGCCATCCCTCGGAAACCACAAGACCCGCCGAATCATGAGACACATCGCCCACTTTGACCTCGATACATTTTTTGTATCCGTAGAGCGCCTGAAAAACAAACAACTCAACGGCAAGCCCATCCTCGTCGGCGGCAGCGGCGACCGTGGCGTCGTAGCCGCCTGTAGCTATGAAGCCCGCCGCTTCGGCATCCATAGCGCCATGCCTATGGCCCTCGCCCGGCGCCTATGCCCCGAAGCGATCGTTATCCGCGGCGACATGGAGAGCTACGCCAACTACTCCCGCCTCGTCACCGCGATCATGCAGGAAACCGTACCCCTGTTTGAAAAAGCCTCGATCGACGAATTCTATGTTGACCTTTCGGGCATGGATAAGTTCTTTGGCTGCAGCCTCTTCGCCCGCGAATTGAAAAAGAAGGTGCTGAAGGAAAGCGGCCTCATCGTCTCCTACGGCCTTGCCAGCAACAAGCTCATCAGCAAGGTCGCCACCGGCGAGATCAAACCCGATGGTCAGCTGGAAGTCGCCGCAGGCGATGAGCGATCTTTTCTCGCCCCCCTTTCCATCGGTAAATTGCCCGGCATCGGCAAGGAAACGACCTACAAGCTGATCCGCCGCGGCGTCGAGACGATCCGCACCCTGAGCGAGATCCCCATCGAAATGCTCGGGACCATGCTCGGCGCAACCGGCATCGACCTTTGGCGCAAAGCTAACGGCCTCGACGACACCCCCGTGATCCCTTACCGTGAACAAAAGTCCGTCAGCACCGAACGGACATTCGAAACGGACACGACCAATCTCGGTTTCCTCCACGCCGAACTGGTCCGCATGACCGAATCCGTTGGCTTCGAACTGCGCCGCCAGGGCCGCCTGACGGGCTGCATCACCGTCAAGCTCCGTTACGCCAATTTCGACACCGTCGTCCGCCAGAAGACCATCGACTTTACCAACGCCGACCACCTTCTCCTGTCTGCCGCCCAATCCCTCTTCGAAAAACTCTACGATCGCCGCCTCCTCATCCGCCTGCTCGGCGTCCGCCTCACCCGCCTTATCCCCGGCAACTACCAGATCAAACTCTACGAAGATACCCAGGAAGCGATCCGCCTCTACCAGTCGATCGACTCCATCAAACGCCAATATGGCGAGAAGGCCGTCTTCCGCGCCGTGGGCGCCCGCGCAGGTCGCCCGGTTCTTTCGCTGTCCCCCGCCGCCCGCGCAGGTCCCCGAGCGGCAGAAAATCGGGCACCGACAGTCAAACATTTGGACATCCAAAGTCAAAGTATAGAAAGACAATAGTTTAAATAACCAACAAACCCGTATTTTGATCATGGCGAGAGATCCGAGGTACAACCTTATTCGACCAAAGTACAAGAAAGGAGAGATCAGGCTGTTTTCCGACATATTTCAAACACTGCCCAAATCCCTTGTGGCCAAAGACCTGGGTAAGGAGAAAGGACGCTTCACCGAACTGGTCAATAACCCCAATGAATTCACCTGGTCAGAGCTAAAAAAGTTTAGTAGCAACTGCGAAATGAGCATTGCCGAATTCTCCCTGCTCATAGAAAAGGAACATCCCAACGATCAGCCCCGGACCTTTAAATATCCGGACGTAAAAATGATGTTCGAGGAAGGAAAGCTGCAACGCCTCGAAGACATCTTCCATTATGTCACCAAGACGACCGTCGCCGCAGACCTCGGAAAGAAGCGCGACACGCTCAACCGGTTAATAGAAAACGCCGACCGGTTTACCTTCCGCGACATCCGCTCACTCGCAGAATTATCCGGACTTGCCCTCAACGAAATCCTGACGCTCCTCACCTGATTTTTTCCGTCCATTACCTTTCCTATTTGCACAGCCGCCTCCCGCAGCCCATCCAACCGGGCCCTGCCACCCGGAGGCGGCTTTTTCGTACCTTACATGGTCATGTACAATCCATTCCCTTTACTAACCCCCGGTCTGTTGAGAGACCAGGTCGCCAAAGGCAAACGATACTTCGTGCGCCAGTACTTCCCTCGCGGCTACACCCGCCCCCTCAAAGCCGCCTTCCTCCTCCGCGCCTATGAGGCCATCGACCAACCCACTGCGGAACAACACCTCGCCGCGCTCCACAAAGACCCCTACGCTTTTCTATATGACGTGACCGTCCAGGACCACCTCGTCCGCCTCAAAACCGCCGCCGCCCAGCCCTTCGGCTACAAGATCTTTTACGCCGCCAAAAAAGGTGTTGACTGGAAGCCCCCCGGGACCTATCGCGAAAAGATGCGCCACTATATCAATCGCCACCATCCCGACTGGCGCGGCACACAAGGCAGAGAGCCCGTCGAGATCGGCCTCTATGAGGAATTTGGCGAACTTTTCCTTAAATTTAGCCACGAAGACGAACACGACACCATCCCATTTGACCTGATCGAAACCTATTGATATGTGCCTGGACATCTCGTTTTATTCCGCACTGGAGCTCATCGATGACTATTTTCCCAACCTGACCCATGACGGCGAGATCACTTTCGACCTGGATACGGGCGTACATTTCATGGCATTAGGCCATAGCCGCTACCCGGTCATCGTCTCGGAGAACGACCGCTATCACCGCAAATATTTCGAATGGGGCATTATCACCGAATACATGAACACGCCCGAAAAGATCAAGGCCATGCGCAAATCGATGGTCAACGCCCGCAGCGAAAAGATCCTCGAAGACAAGCGGTCCTTCTGGAACCGCATCCGCAAAAAGCACTGCCTCATCCCCGTGACCGGCATCTATGAGCACCGCGAGATCCGGGGCTGGAAGAACAAGGTCCCCTACTATGTCCGGCTGAAAGACCGGCCGATGTTCTGCCTGCCCGGACTATACCATTACAATACGATGCTGCCATCCGACCCCGAGACCGGCGAGGTGCGCGGCACCTTCACGCTGATCACCCGCGCCGCCAACGCCGTTATGCGGCAGATCCACAATGGCGGCGACAATGCCTTCCGCATGCCGCTGTTCCTGCCGAAAGACCTCGAAATGGAGTGGCTGAGACCAGACCTCACCGACGACCAAATGGCCAAACTCCTCGCCTGCGAAATGCCGCCCGACCAGATCGTCTTTGACCCCGTGTTCAGCATCCGCGGCCGGACACCCCGGCCCGACGGGAAGCCCAAAAACGCCCCCTTCCCTTACGCCGAACTGCCCCCCATTTTATGCTAAATCAATCACCAGCCAAATCGCTCAATCACCAATCAATTCGCTCAATCACCCACCAAAATAACAGTTATGAAAAAAACCCTTTCGTTCGCCGCACTCCTCATCGCCATCTTGTTCTCGATCCAAGCCTCAGTCCATGCCCAAGCCCAAACCCCCTCATTAAAAAACACCAATTGGAAGCTCTTCGTCCCCGACCTGAACGATACGATAACCCTTCATATCAAGGCCGACTCGTCCTATGTTACCACGACCGCCGGCGATTCAGTCGTCCGTTCCGTCTGTAAAGTTTCGGCCGATACCCTCTCTTTCACCGACTATGACGGTCAATACGCCTGTCCGAATCAAACGGGGAAATACCTGATCAATCTGTCCGATGATGCCAACACCCTGACCCTGACCCTCATCGATGACCCCTGCGACGGCCGCGCCGGCGCCATCAATAAGATCAAATGGAGCAGGGCCGCCGCGCCGCCTACTGCGCAGAAATAGCCGCCGCCCGTGCGGGCCGATACTTGTCTAATTTGGCCTGCTCCTTCCCGAGCTGCGCAGTGAGCTTTCTGATATCCTTATTCAGGTCGTCCAGCTTGTCGGCTGTAACCCGCGCCTTCTGGGAATCGCTTTTCGCCTTCCTGGCGGCGGAATGCGCTCTCCTGGCCAGCTTTTTATCCTGCGGATTGTCAGCAAGCCTGTCCGCCGCCCGCTTGTTGTCATCTGCCGACTCCTGCGCCTGATTCGCAGCATCCTTCTTGTCCTTCTCAAACTGCGATACCATTCCCTTGTACTTGACCAGCTTGACGCTGTCTTCACTGACCTTGGCAAGCAGTTTGGTGAACTTCTTGTCATTGATGAATTGCGTACTGTCATTCTGCGCGCTTGCCTCCAACACAAAAAGCGCCAACACAAAAACAGCAAATCCTTGAAAAACCTTCACTTTTCTCATAATACACAAGTTTAGATATTATAAATTATACAAATCTCTTGCCGCGCCGCGCCAGCGGAACCTGAGAAAAAATTTGCTCATCGGTTCATGGAATGGTTTTTTTAGTTCTCATTATTGGCCATCCCATATTCATGAAGCACATGCCAATCGTCGTCGCGCTGGTATCGGCATTTCTCCTGACGGGGGGTATCCTGTCTGCCCAGGATTCGGTTCCCTCCGGACCCCTGACCCTCCATGACGCTATCGACCTCTCCCTGAAGAACAGCAAACAGCTTCGCATCAGCAAGGCAAAAGTCGATGAAGCCACCGCCGTCACCCGTCAGGCCGAAGACGCCCGGCTTCCCGACCTGAAAGTAAGCGGTTCGTGGCTCGGCGTTACCCAACCCGATATCAATGTCGGGATAAAAGCACCCCCCGGCAGCAACAGCGGCGGCCTTAACCTGAGTGAAATAAAAGTCAACGAAGCGGCATACGGCCTCGCCAATCTTTCCATCCCCCTCTTCTCGGGCTTTCGTGTCCGCTATGGCATCCAGTCTGCCAAATTTCTCGAAAAGGCGGCCGAGCTGAACGCCGGCAACGACCGCGAAGCCGTCATCCTCAACACGATCAACGCCTATGCCAATCTCTATAAAGCGCACATCAATGTCGCGTTGCTACAGGAAAACCTTGCCGAATCGAAGCGGCGCGACTCGGATTTTATGAATATGGAACGCAACGGCCTCCTGGCCCGCAACGACCTCCTGAAGGCGGAACTTCAAACCTCTACCATCGAATACAATCTCGTCGACGCGCAGGAACAGGAAAAGATCGCCACTGTCAACATGAATCTCCTGCTCGGCTTGCCCGAGCAATCGATGCTCGAACCCGACACGACCAGCTTTCAACAATCCCCGCAACTGCAAACCATCGACACGTATGAAAAGGCCGCGCTGCAAAACCGAAAAGACCTCACCGCACTCCATTACCAGGCAAAGGCTGCCGAGGCGGACGTCCATACAGCCCACAGCGACTACTTCCCCGGCATTGCC
Organism: Puia sp.; assembly: GCA_035508835.1. Taxonomy (GTDB): domain Bacteria; phylum Bacteroidota; class Bacteroidia; order Chitinophagales; family Chitinophagaceae; genus Puia. The sequence goes on from DATJMG010000277.1 coordinate 8,796, forward strand.
CTCACCGGCGGCTATATTGCGGCCGATATCCCCAACCTGTTTTCGGTCTATAATGCCGTCACCTATGGCGTCGGCCTTCAATACAACCTCTCGGCATTCTGGAAGAACGGGGCAAAAGTCGACCAGGCAAAAGCCCGCCAACGCGAGATCGCCGCGGACCAGGACCTGCTCGACGACAATATCCGCCTCCAGGTCAACCAGGCCTATGCCGACTATTATTCCGCATTGAAGAAGATCGACGTCAGCAGAATGGCCATCGAGCAGGGAGAGGAGAACTACCGGATCACCCGCAACAAATACAACAACAGCCTCGCCACGATGACCGACCTGCTGGATGCGAACGTCAGCCTGCTGCAGGCCAGGATCAATCTCGAGACTGCAAAAGCAGACGCCATCGTCGCCTACAATACCCTGCTGGAACGGACCGGTACCTTATCACCATAAAGGAATTGTCATATGCCAAACGAATCTCAATCACCGGAAAAACAAGCACTACAGCAACCGCAACCACAGCAACAACCACAGCAGCAACCGCCCCCGCCAAAGAAGCGGAGCAAAACATTTATCATCATCCTCGTCGTCCTCGGCATCGCAGGCGCCGCCTTTGGCATCAGCAAATATATCCATGGCAAACATCACGAAGAAACCGATGACGCCCAGCTCGCCGCCAACATAAGCCCCATCATCCCCCGCGTCTCGGGCTATATCACCGAGGTGCGGGTAAAGGACAACCAGCCCGTCCATAAAGGCGATACGCTCCTTGTCCTCGACGACCGCGACCTGCGCCTCAAGCTGGAAGAGGCCGAAGCAGCGCTTGCCACCGCCCAAAGCAACCTGCTCCAGGCCCGGGCCTCCACCCATGCCGCCCGTTCCAATATCGCCACCAGCCGCGCTTCCGTGGACCAGGTCGAAGCCCGGATCGAAGCGGCCAAAGTCACCGCCTGGCGCACCGCACAGGACCTGCAGCGTTATGCCAACCTCGTTCAGGACCATTCCGTCACCCAGGAGCAATACGAGCAGGCCCTCGCCGCAAAAGAAACCGCCGACCGCCAGGTTCAGGCCCTGGAGGCCCAAAAAGATCAGGCCGAGCATCAAACCCGCTACGTCTCCACCCAAAGCGAAGCGACATCCACCCAGATCAGGATCGCCGAAGCGACAATCCGGCAGCGGGAGGTAGATATCGACGACGCCAAACTCAACCTCTCCTACGCCACGATCACTTCCCCCGCCGACGGCCGATGCTCCCGCGTCGACGCGCAGGTGGGACAATACGTCCAGGCCGGCACCCAGCTGTTCAGCGTTGTCCTCGACAGCAGCATCTGGGTCATTGCGAATTTTAAAGAGACCCAGCTGGAACGCATCCGGGTCGGTCAGCGGGTAGTCGTTTCGGTCGACGCTTTTCCGCACCACGACTTCGAGGCCCGCGTCGGTTCATTCGCGCCCGCCACCGGCGCCGAATTTGCCCTGCTCCCGCCGGACAATTCCAGCGGCAATTTCGTCAAGGTCGTACAACGTCTGCCCGTCAAGATCCTTTTCGACAACCGGCAGGACTCGCTGCTGCCGAGGCTTCGGGCCGGGATGAACGCGAATGTAGATGTGTATCTCGATAATCACTGACCATGCCACAGGACGATTCGTTGGTAGAATATGGCTCACGGAGAGTGATCATCACGATCACGGCCATCCTTTGTACCTTACTCGAGATCGTCGATACCACCGTGGTAAATGTCGCGCTCAATGACATGCGCGGGAATCTGGGCGCAACCCTCACCGAGATCGCCTGGGTGATAACGGCCTATGCCATCGGTAATGTCATCGTCATCCCCATGACCAGCTGGCTCGCCGTGCAGTTTGGCCGCCGGAATTATTTCGCCACGTCGATCGTCGTCTTTACCGTCTGCTCGTTTCTGTGCGGTAACTCCCACAGCATCTGGGAGCTGGTGACCTTTCGCTTCGTGCAAGGGATCGGCGGGGGCGCCCTGCTGGCTACCTCCCAGACGATCATTACCGAATCCTATCCCCTTAGCCAGCGTGCATTCGCCCAGGGGATCTATGGGCTGGGGGTCATCGTTGGCCCCACCCTCGGCCCGCCGCTCGGCGGCTATATCGTGTACAATTACTCCTGGCCCTATATTTTTTATATCAATATCCCGATCGGCGTCGCCGCTACCTTGCTTACCCTTCAGTTCGTCCGCAATCCCAACTACGGGCAACAGAAAAAGGCGATGAAAGACGTCGACTTCCTCGGGATCGGCCTGCTTGCCGTTGCCGTCGGCTGCCTCCAGTTCGTGCTGGAGCGTGGCCAGGATGACGACTGGTTCGCCGACCCGGCGATCACCACCTGTGCCGTTCTGTCCGGCTTGGGCTTTTTCCTGTTCATCTGGCGCGAAATGGTCTTTCGTGAGCCGATCGTCGAGCTTCGCGTGCTGCGCAACGGCAACCTTCGCATCGGGACCATCCTCACGTTTATCCTAGGCTTCGGCCTTTTTGGGACCACGTTCATCATCCCGCTCTACACCCAGGCCACCCTGGGCTGGACCGCAGAGGAGGCGGGAATGCTGCTGATCCCCTCCGCATTGGCCACTGCTGTCATGATGCCCGTCATCGGCCAGATCCTGCAACGCGGCGTCCCGCAGCAATTGCTGGTGTCCGGCGGCATGTTCCTGTTCTTCCTTTTTTGTTTCTACTCGTATAAAATTCTGACCAACGATACCGGGCAGGACGCTTTCTTCTGGATCCTGATCGTTCGCGGTATTGGCATGGGCATGCTGTTCGTCCCGATCACGAGCCTTTCGCTTAGCACCCTCCACGGGCCGGAGATCTCCCAGGGCGTCTCCTTCACCGGCATGGCGCGCCAGCTGGGCGGTTCGTTTGGCGTAGCCCTCATCAGCACCTTCATGGCGCGCCGCAATCAGCTGCACCGCCTGGACCTCGTGAGTAAATTGAATGTAAATAACCCGAATGTCCATCAGCGCGTCATCGGGCTCCAACATAGTTTTATGGCCAAAGGACTGGCGCCCAATGAAGCCCTCAAGCATGCCTACGCCGTTCTTGACGCAACGGTCACCTCACAGGCCGGCATACTCTCCTATATGGATGTGTTCCTCTATCTCGGCTGTCTCTTTCTCATTTGTATTCCTTTCATCCTGATGACCCGGAAAAGCTCCGGTACCCCGCCCGCCGCCTCAGCACACTAGGATCCGAGGGTACGGCCGATCCCGGACTGACAAGTGACCATGTCGATCATAATGACGGTCCGTTCCTTACAGAATTCCCGTATCTTGCTCAGCCGTACTAATGCAAAGCCGGGCCCTGACCGAAGGTCAGGGCCATATCATGATGTGTATGAAAAAGTTGCTGCTTATTTTTATCTCCTTATTCCTGGCGGTGGCCTGCTATTGCCAAAAGAGCGCTTCCGGCAGGGTTATCGACGCTGCCACGGGCGAACCGCTGGAACTGGCGGCTCTCCGCGACCTGCATACAGGCACGGCCGGGCTGACCGATCACCAGGGCCATTTCTCATTGCCTGTAACGCCGGGCGATTCCCTTTGGATCACCATTTCGTTCATCGGCTACCAGCCGCAAAAGGCCCGGATCGCAGCCGGAACGGCCAATACCGTTATCGCCCTTGAAAGGAGTGCCCTGGATCTGCGTTCGGTGACGATCACGGGCCACACCGGCGCCAATGCTTTCCATACGCTAAGTCGCATCGATCTGGATATGCAGCCTGCCAGATCGGCGCAAGACCTGCTGAGACTCGTGCCCGGTCTTTTTATCGCCCAACATCAAGGCGGCGGCAAGGCCGAACAGATCTTTCTCCGCGGGTTCGACGCCGACCATGGGACCGATGTGAATATTTCCGTAGACGGCGTTCCGGTCAACATGGTCTCCCATGCACACGGCCAGGGCTATGCCGACCTGCATTTCCTGATCCCCGAGACCGTGTCGAACTACGATTTTGGCAAAGGCCCCTATTATTCCGATAAAGGTGATCTCGCTACTGCCGGCTATGTTTCCTACAATACCATCAACGTGCCGGAAAAAAATATGCTGAAGATCGAAGGCGGCCAGTTCCAAACCGGCCGCATCATGGGCCTTATCAGTCTCCTCGGTCAAACAGCCAAAGCCAGGGGTCAGAATGCCTATCTCGCAGGCGATGGCCTTTATTCCAATGGCGGACCTTTTTCGCTGCCGCAACATTTCAACCGCCTCAATCTCTTTGCAAAATTCAACACCCCGGTTGGGGCCGTCAGCCGGCTCAGCCTTTCCGCGGGTTTCATGGACTCCAGGTGGCGGGCCTCCGGCGAGATTCCCAATCGTGCGGTCGCGGAAGGGTACATCGAAAACCGCTGGGGCGCCCTCGACTCGGCCCAGGGCGGCATCACCAGCCGCGTCTATGGCAACGCCATGCTGACGACCTTTCCCGGAAAGGACGTTAAAATGGAAAACCAGGTTTGGTATTCCCATTATGACTTCGACCTGATTTCCAACTTTACGTTCTTCTATTATTATCCGCTCACCGGCGATGAATTCCGCCAGGATGAAAGAAGGGACCTGGCCGGAACGAATAGCACTATCACCGGGACCGCGACGCTCGGGTCAACCGCATTTACGACAACGGCGGGCATTGGCTCCCGCTTCGATTTTATCAACCCCAGCGAGCTGGATCATACCTTGAACGGGAAGGTGCTCGACCCCCTGCAGTTGGGGCGGACAAGAGAAGCCAGTCTGTTCTCCTGGCTCGATGAGACGATCGGTCACGGGAACTGGCTTTTCAATCCCGGTATCAGGGCGGATTATTTTCATTTCTATTATGGGAACCGCGCGCCCCTCGACGATACATTTGCCACCCGCCTTTATGCCGGGCTGGACCCGCGAGCCGGCAAGGCGATCTTAAGCCCCAAGTTGAACATCCAATATACGTTTAATGACCGGATCCAATTGTACCTCAAAACCGGTAAAGGCTTTCATTCCAACGACGCGCGGGTCGTCATCGCCAACCAGGGGTACAGGATCTTGCCCGCCGCCTATGGCGCTGACCTGGGTGTGAACTGGAAACCGTTCCCGGATCTCTTCGTCAACTTCGCCGCCTGGTACCTCTACCTCCAGGAGGAATTTACTTTCGGGCAGGACCTGATCGACCAGCCCGGCGGCCCCGTCCAACCAAGTGGAAAGACCGGCAGGGTAGGGCTCGATGCCTCGGCCCGCTGGCAGCTGAATGACCGGCTCTCCGCCTTCATCAACCTCAACTTTGCCCGGCCGAGATTCATCGACAGCGCAGCCGGCCACGACCATATCCCGCTGGCCCCGACCTTCACCAGCACTGCGGGGTTGGACCTGAGACTGCACAACGGCCTGAACGGCAGCATCGCATGGCGGTACCTCCATGACCGGGCAGCCAACTCGACGTATACGCTCACCGCCGTCGGCTATTGGGTCACCGATCTGACGGTCAACTATACCCGCAAGTCGTGGGAGATCGGCGCTGCCGTCGAAAACCTCTTTAACGTTGCCTGGAATGAATCCCAGTTCGAATATATCTCGCGGCTGAAATATGAAGCGGAGCCGGTCGACCAGGTCAGTTATACTCCCGGCGTTCCCTTCTTCGCCAGATTGAAATGCACTTACTTCTTTTAGCTATGCGCCTCCTCCCCCGCGCGGCAGCGCCGTATGGGTAGCGCTACAGAACCGGCACTCATTGCCATACTTTTCATAAATATACCCGAAAAACCGATATTTAACCCGCGAAACAAAACACTACGACTATGATCACCTCCCGTCGCGACTTCGTCCGCAGCGTCTCTCTTGCCTCCGCCAGCCTCCTGACCCGCAACGCTGCAAGCACCATCCACCCGCCGGCGCCCCGCGCTGCCAACCCCACTAAAAACACCAACCCCACCGACCGTGTGCGCCTAGCCATCATCGGCACCGGGTTCCGCGGCGAAAGCCACCTCGCTCTGGCCCTTCGCCGCTCCGACGTCGACATTGTTGCGGTCTGCGACGTAGACGAGGTAATGCTCCAACGCACCAACGACATTCTAAAGAAATCCGGCAAACCGATGCCAAAGGTTTACACCGGCAGCCCCTACGCCTACCGGGATCTGCTAAGCAACACCAAAGACCTCGACGGCGTGATCATCGCCACCCCCTGGGAATGGCATGCCCCTATGGTCCTCGACTCCCTGAACGCCGGGCTCAAATATGTCGCCACCGAAGTTATTTTGGGCATCACCCTGCAGGACCATTGGGATGTCGTCAACGCGGCCGAACAACATAAGGCGAACGTCATGATGCTGGAGAACGTCTGTTACCGCCGTGACGTCATGGCGGCGCTCAATATGGTCCGCCAGGGCCTCTTCGGCGAGCTCCTCCACCTGCAGGGCGGGTATCAGCACGATCTCAGAAGCGTCAAGTTCAACGACGGCAAGCCACCCTATGATCACGGTGTCGAATTCGGCGAAAAGGCATTTTCCGAAGCCCGCTGGCGTACCAACCATTCCGTCCACCGTAACGGCGACCTGTATCCCACCCACGGCGTCGGCCCCCTCGCCATGATGGCCGATATCAACCGCGGCAACCGCTTCCTGTCACTCTCCTCCTTTGCGACCAAGACGCGCGG
>DATJMG010000278.1:0-9063 GCA_035508835.1 Puia sp.
TAAAGGGGTTCGGGTGGTGGGCTTGATGGGGATGGCATCGAACACGCCGGATGAGGCGGTTGTGCGGGGGGAATTCCGGGGATTAAAGGGGATGCGTGACCGCTATTTTCCCGGCGGCGGCATTTTGTCGATGGGGATGAGTGCTGATTATGAGATAGCGATCGGGGAAGGGAGCAATATGGTAAGGATCGGGAGTTTGCTGTTTGGTGATCGGGGTCAGAAGCGTTAAATTCGCGCCATGGCAGAAGAGATCAAAAAAGAGGAAGAAAAGTCCCTCAACTTTCTGGAAGAAATTGTGGAAGAGGATCTGGCAAGCGGCAAGTACAAGTCTATCCTGACCCGGTTCCCGCCCGAGCCGAATGGCTATCTGCATATCGGTCATTCCAAGTCGATCGTGCTGAACTTCGGCCTGGCGAACAAATATGGCGGCAAAACGAACTTACGGTTTGACGATACCAACCCGGTGACGGAGGACGTCGAATATGTGGACAGCATCAAGGAGGACATCCGTTGGCTCGGCTTCGAATGGTCGAATGAATTCTATGCTTCGGATTATTTCGAGCAGCTGTATCAGTTTGCCGAAGATCTGATCCGGAAGGGTCTTGCGTATGTGGATGACAGTACGGCGGAGCAGATCGCGGAGATGAAGGGGACCCCGACTACTCCGGGTACGAATAGTCCCTTTCGCGGGCGGCCGGTAGAGGAGAATCTGCGGTTATTCCGGGAGATGCGGGCGGGTAAATACCGGGATGGGGAAAAGGTGTTGCGGGCGAAGGTGGATATGGCGGCGGCCAATATGCAATTGCGGGACCCGCTGATGTACCGGATCAGGCATGCGAGTCATCATCGGACGGGAGATACGTGGTGCATTTATCCGATGTATGATTTTGCGCATGGACAAAGTGATTCGATCGAGAAGATCACGCATTCCATCTGCACGCTGGAGTTTGTTTCCCACCGGCCTTTATATGACTGGTTCATCGAGAAGCTGGAGATCTTTCCGTCCCGTCAATATGAGTTCGCGCGGCTGAACCTGACGTATACGGTAATGAGCAAGCGCAAGCTGCTTCAGCTGGTGAATGAAGGTCATGTCAACGGCTGGGACGACCCCCGGATGCCCACGATATCAGGACTGCGGCGCAGGGGATATACGCCGGAAAGTATTCGAATGTTTGCAGAGCGGATCGGGGTGCAGAAGAGGGATAACCTGATCGATGTGTCGTTGCTGGAGTTCTGTGTGCGGGAGCATCTCAACAAGATCGCGCTTCGCCGGATGGTGGTGTTCGATCCGCTCAAGGTTGTGCTGACGAACTATCCGGAACAGGAGGAAATGGTGACGAGCGAGGACAATCCGGAAGACGCGGAGACGGCGCATCGACAGATCCCGTTCAGCCGGGAATTGTATATCGAGCGGGAGGATTTCATGGAGGATCCGCCGAAGAAGTTCTTCCGGCTTTCACCGGGACAAAAGGTGAGGCTGAAGAGCGCCTATATAATCCAGTGCGATGAGGTGGTCAGGGATGCAGCGGGCAACATTGCCGAATTGCGGTGCTCTTATCTGCCGGAAAGCAGGAGCGGCGGGGCGCAGGCGAACATGAAAGTGCAGGCGACCATTCATTGGGTCAGCATTCGGCATGCGGTCACGGTGGAAGTGAAGCAGTATGACCGGCTGTTCCGGGTGGAAGACCCTGCGAATGAGGAGGGCGACTTTAAGGAATATATCAACCCGGATTCGCTGCAGGTGGTGCCGGCGGCCTATGCGGAAGCGAATTTGCGTCATGCGCGGTTCAATGAGCATTATCAGTTCCTGCGGAAAGGATATTTCTATTTGGACAAAGAGAGTTCGGAGGAGAAGATGATCTTCAACCGGACGACGACGTTGAGGGATAACTGGGTGAAAGAAATGAAAAAGGGGAGCTAACGCTTCCCTTTTTGCTGAGTGATCTATCGGTTGCCGCCGCCACCGCGTTGAGGCCGGTTGGCTTCCTGCCAGTCCTGGTATTTTTTGTAAAGATCCGGGCCAAGGACCGCCTGGATGCGGGCGTTTGCGGCGTCCATCAACGGCCGCATCTTAGCCATTCTGTCTTCGCGGCTCATCCCCTGGTTGGCCGGGTCCGTAAACATGGCGCGGCGTTGGGCGTACATATCCATGGTAATGGCTTTTATGGAGTCGGCCTGGACCTGGGTGAGGTTCAGATCGGTCTTCATTTTGGCCAGTCTGGCTTCCATGTATTGGCGCATGGCTGCCGTATCTCCCCTCATCCCACCTCCCTGGGCGAAAACAGAAGAAGCGGTGAAGAGCGCTACGATAAGCGTAGCGCATGCAAAGGCTTTTTTACTGAGATTCATGGTTGATCAATTTAATGTTAGATGTGGAATACCAAATATGTGCTAAAATCTTGTGCCACGGCGGGGTTTTACTTAGGCGGCAAGCCTTGGCCCCGGGGATCGGTCAATCGGAGCTTTTTTGGCGTGAATATTGTATTTTTTTATCTTCTCCCGCCTTCCCAACCGTTGAAAAAGGTCATCATTTTCGATTGTAAGTAATTATTCATCAATGTGCTTATCATCTATTGGCGTGGATACCCTGGGATTATTGCTCCGCGTTTGGCTGTGGATTTCGGTGCCGACGGCGGTGATCATTTTGCTGGTTGCTACCTGGATGAACTATGTACGAAATATCCGGCCGAAGGGAAGCTTGAAGCTGGCGGTGGAAGGTGTGGGCGGAGGGGTTTCCTCCGATGGGGGCGATTTGTTCGTCGGGAGGGATGAGGTAGTGGGTGAAGGGGTGGCTCCGGAAACCGGCGGGACGTTCACGGAGGGAGAAGGGGGAGAGGGGGGTGATGGGGTCGGCAGGGAGGATCGGGAGGAGCTGACCGGGACGGGAAAGGAGGCAATCTATCAGGGTATCCTTTGGATGAAGGATAAATATGAACAATACCGGGAGCAGGCCGATCGAAAGTATGAGCTTTTGAGGGAGGAACTCGGCCGGTCGGAGCGCCGCTACGAGGAGTTGCTGGCGACTATGGATCGGAGTGAAGGGAAGGAGGTGGTTCGGGTTGATCGGAGTGAGAGGAGGGAAGCGGTTCCGGTTGATCGGAGTGAGGGCAAGGAGCCGGCTGGGATGGATCGGAGTGAGGGAAGGGAATTGGCCGAGGCCGGGTTGGGGAATGAGTTGGCGCAGGTGCGGGGTCAGCTTGATGCGAAACAGGGGATTATCGACGACCTCGAGTCTCAGCTGCGGTCCGAGCGGATGAAGGTGGAGGAGCTGGTTTTAAAATTGCAAGCCAACAGCGAACTGATCCTGAGGATCTACAGGGAGCTGGAAAGCATTCCGAATTTGGGAAAATAACGGGAAGGGTTTCTTGATAATTTGTTGGCTGTCAAACATTAATTATGTGGCAAGCCCTTTGTCCCTTTATGAGGGATAATCCGTACGTATGAAAAACTTTATTCCCGCATTGATCTTTTTCTTTCTTGTAATCCCGTCTGGTTATTCTCAAAATGGGCTGAGGAAGGCTCCTTCGGCCGGTCAAACTTCTATTCGCAGCGTTGTGGCGCAGGGCGCGGAGTTGAGGATGTTACTGCATGTGGCGGAGGCAGGCGCTTATCAGCTGAACATTTATTCGATGGACGGGGAGATCGTCTATCAGGAGACCCTTCAGGTGGCGAGCGGTGAAGTGGAGCAGCGCATTCCGTTCACTGCGCGGACGCATGGAGTATATGAGGTGAATGTCTCCGGGGCAGGGGGGCAGACTTCCCGTCAGGTGATGTGGTGATCAGGTGACGTGGTAATCAGATGGTGTGGTAAATTTCAAAGAAGCTTTTTCGCTTCAAAGCTCAGCACTTCCGATACGATGTTCTGCAGGGAGGCTTTGGGGTTCTGCACCAGCAGATCCAGCAGCCCGCGGTTCAGGTCATTGCCGGTGGCGCCTTCAGGGAGGAAGGAGGCGACCTGGTTTATGATCAGGGTATTCTGGTCTTTATAGTTGCGGATCGCTTCCCAGGCTTCGGGGCTGACGAAGATCTGCTGGGTGATGTTGTGCTCGAATTCCTGGCGGATGCTGAGGGTCAGCAGGGATTGCATTTCCCGGGCGCTCAGGCCGGGTTGGTTGACGCGCTGGATCAGGTTGGGGAGGGCGATACGATCGGTCAGCAGGATCAACCGTTCATAGGCTTGCAGCTGCAATTGGCGGCTGGGGATGCTGCCCGGGTCTGCGGGGCGGTTGGGGATGCTGCCCGGGTTCGGTGGGCGGTTGGGGTCTAAGGGGCGGTTGGGGTCGGTGGAGGGGTTGGATCTTTCGGCGATCTTTTTTTCGGCCGCCTTCAGCTGACGGCGTTGCCGGATGAGGAGCCAGGCGAGGATACCGGCGAGGAGTACGGCAAAAACGATCGCTGCGATTAACAGGTTGGAGTCCATGGATCAAAAATAAGGAATTATGATCGATCCTCTTCTTTCTGATGGCGCGTGTCTACCTTCCGGTAAGAGAGGAAGAAGACCAGCGGGAAGATGAGCAGGGAGAATGCTGTGGCGCAGGTGAGGCCGCCGATGACAACTCTTGCCAGCGGCCTGGAGCTTTCGGAGCCGATGCCTGTAGACAGGGCGGCGGGGAGCAGGCCGATAGTGGCCATGAGGGCTGTCATCAGCACGGGGCGGATGAGCTCGTTGACTCCCAGTTTGATCGAGGTATAGAGCGGGCTTTCGCTTTGGCGGATGTGGTCAAGGTTACGTTTGAATGCCGTTATCAGCAGAACGCCTTCCAGGATACAGATACCGAAGAGGGCGATGAAGCCGATCCCGGCGGAGATACTGAAATTGGTACCGGTGATCAGCAGGGCGAGGATGCCGCCGACGACTGCAAAAGGTACATTCAGAAAGACCAGGCCGGCGTCCTTCAGGTTCCCGAACATGGCGAAAAGGAGGAGGAAGATGAGCAGAAGGCTGATGGGGACGACTTCCTGCAGGCGTTTGGTAGCGCGTTGCTGGTTTTCGAAATCGCCTTGCCAGACCATCGAATAGCCTTTTTTCAGATGGACCACCTGGCCGACCTTCTCCTGCGCTTCGGCGATCGTGCTACCCATATCGCGGCCGCGGATCGAGAACTTGACTGCGGAATAGCGGTGGTTCTCATCGCGGAAGATCAGGCAGGCTCCCGTCTTCTGGGTGATCCGCGCAATTTCGCGGATGGGTACCTTGGAGCCGGTCCCGGTCGGCACCAGCAGGTTCCCGATATCATCCGCGTCGGCCCGGAACTGTTCGGGGAAGCGAATGCGGATATCGAATTTTCGGATCCCTTCGTACAGTTGGGTAACGGCTTTGCCCCCGATGGCCATTTCGATGACGGCGTTGGCGTCGGCGGTGGAGACTCCATAAAGCGCCATCTTGTCCTGCTGCAGGTCGATGTCGAGCTCGGGCTGGCCGATATTGCGGATCACGCCCAGGTCTTCGATGCCCCTGACGGTCTTCAGGACTGAATACACTGCTTCGGACCGGTCTTCCATATAGTCCAGCGAATCGCCGTAGATCTTCACGCAAATCGAACCCTTCACGCCGGATACGGCTTCTTCCACATTATCCATGATCGGCTGGGAGAAATTGTAGTCCACGCCCGGGATGATGTCGAGGGCTTTGTTCATCGTATCGATCAGCGCTTCTTTGGTGATCCGCGGTTTCCAGTCCTCCTCCGCATACAGGGAGACGTTAAATTCGTTGTTATAAAAGCCGGCGACGTCGGTGCCGTCGTCGGGGCGGCCGGTCTGGCACATGACGCGGCGGACCTGGGGGAAACGCATCAGGATCGCCTGCATCTGTCTGGCCCTGGCGACGGAGGTATCCAGCGAGATGCTGTAGGGAAGGGTAGCGCGGAGCCAGATCGAGCCTTCGTTCAATTCAGGCAGGAATTCCGACCCGAGGAACCGGAAGGCGTATAGCCCGGCGATGACCCCGACAATGGCCACGGTCATGGACAGCCGCTTATGCCTGAATACGAATCGGAAGCCGCTCATGACCGATGCGGTCATGGCGTGTACGATAGGGTTGTGCTTGTCTTTGATATTCTTTTTCAGCAGGACGCCGGCGAGGACCGGCACAAGGGTGAGGGTGAAGATCAGGGCTCCCAGGAGGGCGAATCCCAGGGTATAGGCCAGGGGGGAGAACATTTTGCCTTCCACTTTCTGGAAGGAGAAGATGGGCAGGAGGGCGGTGATAATGATGACTTTGGTGAAAAAGATAGCTTTCCCGAGCTCTGCTCCGCGCCGCCGAATGAGACCCATCTTGGACAACTTGTTGAACTTGTCCATTCCCATCTCGTGCGCGCGTTTGTCGAGTTGGACGAAGAGCCCCTCCACCATGACGACGGCGCCGTCGATGATGATGCCGAAGTCGATCGCTCCCAGGGACAGCAGGTTGGCCGACATGCCCATCAGGTGCAGGCAGATAAAGGCGAACAGCAGGGATAGGGGAATGATGATGGAAACGATGAGGGTAGTCCGCCAGTTGAACATGAACAGCGACACGATGAGGGTGACCAGCAGGATGCCTTCGATCAGGTTATGCAGGACGGTATGGGTGGCGTAGTTGATCAGGTCTTCCCGGTTGTAGAACGGAACGAGTTTCGTATCGGCGGGCAGGATGCTGTTGTTGAGAAGGGCTACCTCCGCTTTTATACCCTGGATTACATGGTCGGGGTTCTCGCCCTTTCGCATCAGCACGATCCCTTCGACCGCATCGGGGGTATTGCGAAGCCGGCGGTGTCCGCCGGAATCGATCGCGTCGGTCCGTTCCACTTCCCCGAGGCGCGGCAGGTTGCTGATCCGAACATCGGCGACGTCCTTGACGAGAACGGGTATCCCGTTATTGACCTCGATGATGATATTCCCGATCTCTCTGATATCGTTCAGCAGGCCGATCCCGCGGACTACATAGGCCTGGGAGTTCTTGTTGATGATGTCGCCGCCGATATTGATGTTGCTTTTGCTAACGGCGTTGTATACATCCAGCGGGGTGATGCCGAGGTTGGTCATCACCATCGGGTTGATCTGGATCTCGTAGGTCTTGACCATGCCGCCGAAGCTCACGATATCGGCCACGCCGGGGATGGCGCGCAATTCGCGGTCGACCACCCAGTCCTGGATGGATTTCAGCTCGCGCGGATCGCGGAAGGTGCTTTCAAGCGTATAGCGGTAAACCTCTCCGGTCGGGCCGGTGGGCGGTTGGACATCGGGATCGACGTTATCGGGGAGGTCGGCATTATGCAGGAGGTTGTTGACCTGCTGACGCGCATAGGTATCCTCCACTCCGTCTTCGAAGATGAGTTTGACAACGGAGAGGCCGAAGATGGTGGTGGAGCGAAGGCTTGTCTTCCGCTGAACGGGGTTCATGGCCAGTTCCAGCGGGATGGTGACGAATTTCTCCACTTCTTCGGCGCTGCGGCCGGGCCATTGGGAAATGATCGTGATCTCGGTATTGGTGACGTCGGGGAAGGCTTCGATGGGCATGGTCTTGAAGGTGAAGACGCCATAGGCAGCCAGCAGGAGGGTAGCGAAAAAGATGAAATACTTGTTTTTCAGGGAAAACGCCAGTATTCCCTTAAGAATTCGATTCATATCGTCTGTTGGAAGGTCGAAGTTATCGGGGAAGTTAATCACTCGTCAAGAGGTGGCCAAATAAAAGGGGTCGAGGGGTGTTTTTTTGTCGTCGGGCGGGGAGATGGGGAGTGAGGTTAGTAGTAGAAAGGATGGAATTTGAAGCCGTTGGGGCTATTCCATTCGAGCGCGGGGGCGGGGGTTTTGATGAGACGGTTGAGCTCGAGGAGGGAGCCGGCGAGGGGGGAGAGACCCCGGATGCGGTAGAGGTCCGTGTCGAAGGAGAAATAGAACTGGCGGTAGCGTTGGAAGGCGGGGATGGGGTGGCCGTCGACTTCGGCGGGATTGTCACGGGCCCCGATCATCCCTTCGGCGCCATAGCCGACGGCGGCGTTGAGCCAGCGGGGAAAATTGGCGGAGGCGGGGAGGAAGCTGGCGATATTGAAGGAGAGCCAGTAGCTTTGGCCGTTATAGTCTTTCAGCATTTTTTGGGGCAGGTTTTCGCCCAGCTCTGCGGGATAATAGCGGGGAAAGATCGTCCCGTGGTAGGAGTATTTGAGGCTGATGCGTTGTTCGTGCCAGAGCAGCTGCTGGCCTTCGAAGAGGACGCAGCCGGTGATATTGGCGATCATGTCGCCCGGGGAGAAGCCCCATTTGGCGGAGTGGCCGTCCATCACTTCGATCATGGTCATGAAGCCCAGGGCGGTCAGCGTGCCGATGAGGGCCGAGGTACCGGGGCGGATGCCGCCCCAGCGGAACAGGTTATTCTGGAATGCGGCGATGTTATAGGCGGTGGTGGCATGACCGACCTTATCGACGTTGAGCCATTCGGCGTTGTCGTTGAAGAAATGGAATTTGCTGTGCGGGAAGTTCTTGTACCAGAGATATTGGAGGCCGATGGTGACCGCGGTACCGATGGCGGCTTCGGTGATGATGACGCCCTTGACGCGGCCGGGGTTGTAGGTGGGGGATGCTTTGAAAAAATCCTGTGCCATTACGGGTAGGGATAGAGCAGCGCAGAGCGCGCTGAAGGTGAGCGACAGGCAATATTTTTTCAATTGCATGAACGAATGTAGTAAAAAATGCGGGGTTAATCGAGGAGGTGTTCGACGATCTGCTGCGGTTTATTTACCCGGATGCTGAGGAGGTATATGATCTCGAACGGGGGTTTGAGTTCCTGGAGAAGGAGCTGGCCGAAATGGATCCCGAGCCTGGTGAGGGATCCGATACAAAGTTTGCCGATAAATTAGTGAAGGTATACCATCGGGACGGCAAGGAGGAGTGGGTGTTGATGCACGTGGAGATTCAGGGCGAAACTGCGAATAGGATGGAGTTTTCCGGACGGATGTTTCGCTATTTTTATCGTATTCTGGACCGGTTCAAAGGGCCGGTGTCGGCGGTGGCGATCTTTACGGGTAGGGATGGGAGGCGGATGCCGGGAATTTTTGAGGAAAATTCAATCACACGATAAAAGTAACA
>DATJMG010000279.1:0-13121 GCA_035508835.1 Puia sp.
ACGAGATTGAATCAGATTAAAAATGAAAAATAAAAAAAGGTCTTGAAAAAAGGGCTGTCAACGACAACAGCGCTGATAATTTGGCGAAATATGCCAAAGCACCCTATTTTGCAAAGAAGGACAAGAAGGCCGCGGAATTTCTTAAAAAACATCCTGTTCCGGCAAAGTTTCTCAAATAAAGCACCCCTCCCTATTGCTGCGGCGGAACATTGGAAAAAGTCCCCGATATGGTATCGTACACAACATTACCGGTGCCCGAATAGCCGGCGCCCGAGAAAGACCCTGATATCGAATCGCCCGAAAAAATAACCATCGCCGTTACCTCATCGAATTCGGATGGACTTCCCCGCTCCGAATATATTACCGTTCCCCCTTGTGAAAACACCGTATCTCCGGACCCGGAAACCGATGCAAGGTCGATCAAAATACTGTCATGAAGAGGGTTGGTTGCAAATATCTCGAAATTCCCGCTGTAGTAAACATGCTCGTTCAAAGAAATTAACGCATTCCCTAATTGAAAAACAATACTGGCGGGGGAGAGTGGCTTGTAATTTGGTTGAATAGGGTGAGCAGGTATGACAACCCTGCCCCTTGAACAGCTTGCCAGGGAAATCAAGGCGCCCATTAAGGCATAAAATAGCAGCCCTTTCATACCCCCCCTCCATTTGATTGACTAATTCATCAATACCCCCGTCGCCTTCTGATGCAACAGCGCGATCGCCGTTTTGAAGATAATAATAAACAATCCCGCCTCTTCCTCCGTGAAATTACTTTCCTCCCCCTCCTCACCATCATCGCTATAGATCGTCGCCGCGGCAAATTGCAACAGCTGCGGCTGACAGAACGAATCGATCACCGCCATCGCATTCGTCTCATCATACCCCTCCTGGAAAATGTCCTCCATCTCATCGTATTCCGCATTAAATGCCGTCTCGAACTCCTTCTCCGAAATCGGCGCAAGCGACACAACCCACTCCCGGAAACTCAGGAGGATTACCGTAAGCACATAGGCCACATCCTCCCGCGCATCCGGCTGCTGCAACTCCTGGCTTTCCCCCAGCACATATCCCACCAGCGCCGGTTGCTCCCGCGCAAACTCATCCCATATCCTCCCGATCTGCGCCTCATCCATCTGCTGGATTCGGTCATTGACCAGATCGATCGTCTCGTCGGTGATCGGTAACATCCCTTTTTTTTCCAAACCTACGAATTTTTAGCCTATCCCCGCCTCCTCCCGGGATTGCCCTAAATAAAGTATTTTTGCAAATGGTAAAGAATTACCCGCACCGAACGAAGATCGCCATCTCCGTCTCCTCCGAGGTTGGCCGCCTTCGCCGCGTCCTGGTCCACAGCCCCGACAGCGGGCTGGGTAAAGTTGTCCCTTCCAAAGCACAGGACTGGCTTTTCGAAGACATCGTCCACCTCGATACCATCCGGCGGAAAGAATACGACTTCTATACAAAAATTCTTTTATATTTCCTGGACCCGGACAAGATCCGCGGCAAACTTGCCGAGATCGATCACCCCGATAGCCACCGCGCCTTCTACAAACCTGGCAACCAACAATTCTTTCGCTCCGACAAAGTCGTGGAATTGCAGTGGCTGCTGGCCGACATCCTCGAGCATCACGAGATCCGGCTGAAACTGGTCGCGTCCGTCTGTGCTATTGAAGGCTGCTCCTACGATACCCAGAAGGAACTGCTGCAGCTGGACCCGGTCCAGCTTGCCAAAACATTCATCAGCGGCTCCATGACCGACGACCGCATGCTCTTCGCACCCATCCCCAACTTCATCTTTACCCGCGACATCGGCATCGTCATCAACCATTATGTCCTGCTCAACAAGCCTGCCAAAAAAGCCCGGACCCGCGAAGCCCTCCTGGCCAAATATATCTTCTTCAACCATCCCCTTTTTGACGAATACCAGGATAAGATCATCGAGCTGACAGACACCCACCATCATTTCCTGCTGCCCCGTGAAGGCGACGACCACAAAGTCACCCTGGAAGGCGGCGACGTCATGGTCATCAGCAAAGACCACCTCCTGATCGGGGTCAGCGAACGGACCTCCCCCGAAGCGGCACATCAGGCGATCAAAGTACTGTTCGAAATGAACGTCGTTAAGAAGATCACCATTATCCGCATCCCCAGGAAGCGGGACTATATGCATATCGATACGATCTTCACGCAAATCAAACGCAATGTCTGGATCCTGCTCGGCACCTTTTCAAGCAAAGCGGCCCGGCGGGACGACGAAGATGACATCCAACGCATCCTCGACAACAATAAGAAGGAAGACAAGCTCAAGATCATCCAGTTTCGCAAAAAAGATCCCGGCAATCCCGAATACTTCGAAAATCTCGAAGACCTGCTGACCGATATCAGCAAGAACGACCTTGAATGCACCGAGAAAGTACGATTCATCTACTCCGGGAACAACGAATTTCCCTTCGACGCCCGCGAACAATGGACCGACTCCTGCAACCTGTTAGCCCTCAAGGAAGGTGTCGTGCTCGGCTATGACCGCAACGACAAGACAGTAGACGCTTTCAGATCGGGCGGCTTTGCCGTCATCCATGCCGAAGACCTGATCAACCAACTGGAAAAGGGCGAACTGGATCCCGATGACCTGGAGAACACCCTCATCCTGATGCCATCGGCCGAACTGTCCCGCGCCCGCGGTGGATTCCACTGTATGAGCATGCCCCTCCACCGCGACGCGCTATAAACAAACCGCCATGCAAACGACCTCTCACCTCCTCATGATCCGGCCGGTCAATTTTAACTTCAACGCCGAAACCGCCGTCAACAATACATTCCAGGCAAATGCTACCGCTGACCCACAAACGCAGGCCCTGGAGGAATTCGATCAGCTCGTTCAGCTCCTGCGCGACAACGACGTCGATGTCACGGTCATCGACGATATCCCCGAACCCTATACCCCCGACTCCATCTTTCCCAATAACTGGATCTCCTTCCATGACGAGGGCCTCATCTGCCTCTACCCCATGTACGCCGCCAATCGCCGCCTCGAACGCAAACCCGCCGTGATCCGGCAACTAAGCCGCCGCTTCCATATCAACCGGACACTCGACTTCAGCAGCCATGAAAAGGAACAACGCTATCTTGAAGGCACCGGCAGCATGGTACTCGACCGCGATTTCAAGATCGCCTATGCCTGCCTGTCCCCACGGACCGACAAGACCGTCCTCCTCGACTTTTGCGCCAGGACCGGCTACACCCCGGAGATCTTTACTGCCGTAGATTCCAACGGCCAGGCTATTTACCATACTAACGTCATGATGTGCGTCGCCGACCGTTACGTCGTCGCCTGCCTCGATTCCCTGCCCAATCCCAATGAACGTGCCCATTTTATCCATACCGTCCGGACCACCGGCAAATCACTCATCCCCATCACAACCGACCAAATGAACCGCTTTGCCGGTAACATGCTGCAAATTCACAACCGCACCGGCGAACGCCTCCTGGTCATGTCGTCC
This sequence comes from Puia sp., assembly GCA_035508835.1. Classification (GTDB taxonomy): domain Bacteria; phylum Bacteroidota; class Bacteroidia; order Chitinophagales; family Chitinophagaceae; genus Puia. Next base: position 3,500 of record DATJMG010000279.1, read on the forward strand.
CAGGCCTTCCACTCCCTCACCCCCGATCTGGTTCAGGAACTCACCGCCTTCAACCGTATCCTTCACTCCCCCCTCCGGACTATCGAAACAAACGGCGGCGGCAGCGCCCGCTGCATGCTGGCCGAGATCCATCTTGATCCACGTTGATCACCCAACCCACCCGCCCCCACCACCCGCCTAGAACAACGTTAACTCCTTCGCCGGCGGCTCCTCCCCTATCAGCTGCGGCGGCTTCAACCCCGCCCCGAATCGCTTGTTGAACACCTTCACCGCATACCCGCACATCTCCGGCGAAAAGAGCTCGCCGGTATCATGCACAAAAAAATAGATATGCCTCAACCCCTTCTCAACCCAATCCCCCAATCGCTCGCCCCATTCATCGATCCGCGAAAGGTCCGCCGGATGAAGATTATTGCTGACGAACCGGATAAAGGCCACCGGCGCCGTCAGCCGCATATGCAGCACATCCCGCCTTCCCGGCGTATCCGTGATAACCGCACCGATCCCCAACTCAAACATCAGCTCCCACGTCGCCCGCACCGCCGCCGTCCCGAACCACCCCTGATTCCGTAACTCGACACACGTCAGGAAGTCCCGCGGCAGCCCCCGCAAAAACTCATGCAGCACCGTCGCCCGCTCGGGCCCGTAACTCTCCGGCAGCTGTAAGAACGCCGCCCCCAGCGTAACCCCGAAAGCCCGCATATGATCGATAAAAAGCGCGGTATCCCGGTCTACCCCCTTCAACTGATGCTCGTGACTGATCGTATTGGAGAATTTCGGACAGAACCTGAACGCCGGACCCGCGAGCGCCGCCCATCGCTCGATCACCGGCTTTGGCTGCAAATTATACCAAAGGGCATTGAGCTCGATACTATTGAACTGCCGGACATAGTGGCCCAGGAAATCCTTCGGCTTCGTCCCCCGCGGATATACCTTGCCGAGCCAATTGGTCTGACCCCACCCGGTACCGCCGACATAAACGCGAAGCGCCATATCATCCCCCGCCTCCACACCCCGAACCGATTGCAGAACCCGCTCCGTCATGACCGGATCTGCTGGTAAAGAAAAAATAATATCATCGATTTTTGAAAGTCTTCCAAATTCCATCTCCCCTCCTGCTTGTAATTTGCGATTCAATGCAAATCCTTTACTTTTGGGCCTTCGATTTGTTAATCAGCGCCTTTAGCCGGCCCAATCGGATTAGCTCAAGATTTTTGAAAATCGGATTAAGATAGAAATTTTTCGACAATCAATGGAAAACAAAGTCACTAAAATTGGCGTACTCACTTCCGGCGGCGATGCTCCGGGAATGAATGCCGCCATCCGTGCCGTTGTTCGTACCGGGATATATTATGGAATGGAGGTGTTTGGGATCATGCGCGGTTATAGCGGGATGATCGAAAACGATATCATCCCCATGCACTCCAGAAGCGTGGCCAATATCATCCAGCGCGGCGGTACCATCCTCAAGACCGCCCGCTGTAAGGAATTCTTCGAACCCGAAGGCCGCAAAAAAGCCTACGCCAACCTGAAAAAGCTGGGCATCAACGGTCTTGTCATCATCGGCGGCGACGGCTCCTTCCGCGGCGCCTATAAACTAAGCACCGAATTCGATATCCCCTGTATCGGCCTTCCCGGTACGATCGATAAAGACATCGCCGGAACCGACTTCACCATCGGCTTCGATACCGCGGTGAACACCGCCGTCGAGGCCATCGACAAGATCCGCGACACCGCCGACGCCCACGACCGCCTTTTCATCATCGAGGTCATGGGCAGGGACGCCGGCTATATCGCGCTGCACAGCGGCATCGCCACCGGCGCCGAGAACATACTCATCCCCGAACGAAAAACAGATATCGAAGAACTCATCAGTTCCCTCCTCGAAAAAGAACGGCGTAAAAAACTCGTCAATCTGATCGTGGTAGCCGAAGGAGATAACTTCGGCGGCGCCGACGATATCGCCAAAGTCGTCAAAGAACGCGTCCCGACCGTCGATACCCGCGTCTGCGTCCTGGGTCATATCCAGCGCGGCGGCGCTCCCTCCTGCATGGACCGCCTGATCGCCAGCCGGATGGGCTACTCCGCCGTAGAATGCCTGCTCGAAGGCCGGAATAACGTCATGGTCGGCATCGTCAACAACCGCATGCACTATACCCCGCTCGAAAAAGCCGTCAAGGCCAAACAGCGGATCAGTGAAGATTGGATGAAAATCGTAAAAATATTAGCTTCCTAAAATCCACCTGGAAATGAGCAAAAATTTATCGAAGTATCTGTACACCGACATGGATAAGCAAGCAGGCCTCCAGCACACTTTCCATAAGACCAAGATCGTCGCTACCGTCGGACCGGCCTGTGACACCTATGACAAGCTGCTCGAGCTCGTGAAAGCCGGAGTGAACGTTTTTCGCCTCAATTTCTCCCACGGCACCCATGAAGATAAGGCAAAGATCATCGAACATATCAGGAATATCAACCTTTCCGAACCTTATAACATCTCGATCCTCGCCGACCTCCAGGGCCCAAAACTACGCGTCGGCGAGATCAAGGACGGCAGCCTCACCATCAATCCCGGCGATATCCTCACCTTTACCTCCCGCGAAAAAGTGGTGGGAACAAAGGAAAAGATCTATGTCTCCTACCCCAACCTCCATCACGACGTCATTCCCGGTAATAAGATCCTCATCGACGACGGAAAGCTCGAGGTGGTCGTCGTCAGCGTGGACCCCGAAGGGGATATCAAGGTCGCAGTGACCTACGGCGGCGTCCTCCTGCCGAAGAAAGGAGTGAATCTGCCGGATACCAATATCTCCCTGCCCGCCATGACGGAAAAAGATATCGTCGATCTGGACTTTATCATCGGACAAAAGGTGGACTGGATCGCACTGTCCTTCGTGAGGAAAGTAGAAGACATCATCGACCTGAAGAAACGCCTGGCCGAAAAGAAATGCCTGTCAAAAGTCATCGCCAAGATCGAAATGCCCTCCGCCATGGAAGACCTGCGGAACATCGTCAACCAATCCGACGGGGTCATGGTCGCCCGCGGTGACCTGGGCGTGGAACTTCCCGTCGAGAAGATCCCGATGGCTCAACGCGAGATCATCCGCAAATGTATCCACCGCGCCAAACCCGTTATCGTCGCCACCCAAATGATGGAAAGCATGATCGACCGCGTGAAACCCAACCGCAGCGAGATCACCGACGTCGCCAACGCCGTCCTCGAAGGCGCCGATGCCGTCATGCTCAGCGCCGAAACGGCCACGGGCCAGCACCCCGCCCTCGTCGTCGAGACCATGCGGAAGATCATCCTCGAAGTGGAACGAACCGAATATCACTACAACCGCGAAGAAGACCTCATCCCGCAACCCCACTCCCCATCCTTTCTAAGCGACGCCATTTGCTACAACGCCTGCAAACTGGCCAGGGACTCCAACGCCGATGCCCTGATCGGCATGACCCAGTCGGGCTATACCGCCTTCATCCTGTCCAGCTACCGGCCCAAATGCCCGCTGTATATCTTCTCGAAGGAGAAAAGCCTGATCAACCAGCTGAGCCTCAGCTGGGGCGTCCGCGCATTTCACTACGCCGAAGAAGAAAGCGTGGACGACATCATCCACGACCAGCACACCATCCTGCGGGAACGCGCCTTCATTAAAGAAGGCGACGTCGTAGTCAACACCGGCAGCCTGCCCATCAACGAACACCTGCCGACCAATATGCTGAAGATCACGAAGCTGAAATAAGACCGGCAGATCATAGATACGGGTAATACATATGGTTATCCTTGTAACACCAGTTTTCTTTGAAATAATAATATTTTTCGCTCCCTATCGTAATTAGGGCGATCCCATTTTCGTAGCGGCTATAAAAGATTCTTTTTCTTTTGTCAAAGGATAGGATCGTCGTCTTATTATGGTTCCAGTTCAACTTTTTATTTTGGCGGGATCGATGTTCATCGTGAATGTGGAGAGTCAGCTTATAAGTATTGGCGTCATATCCGGACAAAGTTGTTCTTATTTTGGAAAGTGAATACTCCCTCGGCCTCATATCAAACTCAAAAAATGATTCGACGCAAAGCGCCTGGCAGAGCTTCCCACCGGAAATGGATAGCCATAGCTGGCGGCCGCTGCCTTCATTGGACCCCATCCGGTTGGAATAATTAATTTGCAGGAATACTTCATCCAAAATAACCACTGAATCGGTCGCCCAGTAATCATGTATAAAGAGGGTATCTTTCGAATGGCTAACGGTCAGGATCTCACTTCCTGGCTTATACGACAAAGTAATATTTTCTTTGGTTCCTTCAAAAGACTTCAACGTATAGGATTGAGCGTCTGCCCGGGCAATAGCCTGGGACAACTCTAACGAAAGCAGAACAATAGCGCCCCTTATCATAATTGCTTATATTCAATTCCCTCATCCAATGTTTGCAAAGACTTGTCGGATTGTCCTTATCTCCCCCTCATCCGCCATGACCGCAAAGTCATCTCCCCGCATCGCCCCATTCACAAACTCCATGGCCGAAGCCTGCGCCACCCGCGCCGACGTATGAAACTCCACCGCCCCCGTCTTTGCCGCCAACTCGGCAATGTTGGAAGCCCGCACCCCCGACCCCGGCATGATCACAATCCGCTCATCCGCCTCCCGCACCAGCTCGCGTAACAGCTGCGCACCCTCCATCGCTGCCGGCCGCTGCCCCGACGTCAAGATCCGCTCACACCCGAGCCCGATGATCGTCTCCAAAGCCGCAAAAGGATCGACCGCCCGATCAAATGCCCGATGGAAGGTAACCCCCATCGGATACGCCGCCTCCACCAGCCGCGCACACCCCGACTGATCGACACTGCCATCCGCCTGCAACATCCCGATCACAACCCCGTCACAACCCAATTCCTTGCACCGCCGGACATCATCGATCATGATCCCGAACTCCTCCACCGAATAAAGAAAATCACCCTCCCGCGGCCGGATGATCGGATAGACCGGGATCTGCAGTTTCTCCCGCGCAGCCCGGATCAACCCCGCCGATGGCGTAACACCGCCCTCCTCCGGCCCGCTGCAAAGCTCTATCCGGTCAGCACCCGCCCGCTGCGCCGCCAGCGCGGCAGGCAAATTAAAAGCGCATATTTCCAGCAGCATCTTCTCCGCCCGGTTTAAAAATGACTTTTTACCGCTACCATCCGCTCTTCCATAGCATTCTTTATCGCATAGGAAAACCCCGGCTGGATCGCATACCCGCCTGCTTCACCCCGCTTGTTCAGCGCAATGAAGGCCACCTGGATCTCCTTCGCCTTCTCACCCTTGATCCGGATGATCCTCTCCACGACCGATTTGCAAGCCTCCTCCGGCTCCATCCCCTGCCGCATACACTCCACCACCGAATGACTGCCGCATACGCGAATGACATCCTCACCCTGCCCCGTAGACGTAACCGCACCCACCTCATTATCTACATACAATCCCGCCCCGATGATCGGCGAATCCCCCAGCCGCCCACGCATCTTGAACCCCATCCCGCTCGTCGTCACGCTTCCGCTCAGATTGCCCGCCGCATCCATTGCCACCATCCCGATCGTATCGTGATTCCACTCCCCATCCGGCAGCCTCGCCGGCGCCGCCGGCCCGCTGCCTCCACCGGAACCACCCGCGGGAACCCCCGAATTGCCCTTCGTATTCTCAATATTAATGACCGGCTTATAATCCGACTTCTTCAACCACTGCTCATACGCTTTCTTCGCGTCCTCCGACAATACCTGCGGCTCCAACGGAAACCCCTCCGCAACCGCGAACTGCTGCGCCCCCTGCCCCACCAGGATGACATGCGGCGTTTTCTCCATCACCCGCCGCGCCACCGAGATCGGATGCTTGATCCGCTCCAACGCCCCCACGCTCCCGCAATTCCACCGATGATCCATGATGGAAGCATCCAACGTCACAATCCCATCCCGGTCAGGATTCGCTCCCAACCCCACACAACAATTGATCGTGGATTCGGTCACCATCACCCCGGCTTCCACCGCATCGAGCGCCGCCCCATTCCGGCCCAGGACATCCCATGCACCCTTATTCGCCGCCAACCCCGTATCCCACGTCGAAATGACCACCGGATGACCCGTCACCAACACGGGCTCACTCACCGATCCCGCCTCGCCGACGCGCCTGGCACCTGCCCCCGACAGCCGCCGTCCCGACCACATTCCAAGCGAGCCCAGAAACGAAGATTGCAAAAAATACCGTCTATTCAACATAATTTACTTTTTTCATATTACCGCTCTTCCCAATCATAAAAAAATCCATCCTGATTAGCCGACTTTGCTCTAAATTGGTTACTCGAATTAAAATTAAAGGATTAACCATGAGAAAACTTTTTTTTCTGCTGCTTTTTTCCATCAGCATCCAATTCGTATACAGCCAGGGGACCCCGCAAGACAGCGCCTGGATCCGCGAGAACTACTACAAATGGGAGACCTACATCCCGATGCGCGACGGCGTAAAGCTTTTCACCACCCTCTATGTCCCTAAAGACTCTACTCAGAAACATCCGATCCTCATGACCCGCACCCCCTACTCCTGCGCTCCCTATGGTCAGGAAAGATGGCGTAACTATTACTCCAGCTATCTTCGCTACTATCTGCACGAAGGCTACATCATGGTTACCCAGGACGTCCGCGGCCGCTGGATGAGCGAAGGCACCTTCGAAGACGTCCGCCCCTTCAATAAAGACAAAAAGACCAATGCCGATGTGGACGAAGCCAGCGATACCTACGACGCCATCGACTGGATGATAAAGAACGTTCCGGGAAACAACGGCCGCGTCGGCGTATTCGGCATCTCCTATCCCGGCTTCTACTCGACCATGGCCGCCGCCAGCGCCCACCCGGCCCTGAAAGCCGTCAGCCCGCAAGCCCCGGTTACCGACTGGTTCATGGGCGACGACTTCCACCACAACGGCGCCTTTTTTGTCATGGACGGCTGGGCGTTCTACTCCTCCTTCGGCAAACCCCGCCCCCATCCTACCACCGTGGGCCCGACCGGCTTTGAATACTATACCCACGATAATTACAAATGGTACCTCGAGACCGGCGCGCTGAAGAACATCCTGAAACTCACCGGTGATTCCATCGCCTTCTGGAAAGAACTTTACCAGCACCCTAACCGCGACGCCTGGTGGCAAGCCCGTAACGCGCGCGTGGCGCTCTACGATATCAAGCCCGCGATGCTGGTTGTAGGCGGCCTCTACGACGCGGAAGACTGCTACGGCGCCTGGCATGTTTATAAAGCATTGAAGGACCAAAGCCCCAACACCGACAGCCATATCGTCATGGGACCCTGGTATCATGGCCAATGGGCCTCCAACGACGGCACCCACCTCGGCAATGTTGAATGGGGCTCGAATACGTCCTGGTGGTACCAGAACAACATTGAGATCCCCTTCTTCAACTACTATCTCAAAGGCGATAGCAAAAAACCCGGTCTTCCCAACGCCACCATCTTTTTCACCGGCGCCGACGAATGGCGTCAGTTCGACCAATGGCCGCCCAAAGCCACGCAGGACCAGCCTATCTATCTCCAGTCCGGCGACAGCCTGGCCTGGAACCCGCCCGCCGACAAGACGGACTACAGCGAATACATCAGCGATCCCGCTCACCCTGTCCCCTATACGCAGGACGTACATTTCTGGCGCACCCGCGAATACATGGACGACGACCAGCGCTTCGCTTCCCGCCGCCCTGACGTCCTGACCTTTCAAACCCCCGTGCTTACAGAAGACCTCACCCTCGCCGGCCCGGTCATCGCCGACCTGCTCGTGAGCCTGAGCAGCACCGACGCAGATTTCATCGTCAAGGTCATCGACGTCTTCCCCGACGATTTCAGCTATACCAAACATGGCCCCATGCCCGTACGCAGCCACAATAACGCTCCCGAATACCCGATGAGCGGCTACCAGATGCTCGTCCACGGCGAGATCATGCGCGGCCGGTTCCGCGAAAGCTTTGAGAAGCCCGTCCCCTTCAAGCCGGGCAAGATTGAAGAGGTGAAATGGGCCATCCCCGATGTCGCCCACGTGTTCAAGAAAGGCCACCGCCTGATGATCCAGATCCAAAGCACCTGGTTCCCCCTGGTCGACCGAAATCCGCAGAAATTTGTGGACATCTATACCGCCGACGACAGCGACTTTACAAAAGAGACCATCCGCGTCTGGCACGACGCCGGCCACGCATCGAAGATCATCTTGCCCGTATTAAAATAATACGCATATGCGAACACTCTGCCGCCTTATCCTTCCCGTTCTGCTGCTGCCCGCACTGGCACAGTGCCAGCGGAACAACAACGAAGCCGATTTCGTAAAGAACAATTATGACAAACAGGAAGTCTATATCCCCATGCGGGACGGCATCCGCCTGTACACCGTCATCTATACCCCGAAAGACAAGACCCATCCGCATCCCTTCCTGATGGAAAGGACACCCTACGGATCGGGCCCCTATGGCGATTCCGTTTACCGGCGATCGCTCGGCCCCAATCGCACCCTGATGCACGAATTATACATCTTCGTCTACCAGGACGTCCGCGGCCGCTATATGAGCGAAGGACAATTTCAGGAAATGACCCCGGCCCGCAACGACCCGCACAACGCAAATAAGAAACCCGACGCATCCGGCAAACAGGTCGATGAAAGCTCCGACGCCTGGGATACCGTCGACTGGCTGATCAAACATGTAAAGAACAACAACGGCCGCGTCGGCATCTACGGCATCTCCTACCCCGGCTTCTTTGCCTCGGCCTCGCTCCCGGATGCCCACCCCGCCATTAAATGTGTCTCCCCCCAGGCCCCGGTTACCGACGAATTTATCGGTGATGACGCGAACCACAATGGCGCGTTCTTCCTGCTCGACAACTTCGACTTCGATAATTTCTTCGATATCCCCCGCCCCTTACCCTTGCAACACTACAACGGCGACCTCTTCCGGGTCAGCTATGCAGACGCCTATAAGTTCTTTCTCGATCTCGGCCCGCTGAAGAACGCCAACAAGCCCGAATACTTCGATAACAAGGGCAAGATCTGGAATGAATATATGGCGGGCTCGACCTATACCGGCTATTGGGAAGCCCGCAATATCCGCCCGCACTTGAAAAATATCCGTCCCGCAACCCTCGTCGTCGGCGGCTGGTTCGATGCCGAAGATATGTTCGGCTCCCTCCGTACCTACGAAGCGATCGAGCAACAAACGCCTGACAACGACAACCACATCATCATGGGTCCCTGGACCCACGGCGGCTGGGCCGGCGGCAATTGGACCCGGTTCGGCATTCTCGACTTCGGCCAGAATGTCAATGACTACTATCACGAGATCGAGACCAGGTTCTACGATCGCTACCTGCTGGGCAAAGACAGCGGCGCCCTGCCCGAAGCCATGATCTTCGAGACCGGCACCAACAAGTGGAAGACCTACAAAACCTGGCCGCCGACCGACGAAACCAAACCCGTTAAGTTCCTGCTGGAATCCCGCAACGGCCTCTCCGCAACCGCATCCACCTCGCCCACCACCGCATCCCCTCCCACCGCGTCCACCTCCCCCGCAACCGCGTCCGCACCCAACACCCCCACCGCATCCACCAC
>DATJMG010000280.1:0-34090 GCA_035508835.1 Puia sp.
TGTTGGCAGCAACTAACAATATCCGTATGCACTTACTAATAATTCGCGTAGTGGATGGAAGATGGTTAAACTTGTCTATTCAAATTACGACATACATGAAAGCATTTATTCTTAGCGCGGTTTTTTCGGGGGCCTTTCTTGCGGCCCAATCTCAGACAACGATTGACCGTGACCCGGAGATTGCCGGGATGGTGAAGGAGGTCAACGCAGATTCGTTGCAGTCTTATATCAAAGCGATGGTTTCCTTTGGCACGCGGAGTACGGTCAGCTCGACAACGGACCGGTCGCGGGGGATCGGTGCGGCGCGCAACTGGGTGTTGATGAAGTTCAGGGAATTTGCCGCGGCATCGGGGGGAAGAATGACGGCAATGCTGGATACGACGACTTATCGGGCAGATGGGCGGCGGGTGAAGAGCGATATCAGTCTTGGTAATGTGGTGGCCACATTGAAGGGGACGGATGCGAATGACAACCGGATCTTCATTATCAGCGGGCATCTGGATAGTCGCCGGACGGATGTGATGAACGGGACGGATGATGCGCCGGGTGCGGATGATGATGGCAGTGGTAGTGCGGCGGTGCTGGAATGTGCGCGGATCATGAGCAGGCACTCGTTCCCGGCGACGATCGTCTTTGTAACGGTGAGCGGTGAAGAACAGGGGTTGTTGGGGTCTACGTATATGGCCAGGAAGGCCAGGGCGCAGAACTGGAATATCGAGGCGGTGTTGAACAACGATATTATGGGGGCCGACAACAGCAATGAGACGAATATCATCGACAATACTCGGGTGCGGGTGTTCAGCGAGGGGTTGCCGGCGTATGACTTATCGAAGCGCGCCCGCTTCATCCGGCAGTATGGGTTAGAGAATGATGGTGATGCGCGGCAATTGGCGCGATATGTCAAGGAGGTCGGCGAGCGGTATGTGGACAATCTCGAGGTCGTGATGATCTACCGGAATGACCGGTTCCTCCGCGGCGGCGATCACACGCCTTATGTGGATACGGGTTATGCGGCGGTGCGGATCACGGAAATGAATGAGAATTTCAATCATCAGCACCAGGATGTGCGGACGGAGAATGGGGTTGAATATGGGGACCTGATGAAGTTCATGGATTTCGAATACCTGCGGAAGAATACCGCGCTCAATCTTTGTAATCTTGCCAATCTTGCGAAGGCGCCCGGAAAACCGCAGGATGTGCGGGTGGAGGTGCGCGGCCTGGCGAATAGTACGCAGCTGATGTGGAAGGCGCCGGCGGAAGGGAAGGTCCGCGGGTATTATATCCTGATGCGGGAGACGACGAGCCCGGTGTGGCAAAAGAAGATCTTTACCACGGAAACGGAGGTCAGGCTGCCTTATTCGAAGGACAATTACTTCTTTGGGGTACAGTCGGTTTCCGAGGCTGGGAATGAGAGTTTGCCGGTGGTGCCGCTGCCAGGGAGGTAGATGGGGTGGGAGCGCCGGGAGGGCGGCGGTGTGGGGGCGACCGGGGGGAGTGGTGTGTGGGCGCTGTGGGGGATGGCGGGGGAGTGTGTGGGTGCCCGGAGGGTGGGGAAGCAGTGTGTGGGCGTCCGGGGATGGCGGGGGAGGGGTGTAACTTTTTGGCTGGGAGGATCGTCAGAGGGGGAAATACCTCCGGGCATGGTACGTAATTATCTGAAGACGGCTTTCCGCAGTTTGTGGAAGAACAAGGGATTTTCGGCAATTAATATTTTGGGTCTGGCGATCGGGCTGGCTACCTGTCTGCTCATCCTCATTTATGTGGCGAATGAGTTGAGTTACGACCGGTACAATGTCAATGCGGACCGGATCTATCGGGTAGATAATGATATCCGGTTCGGGGGGAACAGTGTCTCGCTGGCCGTATCGCCTGCGCCGACGGGGCCCGCTATGCTGCATGATTATCCGGAAGTGGAAAAGGAGGTTCGGTTCAGGAACAACGGAGGCCGGCTGGTGAAGAAGGGGAACCAGAATATCAAAGAGGAGTCGGTGATCCTGGCGGATTCCACGTTATTCGATGTCTTTACGCTGCCGATGATCGCGGGTGATCCGCATACCGCGTTGAAGGATGCGCACACCGTAGTGATCACGGAGCGGATGGCGGAGAAATATTTCGATGCTACGCCTGCGACTGTATCTTCGGTGGTGGGGCGGACGCTGATCATCAATGACTCTATTCCGTATAAAGTAACGGGGGTCATCCGGAACATCCCTGCGAACTCACATTTTCATTTTGATTTTTTCCTGTCCCTGACCGAGTCAGAGGAAGCGAAGCACACGGATGATGCCTGGTTAAGCGGTAATTTCCAGACCTATGTCCTTTTGCGAAAAGGAGTCGATCCGAAGCAGTTGGAGGCGAAGTTTCCCGGCATGGTCAGACGTTATGTCGGACCGTTGTTACAGCAAGTGGTGCATCTTTCGCTGGATGATTTCAACAAAGCCGGCGATAGGTGTGAGTTTTACCTGACGCCGCTCACGTCCATCCATCTGCACAGCAACAAGATCGCGGAGCTGGATGCCAACGGGAGTATTCAGTACGTCTATATTTTCTCGGCGATCGCGATCTTCATCCTGTTGATCGCCTGTGTGAATTTCATGAACCTGTCTACGGCGCGATCGGCCAACAGGGCGAGAGAGGTTGGCATCCGGAAAGTGTTGGGCTCCATGCGCGGTGGATTGATCTCGCAGTTCCTTTTCGAATCGGTGCTGATCAGTCTTATCTCGCTGGTCCTGGCGCTGGGGCTGGCGATAGTGCTGCTTCCGGTGTTCAATTCGCTCTCGGGCAAGGAAATGAGCGTCGGGGTTTTCATGCGGCCGTGGATGTTGCCGGCGATGCTCGGGATAGTGGTGGTAGTCGGGATGCTGGCGGGCAGCTATCCGGCCTTTTTCCTTTCGGCTTTTCGACCGATCGAGGTGTTAAAGGGGAAGGTAGCCGGGGGGATGCGGACGGGGTGGCTCCGGAATTCGCTGGTTGTTTTCCAGTTCGTCATCTCGATATTTTTGTTGGTTGGGACGGCGGTGATCTATCAGCAGCTGCAGTATATTCATTCCCGTGATGTGGGATATGATCGGGACCAGGTGATGATGATCAACAATGCCTATGTGCTGGGCAGTCAGGCAGGGGCGTTCGAGCAGCAGGTGAAAGGGATGAGCGGGGTAGAAGGGGCGACGATGACAGGGTATGTGCCCACGGGGTCTAACGGGAATAACGATGCCATCTTTCTCTCCCCGGATATGGATGTCAAGAAGTCCATCTCCACGCAAGTCTGGCCGGTGGATGACCAGTATATCCCGGTATTGGGGATGAAAGTTATCGCCGGGCGGAATTTCTCCAGGGACTTTTTGACCGACTCGGCAGCGGTGGTAGTCAATGAGGCGGCGGTGCAGATGATGCATGGGGAGAATCCGGTAGGCGCGAAGCTGTATGAGTTTGAAGACCTGCAGACCAAAAAGGTCAGGGAATACCATGTCATCGGGGTGATCAAGAATTTCAATTTCAATACGCTGCGGCAAGTGGTGACACCGATGATGTTGTATCTTGGGCAGGATGAGGGGCGCATATCGATACGCGTCCGGGGCGGCAATACGCATCAGCTGGCCGGCGAGATCGAGACGCTGTGGCGAAAGATGGCGCCGTCGCAGCCATTCAGCTATACGTTCATGGATGAAGAATTCAACAACAGCTATTTGAGTGAACAGCGGATGGGAAGCATTTCCCTGTCGTTCTCTTTGTTGGCGATCTTCATTGGTTGTCTGGGGTTGTTCGGGCTGACGGCCTATGCCGCGGAGCAGCGGATGAGGGAGATCGGGATCAGGAAGGTGCTGGGGGCGACGGTGAGTGGGATCATTGTCCTGTTGTCGCGGGATTTCCTGTTGCTGGTGGTGATTGCGATGCTCATCGCCTTTCCGTTATCGTGGTGGGCGATGCATCGCTGGTTGCAGGATTTTGCGTACCGGATCAGCATCGGCTGGGAGGTCTACGGGCTGGCGGCGGTGTTGGCGACCGGCATTGCGGTGCTTACGGTAAGTTTCCAGGCGGTGAGGGCGGCGCTGGCGAATCCCGTACGGAGTTTGAGAGCCGAGTGAAGCAGGTGGCGGTTGAGAGAGCGCATGGATTTTTTCGCTAACTTTAGTAGTAAGCGGATGATCTATGAACAAAATCCTTCCCAACGACAGCCGGAGTATTATCGAAACGATCCTGGTGTTGTTATTGTTGCTGTTGCTCATGGCGGCGTTATATGATGTCTTGCGGGTCTTTTTCGGGGTATTGACATTCGCGTTGATCTTTTCAGTTTCCTTTTTCGGGCCTTATGAGCGGCTGGTCCGGGTGTTGGGCAACCGGCGGTCGTTGGGGGCGTTGTTGTATTCGCTCCTGCTGATCGCGATTATCGCGTTACCGGTCACGTATATTGTATCGGAGGTTCGGGATCATATCCGGGAGGCGATTGCCTGGGTGGGGGAGGTGAAGGCGAATGGGATCCCGCCGCTGCCCAGGTGGGTGACGAATTTGCCGTTGGTGGGAGAGGATATTGGGTCTTTTTGGGCCCAGGTGCAGGATAGCCCGAAGGATGCGGTTGCGCATCACAGCGAGCAGGTCAGGATGATCCTGCGGCATGCGCTCGCCAGCGGGGTGGGTATCCTGAGCACGGCGTTGCAGGTGATCCTGGGGATCATTATTTCCGCTTTTTTTCTGGCGGCGGGGGAGAAGCTGCTGGAGCCCATCCGGTCCACGACGGAGCATTTGTTGGGAAAGAAGGATGGGGAGTCGTTGCTTGCGGTGATCACGCAGGCCATCAAGGGGGTATCGATCGGGATCATGGGGACGGCGTTTATTGCGTCCGTGATCGCGTGGATCGGGTTGTGGATTGCGGGGATCCAGTATTCGCTGGTATTGGCGGGGTTGGTGTTCTTCCTCGTGCTGATCCAGCTCGGGCCATTGTTTGTCTGGGTGCCGTTGGTGGTTTTTACGGCGGTGCAGGGGCATACGGGGCTCACGATATTCCTGATCATTTATGGGGCGGGGTTGTTGCTGATCGATGGGTTGTTGAAGCCGATATTGATTGCGCGGAGCGGGGGGAAGATACCTTTCCTGGTTTTGTTCCTGGGGGTGATCGGCGGGTTGGCGGCGTGGGGTTTTACGGGGATGTTCAAGGGGGCGATCATTCTTTCGGTTTTTTATACGTTGTTTACTTCGTGGGTGGAGAATAAGGGCGTGACCCCGCCGAAGGCGGGGTCACGCAATGGGACTAGCGGACTTCGGGGGCCGGCCGATTCGGCGGGGTGAAGCCTTTTTTCAGCAATTCGTTTATTTCGGTGATGGCGCGTTCGAGTTGGTTATCTATGCCGTGGGCGGCGGCGGTAAGGTCCTCGGGCACGCGGATGTCCGGGTCGACGCCGTGTCCTTCCTTAAACCAGGTGCCATCGGGGTTGTACATGCGAAAGGTCGGGACGGTGATCACGCCGCCGTCGATCAGGCCGGGTGCGCCGCTGATCCCGATCAGGCCGCCCCAGGTGCGGGTGCCGATAAGGGGGCCAAGGCCTGCCTTGCGGAAGTAGTCCGGGAAGGCGTCACCGCCGGAGCCGCTCCAGCCGTTGATGAGCATGACTTTGGGGCCGAAGTTGGCTGCCGGCGGGGTTTGAGCGGGGATGCCGTCGCGCGTTGCCCAGAATGCGAGTGGTTTGCGGTTCAGCACTTCGATAAAGCGGTCGGGGATCTGGCCGCCGCTGTTAAAGCGTTCGTCGATGATGAGGGCTTTTTTGTCGAACTGGGCGACGAACTGGCGGATCAGCTCGTTCTGACCGTCGATACCGGTGCTGCTCACGTAGATATACCCCACGTTACCGCCCGTTTCCTTTTCTACGGTTTCGCGCTTCTGTTCGATCCAGGCGAGATGACGGAGTTCCGACTCATTGCTCATCGTCCGGACGACGACGGTTTTTGCGCCGGTCATCGAGGGTGTTGTGTTATAGGTCAGCTCCACGGGCTTATTGCTGAGATTTTCGAAAGCAGCGTAGGGGTCGGTTGTGGTGCGAATGGGGATGCCGTTTACTGCCAGGATATAGTCGCCTTTCCGGATGGGTACGCCCGGCAGGTCCAGCGGGGATCGTTCGGCGTCCCACGAGGCGCCGCGAATGATCCCGGCAACCTTATAATAATCACCTTCGGCGGCCCAGTTGATGCCAAGGTAACCGGTGGGGACGTGCAGGGTGGGTTGGGTAACGCCGCCGCCGTGATAGGTATGGGAGGAGCTCAATTCGCCGATCATTTCGCCCAGGATAAAGTCCACCTCTTCGCGGGTCGATGCGCCGGCCAACATTTTCAGGTATTGCTCTTTTACTTTATTCCAGTCTACGCCGTGCATGTTGGGATCGTAGAAAAAGTCCCTTTCGAAGCGCCAGGCGTCGACGAGGATCTGGCGCCATTCTTCGCGGGGGTTGACCCATTGCTGCATTTCGTTTGTCCGGAGTTTTTTGTCCAGCTTCTGGCCTTCATCCGCCGCTACGATATAGTAGTTGTCGTCTTTGACAGCCAGAAGATGTTTGCCGTCCGCCGCCAGCTGGTAGCCGTCGACGTCGTTCAGAACGGTCCTGGATTTCCGTTGGTCGAAGTCAAAAAATTTCAGCGTCTGATTATGTTGTGCGGACCCGGTATTGGGTTGCTGGAGATAGAAGAGTCTTCCTCCCGCCGAGTGGAGGTTATTATAATTTCCGGGTTGTTCGGGCAGGATGATGAGGCGGGATTCCAGGCCTTCGAAGTCGATGGCAACGGGGGGGACGGCGGGTTTCACGGGCGTCGCAGCCGGTTTTGCAGGTGGCGCCGGCGGTTTGGGCGGCTCGGTACTTTCAGGGGTTTCGTTCACTGCTACGGTGTCATCCTTGGTATAGAGCGGGGACCGGGTGTTCTTCTTCAGCACGATGGCGGCCAGTTCGGTCGAGTTGGGATAGATAAAGGTATTATCCATGTCGCTGTAGAGCGGGTTAAATGCCTGGCTCGTCGTGACATAGAGGTATTTGCCATAACTGTCGAAAGCAGGATTCGAGCAGGAGTAATAGCCCGAGGTGACGGGATGGAGCTCATGTTCGTCCACGTCATAAATATAGATTGCGCGATGGTTATTGGGGATGTCGCGGTCATAGGCGAGGAAGCGGCTATCCGGTGACCAGCTGGGTGAAAAGCCTTCGAGGGCGCCTTCCGTCATGCGGACGCCCTGATCGACGGTAGTCGTCTGGCCGCTGATGCGGTCATAAATAAAGATCTTCATCGCTTTGTCGATAAAGGCCAGCTTCTTGCTGTCCGGGGACCAGAAGAGGTTATAGCGAAAGCCCGGGCCATAGGAAGTCAGTTTCTTTTCGCTGTTGGGTTGGCCGGGTTCGCGCAGGGTAAGCTCATATTCTCCCGAGCGGTCGCTCCAGTAGGCGATGTATTTACCATCGGGTGACCAGGCGGGCGACCGTTCTGCGATTCCCGACGTGTTGGTCAGGTCGTAGACCGGGCCGTCTTCGGCGGGCACGGTATAGATGTCGCCGCGGGCTTCCAGGACGGCGCGTTTGCCGTCGGGGCTAATGTTCGCGCCGGCGATCAGGTGGTCTACCGTTTGGAGCTTGGGGCGCAGGCCCGTTTCGTCGGATACAACCTGAACGGGAACTTGTTTGGCGTCGCGGGTGGCGTAGGTATAGAGCCAGAGATGGCCTGCTTCTTCGAAGACGATATCGTCGGGACCCTGGGAGGCGTAGTTTGCGTCGTAATCGGTAAAGTGTGTGCGCTCGGTGAAGGTTTTGGCGCCGAAGTCGTACTCCCAAAGGTTCATTCGTTTGTCTTCGCCGCGGTCGGAGAGAAAGTAGACGCTATGGTCGTGCCACATCGGCAGTTCGTCGTCGGCGTTGGTGGTGGAGATATCTTCGTCGGCGTAGTTAATGAGGTCGAAAATATGGATCTGGCCCCTCCAGCCGCCGCGGTAGCGTTTCCAGTTACGGCCGACCTGGGAGGTAAAGGTAAAGGCAAGGTGGGTTGCGTCGGGTGAGAGGGTCCCGTATTCGGCGAAAGGCAGCGGCAGTTTTTCCGGGGCGCCGCCGGTGGCGGGAATTTTGTAGAATTGGTTGAAGCGATCGCGACCGCTTTCGCGGCCCGAGGCGAAGAGGATGCTTTTGCCATCGGGGTACCAGTCGGCTACGCGTTCCGGTGTGCCGTACCAGGTCAGCCGGTTCGGGATGCCGCCGGTGGTGGGGATGGTATAGATGGAATAGCTCCCGTCGTAGTCGGCGGTGAAGGCGATGGTATTGCCGTCGGGGGAGAATTTTGGCCATGCTTCGACGCCGGAGGGGGAACTCAAGTGGTGAGCGACACCGCCTGTCTTGGGTACTACCCAGAGGTCGTTGGCGTAGGTAAAGACGATGTCGGTGGCCGAGACGTCGGGGTAGCGGAGGAGGGCCGCGTTGATCTGGGCGTTGGTGGCGGCGCCGCAGAGGAGGGCGGTCAGTGTGAGGACTGAAAACAGTGTTTTGTGCATGTGGATCATGATTTTAGATGGCCGCTGCGAAGCAGGCGGCTGAAAGTGGTAATCTCTCGACGGGCGCTGTTGGGGTCCTGGTCGATCAGGGCCCGGATGCGGTCCAGCGTCCCGGTAAGGTCTTCAATATCGATGGCAGGGCGGACGGTGGAGGTCTGTTGCTCTTTTACGAGATGTTCGAGGTGGTGTATTCTTTTGGCGGTTTCACGGGTCTGTTTCACTTGGTGGACTACGACGTAGATGATCAGCCAGGGTGTGATAGCGAAATTATATTCTACGATAAAGGGGAAGAGTTTTACCGGGAAATGTGTGTAAGGTGGAAATACCGATCGGATCAGGGCTGCGGCTGTCAGGGCGAACAATAATGCCGGAAGTATTCTTATGAGGCTGCGGCGGAAGGGTAGGTTCAGCCAATGATAATGGCGGATGGTAGTTCTCAGCAGATGAGTGATCAGAAGACCTGGAAGGATATACTCAGCCAGGAACGGCCAATTTGTCGGCTTCATGGGGTTAAAGATCACTAGTGTGACGGTGAGCATGCTCCAGCCGACGGTCTGGCAATAGAGATAGTATCTGGCAGGCGCGCGATGCATTCTTAAATGTAGGGCAAAAAGGAAGCACCGGCTTGAAAATAGAGGATCGCTGGTCAAATATGTTGGTCAGCGGCAAGGGGATATCGGCGTATATTAGGGGATACAAATTAATACTTATGATCTCTATCAGGATGATTATCGGGTTGCTGTTGGTCGCGCAGTTGGGGCGCGCGCAGAACAAGATCGTGGTGTATCAGTCGGATTTCGGGTTGAAGGATGGGGCGGTGGCGGAGATGAAGGGGGTAGCGATGGGAGTTAGTCCGGACTTGAAGCTTTTCGATCTCACGCATGAGATCCCGGCGTATAATATCTGGGATGCGGCGTATCGGTTGCAGCAGACGGTGCCTTACTGGCCGGCGGGGACGGTTTTTGTTTCGGTGGTCGATCCGGGGGTGGGGACGGCGCGGAAGTCGGTGGTGCTCCGGACGAAGACGGGGCAGTTTATCGTGACGCCCGATAATGGAACGTTGACATTGGTGGCGGAGACATTGGGGATCGGGGAGATCCGGGAGATCGATGAGGCGGTCAACCGGCGGCCGGAGTCGCGTAATTCATACACATTCCATGGCCGGGATGTGTATTCGTATACGGGTGCGAGGTTAGCGGCGGGGGTGATCCGGTTCGATCAGGTGGGGCCGTTATTGCCCAAGCAGGAGGTGGTGATGATCCCGTATCAGCGGGCGGTAATGGCGGATGGGGTGATCAGGGGGGCGATACCGGTGCTGGATGTGCAGTATGGGAATGTGTGGACGAATATCCCGGCGGACCTGTTCAGGCAGTTAGGGGTCTCGTTTGGGGAAATGTTGCAGGTGAGGATATTGCATGGGGGGAAGGAGGTGTATAAGGGGGAGGTGCCGTATGAGGAGACTTTTGGGTCTGTAGGAGTTGGGAAGCCGCTTGTGTATTTGAACAGCCTGATGCAGGTGGCGGTGGCATTGAACCAGGGGAATTTCGCGGCGATGCATCAGATCGGGAGCGGCGGGGAGTGGGCGGTGGAAATAAAGAAGAAATGATGATCAGAGATACAACTGCACCATGTGTCGCCAGTAGCGGGCTTTGTGGGATTCTCCGTCAAAGAGGTGCAGGGCGTTATGGATATTTTTGGACCAAAGGGCGTTGCTCAGCGCGAGGTTATTCTCCAGGAAGATATCCTTTTCACCAACCACAAAAATAATCTCCAGGTTACGCAGCTGCTGAATAATGGCGTCGTCGTGGAGGAAGGGGATGTACTGGCTGGGCATATTGAAATAGATGTTCTGGTCGCGGTGTCCGTCGAAGAGGTCATCGAAATGTTCGAGGGAGATCGTCAGATCATAGCGACCGCTGAGGCCGACGACCTTGTGAAAGATAAGGGGGTATTTAAAGGCCAGATTTACGGCGTGCCAGGCGCCGAGGCTACAGCCCGCGGTGACGATCGTTGGGTGCGGGTTCTTGAGTTGGATGAGGGGCAGGACTTCGGTCAGGATATACTTCTCGTATTGGAGGTGGCGCAGGATGCGTTCGGCGGGATGGAGGTATTTGGCGTAGAAGCTTTCATTATCGACGCTGTCGAGGCAGTAGACCTGGATGGCGCCGGATTCGATCTTTCGGCGCAGGGCATCGATGACCTGCCAGTTTTCGTAGTCATAGAAGCGGGCGGTGCGGGTCGGGAAGAAGATGATGGGGTCGCCGGCATGGCCGAATATGAGCAGCTCCATGTCCCGATGAAGACTTGGGCTGAACCATTTGTGGTATTCCCGGTTCATGGGTTGATGGTGGAGAGGTATTGCCGGATGATTCCTTTCCATAATGCATATCCTTTTTCGTTGATGTGAAGACCGTCCGGATCCAGGAATTCGCGCTTGGGGTAGCCGGCGTTGTCGGTCATTCGGGTATAGATATTGATGAAATGCAGGTTGTCGGCCTGGCGTTTGATCTCTTCTTCGATTATTTTGTTGCAATAGCGGATGCTATCCACGATGTTCCAGCGGCTGATGCTGGGTTTGACAGAGATAAAGGCGAGGGGGATGTCACCGAACTGGCGCCGGGTGCGGCTTACGAGCTGCTGAAAGAAAATAAATACTTCTTCGGGATGGCGGCCGTCGCCGAGGTCATTGTCGCCGGCATAGACGATGATGGAATTTGGGTGAAAGGGGGCGACGAGGCGGTCGAAGAACCAGTCGCAGGCGGCGAGGGTAGAGCCGCCGAAACCCAGGTTGACGGGTTTATAGTCGGCGAAGTCATCGTACAGGGTTTCCCAGAGCCGGATCGAGGAACTGCCGTAGAAAAGCAGTTTGGGGTCGTACGTCAGTTCCGTCCGTTCTTTTTCCAGCCTTTGGACCTCATTTTCGTACCAGACCATAGAGGGGGTTTAGGTGAGGTAAATATACAGGTAAGATACGCCAATGTTGTGTGGTGTTCAATTGATAAACTTAAAATAATAAATCTTATCTCCGATCCCGGAGATTGTCGATGAGAATGTCGATCCGGGCGGAGGGGGGTTGTGTGATCATAGATCGTATCTTTCCAAAAAAATATTGAGTATGTATCGTTTGTGGCCGGTGGTGCTTTCAGGGTTGTTTTTGTTTGAACAGGTGTCGGGGCAATCTGTGGCGGCGGATACGGGCGTGCATTTGATATCGAGGCAGTTTAGTTTTACGGAAGGGGCATCGGTGGACAAGCGGGGAAATGTCTTTTTCACGGATCAGCCGAATAACCGCATCTGGGAATATGATGTGCATGGGCGGTTGAGTATTTTCCTCGACTCTGCGGGCCGGTCGAACGGGATGTATTTTGACCGGTCGGGCCGGTTGGTTACGTGTGCGGACGAGCATGACCAACTGTGGGCGATCAGTCCGGACAGGAAGGTACAGGTGTTGTTGCGGGATGTAGGGGGCAAGCGGTTGAATGGGCCGAATGACTTATGGATCGATGCGCGCGGCGGCATCTATTTCACCGATCCCTATTATCAGCGGCCGTATTGGACGAGAACGAAGCCCGAAATGGACGGGGAGAAGGTATATTATTTGCCGCCCGGAGGTTCGGATGCGCGGGTTGTGGCGGCGGATGTGGTCAAGCCTAACGGGATCGTGGGAACGCCGAATGGGCGGTATCTGTATGTGGCGGATATCGGGGCGGGCAAAACGTACAAATACCGAATCGATGCGGACGGCTCGTTGTCGGACCGGCGGCTTTTCGTTATGCAGGGGTCGGATGGAATGACGCTGGATGAGCGGGGCGATGTTTATTTAACGGGGGATGGGGTGACGGTGTATGATCCTGCCGGGACGAAAATCGCGCATATTGCCGTGCCGGAGGCGTGGACGGCGAACCTGTGTTTTGGCGGCCGGGACAAAAAGACCTTGTTTATCACCGCATCGGAGGGATTATACGCCATCCGGATGCACGTGCGCGGGGTAGAGTAGAAAATGCCGGATCATTTCGCGGTAGGCTTGAATGGTATCGGGTTTGGCCACGACGTCCAGGGCGCCCAGATCGAGGCATTCGCGGTAAAAGTCCCTGACCTGATACGTAGAGTAGACAAATGTCCGGATATGGCGGTAGCGTTGGTTTGCCTTTAGAAAAACGAGGCTTTCTTTGCCGGTCATTCGGGGCATGTTTTGGTCCAGGATGATCATATCGGGCAGGTTTTCCTCTAATGTCCCTTCCAACAGGGTAATCATTTCGAGTCCATTTTCTGCAAATGTGAGGACAGCGTCCGGATCGGCGGCGTTCAACAACTCGGCGAAGGTGAGCCGGTCGTCAATGTCGTCGTCTACCAGCAGGATTTTTGAATGCTTCATATTCATTCATTATGGGGAAATTGTGGAAAATCCTCCATCGAAAGAAGAAATTATCAAAAACGCGGCCATTCTTTCGGGCTGCGGGCTTATATTTATAGGAATCAATCTAATGTTATGCGAAAATTGATCGGCTTTATGCTGTTTTATTTATTGGCAGGCGGTGTATTCGCCCAACGGCCCGGTTCGGCCGGTGAAGGGGGAGAACATGGGGCTGCCGCTCCGGCTTCTCCGGTGAAGATGCCGCCGAATAGCCGGGTATTGAATATTGACTCCGCTGTGACAACGCATGCCGAGGTCACGATCAACGGCGAGCGGGTCCCTTATGACGCGGTGGCAGGAACGATCCCGGTATGGGATGAGGGCGGGAAGCCTATTGCGGGATTATTCTATACTTATTATATACGAACCGATGTGAAGGATCGGGCTGCGAGGCCGTTGGTGATCTCTTTCAATGGGGGGCCGGGAACGCCGAGCGTATGGATGGAGATCGGGTATACGGGGCCACGGCGGCTGCTGCTGGATGACGAAGGATACCCGGTACAGCCGTACGGGTTGAAAGAGAACAATTCCTCTATCCTGGATATTGCGGATATCGTCTACCTCGATCCGGTGAACTGCGGGTTCTCGCGGGCGGTCAGCAAGGATATCCCGCCATCTACCTTTTTCGGGGTCAATGAGGATATCAAATATCTGGCGGAATGGATCGCCACTTTCGTTACGCGGTATAACCGGTGGGCGTCTCCCAAGTTCCTGATCGGCGAGAGTTATGGGACCACCCGGGCCGCGGGGCTGGCGCTGGAGTTGCAGGAAACGCAGTGGATGTATCTCAACGGGGTGATCCTGGTATCGCCGACCGATCTTGGCATCGAGCGCAGCGAGTTCGTGCAGGCGTCGCTGCGGGTCCCGTATTATGCCGCGACTGCGTGGTATCACAAGGCCCTGGCGCCGGATCTGCAAGCCAAGGATCTGACGGACATGTTGCCTGAGGTCGAGAATTTCACCATCAACGAGCTCATACCGGCGCTGGCCAAGGGCGGTTTCCTCGAAGAAAGCCGCAAGAAGGAACTGGCCGCCAAGCTATCCCGTTATACGGGGCTGTCAGAAAAGGCAGTCCTCGAATCCAACCTCATCATCCCGGCCAATTTCTTCTGGAAGGAATTATTGAGGGATAAGGGGTTTACCATTGGCCGGCTGGATTCGCGGTATCGGGGTATTGACAGCAAGGATGCGGGGGACGCGCCTGATTACAATGCCGAGCTGACTTCGTGGCTGCACTCGTTTACGCCCGCCATCAATATTTATTTACGGGAGGACCTGCATTATAAGACCGATCTCAAATACAACATGTTCGGACCGGTGCATCCGTGGGACAATCAGAACAACCATACGGGTGAGAACCTTCGGCAGGCGATCGCTGAAAATCCGTATCTGCATTTGCTCATCCAGTCGGGGTATTATGATGGGGCGTGCGACTACTTCAATGCCAAATACAGTTTGTGGCAATTGGATCCCAGCGGCAGGCTAAAAGACCGTTTAAGCTGGGAGGGGTACCGGAGCGGGCATATGCTGTACCTGCGCAAGCCCGATCTGGCGGAGGCTACCGAGAATTTGCGGAAGTTCATCCGGGCGTCGTTGCCAAAGCCGGGGGAGCCGGCTAAGTACTAGGGGGGTGACTGCCGGGTGACCGTGCCGGGTGACTGCGAGGTGACCGTGCCGGTGACTGGGGGGTGATCGTGCGGGGTTTACTTCGAGGTTTTTGCGCGGGGTGGAAATTAAGAGATATAAACTATATTGGGGGATGATAAGACTGACAACAATTGTGCTTTGTGTGGCAACAGTGCGGGGATTCGGGCAGGTCGCTGATTTGACGCGGTGGGAGACCGAAGCGAAGCAGGTGACCATCATTCGGGATAAATGGGGAATTCCGCATATTTATGGGAAAACGGATGCGGATGTTGTTTTTGGCCTGATGTATACCGAGTGTCAGGTAGATTTTCCACGGGTGGAGAAGAACTATCTCGAGCAGCTTGGGCGGCAGGCGGAGGCGTATGGTGAGAGTTATCTTTATAATGATGTGATGATGCGGCTGATCTATGACAGTGCGGCGGCGGTTGCGGATTACCAAAAGAGTCCGGGGTGGATGCACAGGCTGCTGGATGCTTTTGCGGATGGGGTCAATTACTATTTGTATAAACATCCGGATGTGAAGCCGTTGGTGTTGAAGCGGTTCGAGCCCTGGTATCCGTTGATGTTCACGGATGGGAGTGTTTCGGCGACGAGTACGGGCGGGGTGCGGGTGAACGAGATCAGGGAATTTTATGGCGGGGGAGCGAATCGGGTGAGCAAGGTAAGCGATATCGAGAGGATGATCCTGGAGGATCGGGGGATAAAGGTGCGGGGGGATGGCGGCGGCGATGGTACCGGGGATGTTGGCGGCGATAGTACCGGGGCGGTTGGGGGAGATGGCGCCGGGGATATTGGGGGAGATGGTGCCGGGGATGTTGGGGGCGATGGCCGGCTGCCAGATGATGCGGAGAGCGGCAGCAACGGGTTTGCACTTGCGGGGTTCCGGACGGCGTCCGGGAGTACCGAGTTGTATATCAATCCGCACGTACCGTTCTATTTTCGGTTGGAGGTACAGCTTGTCAGTGATGAAGGGTTGAATGCGTATGGGGCGGTCACGTGGGGGCAATTCTTTGTCTATCAGGGGTTCAATGCGCATTGCGGGTGGATGCATACGTCGAGTCTCGCGGATGTGGCCGATGTCTATGCGGAGAAAGTGCAGCGGCAGGGGGATGGCTGGGTGTATGCGTATGAAGGGGAGACGCGGCCGGTTGTTTCGCGGCCGTTCACGGTTTACTATAAGCGCAATGATTCGGTGCTGGCGATGCCGGTGACGGGATACTATACGCATCATGGGCCGGTGCTGGCCAGCCGTGACGGCAAATGGCTCAGCCTGCGTGAATATAACCGGTCGATGAATGCGTTGCTCGAGGCGTGGCTGATCACGAAGGCGAATACCTTCGATGAATACAAGAAGGCGATGGATCTGCGGGCGAATACCACTAACAATACGGTGTATGCGGATGACCAGGGCAATATCGCTTACTGGCATGGGAATTTCATGCCGCGGCGCGACACTTCGTACGATTGGTCGTTACCGGTAGACGGGAGTATTGCAGCGACGGAATGGAAGGGGGTGCATGAGCTGGATGAGATCGTGCATTCCTATAATCCGGCGACGGGGTGGATCCAAAACTGCAATTCAACGCCGTATTCCCTATCGGGGGGGAGCAGTCCGGTGCGGGGGAAGTATCCTGCGTATATGGCGCCGGATGGACAGAATTTCAGGGCGTTGAATGCTGCGCGTCTTTTGGCGGGAGCGAATGATTTCACTTTGGACAGCCTGATTGCCAAGGGATACGACCATTACCTCACGGCTTTTGACGTGTTGTTGCCGGCGTTGTTCGATGCCTATGCCGGGGCGCCGGACTCGATGCGGAAGGCGTTACAGGAACCGATCGGGTTGCTCCAAAAATGGGACCGGCGATCGGCGGTACGGTCGGTTGCCACGACGCTTGCCGTGGAGTGGGGGGCGCGGATCTTGCGATATGCGCCGAGGCCTGCGACGGCGGAGGCGGCTTCAGATGCGGTCGGGATGGCGCACGCGGCGCTGGAGCATTCCACAGCGGCGCAGAAGATGGGGGAGTTGGCGGCGGTGCTGGCTGATCTGCGGCAGCAGTATGGCAGCTGGAAAATGGAATGGGGGGATATCTGCCGATATCAGCGGCTTACCGGGAAGATTGTCGAGACGTATGATGACCGCAAACCCAGTTGGCCGGTTGGGCTGGTGGCGTCGACGTTTGGGGAGTTGCCGTCGTTTGTGAGCCGGGTAATGCCGGGGACACGCAAGCGGTATGGGGTGTCGGGGAATAGTTTTGTCGCCGCGGTGGAGTTTGGCAAGAGGGTAACCGCGCGGACGGTGGTGACGGGAGGGGAGAGCAGTGATCCGGCTTCGCCGAATTTTACGGATCAGGCGGCGATGTATTTGAATGGCAAGTTCAAGGATGTGTTGTTTTATCCGGAGGATGTGCAGGCGGGGGCGGTGAAGACATATCATCCGGGGGCGGAGTGATCTAAAGGGATGGCCTATGAAACAGATCAGCAGGTTGAGCGTATTCAGGGCTTTTCGGAGCCGCAATTATTTACTTTATTTTTTTGGGCGGGCGATCACGCAGTTTGGCACGTGGATGCAACGGACGGCGGTAGTATGGGTAATTTATTCGATCACTCATTCCGCGTTCCTGACGGGGGTCACGTATTTTGCCGAGCAGTTTCCTGCTTTTTTGTTTTCGTTTGCGGGCGGAGTGGTGGCAGACCGGTATGACCGCATCAGGGTTATCAAGATCACGCAGGTAGCGTCGATGATCCAGGCGATATCCCTGGCTTTACTGGTCTATACCGGGCATGGCAAGGTATGGGAGATCCTGATGTTAAGCGTGGTCCTGGGCATCATCAATGCTTTTGACGTCCCCGCGCGGCAATCTTTGGTCCATGTGGTGGTGACCGATGAGTCTGATCTGCCGAATGCGGTGTCATTGACGACGGCGACGGCCAGCCTCGCGACGCTGCTGGGGCCGGCATTGGCCGGCCTGATCTTAAGTGCCTGGAGCGCTTCCGTGTGTTTCCTTGTAAATGCGGCCAGCTTTGGCGGGGTGATCGTCTCACTGCTCCTGATGAAACTGCCGCCATATCAGCAAAAGAAATCGCATAAAAATGTGCTGGCGGAGTTCGGGGAAGGTTTTGTTTATGTCCGAAATAACCCCGAGATTAGAAACGTCATCCTGATGCTGGCGATTGTCAGCCTGCTGGTGCAGCCTTATAATACGGTATTGCCGGTATTCGCGAGGGTGGTTTTTCATGGGGGGGCATCGACTTTTGGGTATCTTACGAGCAGTGTCGGCATAGGTGCGTTGCTGGGGACGGTTTTCCTTGCGTCGCGCAGGCCTGATACGCACCTGAAACGGCTTCTTCTTATCAGTGTCATCGTACTTGGAGTTGGGCTGATCTGTTTTGCGTCGGTAAAGAGTTTCCCGGTAGCGATGTTGTTTGTGGTCCTGGCGGGGTTTGGGGGGATGACACAGTACACGGTTTGCAATATCCTTGTTCAGACCGAATCCGAGCCGCATATGCGGGGCCGGGCGATCGGTATCCTGCTGATGGCGATCCTCGGGATGATGCCGTTGGGCAGCCTGCTGGTCGGTAAGGTTTCGCAGTACGTCGGGGCGCCGGCCACGGTAATTAGTATGGGGATCATCGGATTGGTCGTGGCGGCGGGTTTTGCGCGGTTCCTGATCCGGAAGAGAGTGCCTGCTCCTGCGGAAAATTACAATTCATCATATGTATAGACGGAGCTATTGTTTGCTTTTGTTGATGGGGGAAGGGATGAAGGAGAATTTGTTTTCGGCTGCGGAGCGGCGTTATCCGATCGAGATGCTGTTTAAGATCGATGAGCTTTTTGTGATGCGCATGGAAATCCCCAGGGGATGATGAAGAAGCAGGGGGAGGAGGTGGTTTTTAAGCGAAAGAAGTAAGTTCCCGGCGGGGAAAGTTTATTTTATGGGTCGCTAATTTTTTTAGTAGATTCGTTGGATTAAACTTAACCCTATGGTACAGAATTTATCTGTCGACAGGCAATACAAACAGTGGTTCGTTGAATTGAAGGACAAGATCCGGACAACGCAGATCAAGGCGGCGGTGGCTGTCAACAGCGAGCTCTTAAATCTATATTGGGGGCTGGGCAAGGAGATTTATGAGAAGCAACGGATGGCAAATTGGGGGGATACGCTTATAGATCAGTTGGCGAAAGACCTTTCGGCGGCTTTCCCGGGAGTTAAAGGGTTTTCGAGACGTAACTTATTCTATATCAGGAAGTGGTATATTTTTTACACCAATATTGGAATAGTGCCACAAGTTGTGGCACTAATTGGGGAGACACCTCAAGCAGACTGTTTAGACAGAATTTCCCAACTTGTTAAACAGATTCCCTGGGGCCATAACAGGGAAATAATCATGAAATGCCCCAATATAGAGTCAGCCTTGTTTTATGTACGAGAAACGATCCAGAATAATTGGTCACGTGCTGTGCTGCTAAATCAAATTGAAAGCCGGCTATTCGAACGACAAGGTAAGTCAATTCAAAATTTTCAATCCGCATTGCCAGGTCCCCAAGCCGATCTTGGGAGTGAATACCAGATTATGAATTCGATTCCGGAAAACCTTAAGGGGAACTTGCCGTCGATCGAAGAATTCGAAGAAGAATTGAGGGAGCCTGATGTGGTGGGATAACGGATCGGACGCGTAATCGACGGATTTTCCGTAATTTAGGGACGAGGGTACCAATACAAATGGATAGTAACAAAAAGCCGATGCGGGTATTGTGGTTTGCGAATACGCCGGGGTTGAGTGCGGGGTATTTGAAGATCAGTCTGGCGGCGGGGGGGTGGATCTCTTCGTTGCAGCGGGTGGTGGAGGGGGTGGCGGAGGTTGAGTTGGGGTTTGTTTTCTATTCGGAGCAGGGGGGCGAGCCGTTCGAGTATGGGAGGACGTGGTATTATCCGGTTCGGCCGTTGGGGAGCAGTAAAGGAAAGAGGCTGATGAACCGGATTGGGGCGCGGGCGGAGACGGATGAGAATCTTCCGGCTTTTCTGAAGGCGATCGAGCTGTTCCGGCCGGACCTTATCCAGGTGCATGGGACGGAGTTCCCGTTCGGGCTGGTTCTGAGGGAAGTGGCGGCAGTTCCGGTGGTGGTATCTATCCAGGGGAATCTGACGGTTTATCGGGAGAAATATTTTGCAGGCCTGGCGCTGCCGGGGCTGTGGAAAGGGTGGAGGACGGGATATCCGTTCTATGGGGCGGATTATAAGATCTGGCGGCGGCGGATGGCGATCGAACAGGAGGTCCTGCGGCGGGCGCGGTTTGTGTTTGGCCGGACGGATTGGGACCGGCGGATTGTGCGGGTGTTGGCGCCGGATGCGGAGTATTTTCATGTGGATGAGGTGATCAGGCCGACGTTTTATGAGTTGATGTGGGCGGGGGCCGGGAGAGAGAATGGGTTGGAGTGGGCTGGCGGGGCGAAGGGGGAAGGAGTAGGTGAGATCGGCCGTAAGGCGAAGGCGGTGTTTTTTACCACGTCGAGTCCGTCTATTTATAAGGGGTTAGAGGTGATTATCGATTCAGCGAGGATATTGATTCGGTCGGGTATGGATTTTGAGTGGCGGGTGGCGGGGTTGAAGGCGGATCATCCACTGGTGCGGCTCATGTTGAGCGAGAGGGGAGTGGGTGATCTCGCGGCATTGAATATCCGGTTGACGGGCACGTTGTCGGAGGAGGGGGTGGCGGATCAGTTGATGAATTGCGATGCCTATATCCAGGTATCGCATATCGAGAACAGTCCGAACAGCGTTTGCGAGGCGATGCTGGCGGGGGTTCCGGTGATCGCATCGTTTGCCGGGGGAACGGGGTCGTTGTTAAGGGATGGGGTGCATGGGGTCCTTGTTCAGGATGGCGATCCGTGGGTGTTGGCGGGAGCGATGGCGGAGGTGGTGGAGCAGCCGGAGAAACATGCGGCGATGGCGGCAGAGGGGAGGCAGTTGGCGCAGCGGCGGCATGATCCGGCGGTTATTGTCACGGAGATGCTTGGACGATACCGGGAGATCATTCAAAAACATTCGGGCAAATAATATGGCGACGAGGGGACTATTTCATTTACTGGATTCGGCGCGGTTGCGGTGGAGGATGGTCATGGGCGCTTATTATAAATTCTTTGCACGGTGTCGCGGGGTGGAGTTTCTCGGGTCGTGCAGGTTCATGGGCCGGCCCAAATTCAAATTGTATCCGGGGACGAGGGTGATCGTGGGGAAGGGGTGTGTGTTTTTTTCGGGCCATACGGATAACCTGATCGGGATCAACCGGCCGTGTATCGTCTCGGTCTATAATCCGGGGACGGTGGTGAAGATCGGGGAAAATACCGGTTTTAGCGGGACGGTGATCGGCGCGTTTGCGGGGATCACGATCGGGAAGAATGTCAAGTGCGGGGCCAATA
Organism: Puia sp.; assembly: GCA_035508835.1. GTDB lineage: Bacteria > Bacteroidota > Bacteroidia > Chitinophagales > Chitinophagaceae > Puia. Next base: position 20,986 of record DATJMG010000280.1, read on the forward strand.
CGCTCATCACGGACGGGGACTGGCATCCGGAGGACCCGCGCAGCGGGGAGCCGAAGCCGGTGGTGATCGGAGATAATGTTTGGTTGGGTGTCGGGGCGATCGTGTTGAAGGGTGCGAAGATCGGCGAGAATACGGTCATTGGCGCAAACAGTGTCGTTACGGGGGAGATCCCGGCGGGGGTGGTGGCGGCGGGGAATCCGTGTAGGGTTATCCGGGCGTTGTGATGGGTGGAGGCGGCGGGGTTATTGGGGCCTGGGGGTGGCGGCGGGGTAATAATCCCTGATCTTTTTGGCGGGGACACCGCCTACTATCGTGTAGGGCTCCACGTCACGGGTTACGACGGATCCGGCCGCGACGACAGCGCCTTCGCCGATCGTGACACCGGGCATAATGGTCGAATTCATGCCGATAAAGGCGCCGCGTTTGATTCGGACTTCCCCGATGATCTCTTTTCCTTCATTAAAGTGGCGGGACAAGTCATGTGAGATCACGACGCACATGGTCGTGATGGTCACGTCGTCTTCGATGGTGACCAGTTCAGGGCGGCGGTTATCGATGAGGACCATATAACCGATCTCGACTTTCCTGCCGATGTGCACCCCTTTGAGGCGGTGGAAGAAGGTGCGGATCCTTTTCCAGGGCATGAACCAGGCCGGGATCTGGATGCAGTTGCGCCAGAAGCGGGTGAACTTTGAGACGGTCATTCCGTGGGCGTAGTCGACGACTTGTTTCATTTCGATGGAGTTTGGCGAGGGGGTGGGTGGTTTGAGTAGTTTGTCGGGGTGGTTAAGTAGTTTGTCGGTGTGGTTAATTAGTTTGCAGGGGGTAGTTAATTAGTTTGTCGGGGGGTTACGGGTGGCGGGTGGTTAAACGATCAAAGATTCCTGCGTATTGGCGGGCGATGATCGACCATTGGTGTTTGTCCATCAGGGACTGATACGCGTTATCCGCGAAGATACGCATATCGTCGGGGTGGGCAAGGGCCCAGGTGAGTTGATCCGCGAGGTCGGTATCGGAGCCGGAGCGGAAGAAGAGCATTTCATTCCGGTCAAAAATATCGGTATTCTCGACGATATCCGAGCAGACCACCGGCGTCCGGAGGGCGGCAACTTCGAGCAGCATCATGGACATGGCTTCATAGGTAGAGGGGAAGATGAAGAGGCGGGCACGGGCGATCCAGGCGTTGAGCAGCGGCTTTTCCTTGATAAGGCCCTTGAATTCGACATTGAGCCCGGCGGCGAGGTCGAAGAGCTCGCGGGAATAGTCTTTCAGCTGGCTGTGGTCGCCGAGGACGATCAGCTTGCCCTTATAGCGGGCATTATGCAAGGCTGACAGCAGGATGTGCAGGCCTTTGGTCGGGATGATGCGACCTGCGGCAAAGAGGAGATAGTCCGAAGTATTCAGCGCGATCGCAGCCGGGGGAATTGCGGTGACGCCGTTGGGGATATAGGAAATGCGGGTAGCCGGGATCATCTTTTCGTAGTGCGGCACCAGGGATTTGGAGACAACGGTAAGGTGGTTGGAGAGGCGGGCCTGAAACCATTCATTCAGCTTGAAATAGGGACGGGACCACTTGCTCCATTTGGCGTGGCGGTAGGTAAGACCATGGCTGGTCGCTACTACCTTATACCGGAGCCGGAGCAGCAGCAGGGTAAAAGCCCCATCCATCTGATGGAGGTGGATGGCGTCATAGCGGCGGATGAATACAGCGTGAAAGGCGGAGGCGAGATAATAATAAAAAACGTTGAGCTGCCGGACAGGGAATTTTTTAAATACGATCTGGCGGGCGCCTTTGTAGTCGCCTTTGTGGTGCGTGTGGGAGGCGGTGGCGTAGATGGTGAAATCGTATTCTTTTGAGAGCTGCTCAATGATATTGTCACCGACGTTGGCGGCGCCGCCAAAGGGGGGAAGGCCTTTGAGACCGATTATTGCGATACGTTTTTTAGCCATGAGTGTGATTTGAGGTGGCGGGAACGGGGTGTTGGTATATTTTCAAATATTCCGCAAGTACCTTCTGCCAGGAGAAGGAATCGATCGTATATTGACGGATCAGGGCAGGGTCCAGGGGGCGGATGTTATCTAGCGAATGGTTCGGGAGCGTATCGATGAAGATGCCGGTCTTTTCGTTCAGGTAATCGGTGATACCCGGGATCCGGCTCGCCACGATGGTTTTGCCCATGGAGAGGGCTTCGAGCACGGAATTGTTGGCTGTCGCGAATTGAAGAGGCCGGATGAGTAAGGTCGCGCCGGCGTACAGTTCGCGCAGGTCTTCGTCGGAAATATGATAAAGATAGCGGGTATTGGGGAAGGGATCGAGTTGGGGTCGGAGCCCGACGATGATGAATTGCCGGCCGGGGTTGGCGCGGATGAAGTTTGTCAGAAGGGGTCGGTCGAGGCCGTGCGCGCCAACGCAGAGCATGTAGTTGTCGGGTTGGGTCGAGGCAAGTGCGGGGCTCCAGAAATCGGTATCGACGCCATGGGGGATGAAGGTGGCTTTCTTACGGTAGGGTTGGGAGATAGCCGACAGCAGGTTTGTCGAGACGCAGGCGATGGAAGCGGCGTTACGGAGGGCCCGGCGTTGGAGGACGTGGTATTTCAGAAAGAGAAAGAGGCGGTGTTTGGGTTCCTTGTAATGCACCACGCCGGGGAGGACGTGGAAGGTTGTCGTGAACCGGTTTGGCGGCAGCGCAAACGTACAGTCTTCATAGAGCGCGTGGACGGCATCGAAAGCAGGTGCGAGGGTGGCGCCTTTCCGGGAAATGGCAATCCTTCGTTGGAACAGGAAATCGCGGCGGCCGCTTTTTACCGTGATGACGCGGATCGGGCGTCCGTTCGCGCCGACGTCCAGGTATTCGTATTCGCGGTCGGCCCAGGTGACGAGAGTGACTTCGTGATCGGCAGCAGCGAATTGAACGAGGCGCTGGAATCCGCTGTGGAGGGAATGGTGGGAGTTGTTGGTCCAGTGGTGAGACAGGAAGAGGAGTTTCATTTGGGGAATTTCATTTTTTGGGCATCAGTTTTACCAGGGCGAAATTCTTCAGGATGCCGGCCATCCGCGTTAAGGCGATGAGAGAGCCGGTGACGAGGCCGCGATGTTTGATGGCATAATAACGCGTTTTGTGCCAGGAGTTGATCGAGTATTTATTCCGGAAGCTGCGGAGCAGGGCATGGAGCGACGGATTATTGTATACGGCGCCCGCGGAGGTCAGCCGGACGTTCTCGTAGACCCGGGCGTTGTAAGAGATCATGACGGGAATGCCGTTGCGGGAAGCGGTGTAGGTAAAATCGGTTTCGGAGCTATATTGGACAAGGTGTTCGTCGTAGAGCCCAAAACGATCAAAGATGCCGATCGGGTACAGGATGCCGCGGCCGGAGAGAACGACAGAGGGCTTGACGCCGCCGAGCGTGTTTTCCGCGACGGCCGAGAATTTAGGCAAATAGTTGTATTCTTTGAGGGTTCGGGTGACTTTGGAGACGCCGGAGAAGGTGATCAGGCGCGGTGTAGTGGCGCTGAGGGATATCGAACCGATGACTGAGTCCGGGCCGGCGGCGAGGTGGTCGCCTACGATCGTGCCGATGTAATTGGATGCGAAGGTCAGGTCGTCGTTGAGCGTCAGGATGTGGGAGCAGTTGAGTTGGCGGGCTTTCTTTATGCCTTCATTGATCGAGCGGGTATACCACCAGCTGCCGTCGCCGCGGACGATGGCGGCGGAAGGGAATTCGGCCGAAAGCATTTCGAGGGTGCCGTCGGTGGAGCCGTCGACGACGACGATGGGGGTGGTTGTGACCGAGGGGGTGGCGAGGTTATGCGGGGTGGCGGCGCGTTGTTGTTGCAGGCAGGTCAGGATCTGCCGCAGGCTGTTCACCCGGTTGAAGGTAGGGATAACGGCGCCGATATGGATAGGAAGGTTATTCATATTTCAGGGTGTTCTTGCCCAATTGCATTTTGCGGGACCGGACGAGTTTAATATCCTGAGTAGTTGATACCATTGTGATGCCGCAATAAAGTGCCAGGGAGATAAAAAAGGCTTTAAAGAAATAGTCTTCCGAAAATGCGATGATCAGGACGAGGGTAAGGAGCAGCCAGGCATCGACCCGGCTTCCCAGCAGCAAGTAAAAGCTCCGCCAGTTCAGGTAGAAGAAAAAGAAAAAGAAGAAGACGCCGTAGGTGCTCAGCAGGACGCCGATCCCGTTGTTGCGGTGCAGTTCGCGGAGGTCAGCATTGTAGAAATTTTTACCGAAGCGCATTTCGACGTTACGGCCGGTGCCGACGAAGGGGTGTTCCTCCAGGGAGCGGATATCGGCATTCAGGCTGCTGAATCGGGACTCGCCGGTTTTCCGGCTCCCGCGCTTTGCGATCTGCTCATCGATCTTGCTGCTCAGAAAGTCAAGCCGGGTAAAGGCGAGGAATCCGATGATGCCGACGAAGATCAGCATGAACAGCGAGATGACGGGTCGCCGGATCATGAAATTCTTGAGATAGGCGATGATGACAAAGAACAGGGCCAGGTAGGTGGTGGTCGACAGGGTGGTCAGGATCGTGATGATAAAGATAACATTGAACCTGGACGTCAGCCGTTCTTTCCGGTAGAAGAGGTTGATAAAGAGGGCCAGGCAGAGGAAGCCGCCGTGGGTGCCGGGCTCCCAGTAGAAACCCGAGTTACGGTTGAAGGTGATCTGGCCGAGGTTAAAGATGATCATATTATAGGGCGCCTCATAGAGTTCGCCGGTCGCGGCCCGGTGGAAAGGGCATTGGGTATATTTGGCCACATGGTCGATCAGGAAATGGGCAAGGGGTTTGATCAGCACGCAGGGCACGTAAAAAAAGAGGCTGATGACGGCGAAGACGTAGACGAAGCGGACGAAGTAGTCGAAGAAATTTCGGCCGAGGATGCGGATGGCGAGAACGGCAAAGATGATGCGAAGGTATTCCCCCAAGAAGGTCTTGATGGGAAAGACGTGATAGACGAGGGTTTGGGAAGCCTGGAGGATGGTCAGAACGACGAGATAGATCCAGAAATAACCGTTCAGGCGGGTGTCCTCTTCTTCTTTGAGGAACCAGCAGCCCAGCAGGATGATGAATGAGATGGCAAGCATTTCGATGGACTCGTAGAAGAAGGGGTTGGCGGTGTTGCCGATCAGCAAGAACATTGTCAGCCAATTCACCCATTTGGGTGTCGTGCCGGGGTTAGCCGGAATGGCGGCCGGGTTAGCTCGCATGGCGGCGGCGTTTATTTTTTTGTAAAAGGATGACCAGGGCGTCCCGCCAGAACCAGGAATGTTTTGTCGCCACGTGGTGGCGGGCGGTTTGGGTTCCGGAGAACAGATAACGGGGGATCAGGGGCCAGTGCTCGTCTTTGGTGGTCAGGATGATCTCGTCGAGGGACCAGGTGTCGCCGAGGTGGTCGGCCAGCAGGGCAAAGGTCGTTTGTTCGGAAAAGGGCTCGTTGAAGATGCGCATGAAGCGCATGAGACCTTCGAAGTCGGGATAGGAGTCGTAAACGGAGCCCGAGAGATAAACGACGCCGCAGTTGATAGCGGGCTTTTCCAGCAGGTCTTCGCGGTTTAGGAAGCGAATGGCCGGGGGATGATAATGGTGCGTATTGTCGTGCGAGATGCGCATCGTGCAGCGGTTGGGGGATGAGGTAGGGGAAGGATCGGTGGCTGGCTGGGAGGTTGGATCGGGGGATGGCTGAGAGCTCGGATCGGGCAGGCGCGGCTCGCGGAACCAGAGGACGTCGGTGTCGCAGTAGAGAACGGGGCGTTGTTCGGCTTCGGCCAGAACGGACAAGAGCTTACGGGCATAGGGGTTGACGTGTGCGAAGTCGATGATCGCCTGGCGGCCTTTGCAGCGATGCCAGGCGGCGCAGTCTTTCCAGGACTTGATCTCATAGGGGTAAGGCCAGAACTGCAGGGCGGCTTGCAGCACTTCCCGCGGGGTTCCGTCGGAAACGAGGGTAAGGCGGGGGATCTTGTCCCAATTGTAGTAGATAGAGAGCAGGACGGCCTTCATCATTTTGGCGCCCTTATAGCCCGAAAAAAGAAGGAGGCTGGTGTCGGACAGGGGTTTGGCGGCGGAAAGTTTTCGGGGGAAGGCGAGGGTGAAGGCAAACCGGCAAGAGTGACCCAGGAGGTTGTAGAACCGCTTGACGACGATCGAGGTCATGGTGGGGGCCGACGTCGTGGTTGTGTTCGTGGTGGTTACTTTACCCATATCCCGGTGGCTTTGCCGCTCATGATTTTGTTGTATTGGATACGGTACAGGATCGTTACCGGCAGGCTGGTGCAGATCATGGCGAGGATGACCCCTTGCGGGCCCAGGTGGAGAACTTTACAGAAGATCCAGGCGAAGGGGACGGTCATGAAGATCGTATAGACGGCGGTGTACAGCTGGAGCCGGATCTTCCCCGTGCCGTTCAAAAAGATATGCTGGGGGGCGGCGATCAAACTGATCAGGGTGAAGGCACACATGGTGATCTGCATGTCGAGGGGTACGTATACCTGGTGAACCCAGAGGTGGATCAGCGTGCCGGCGAGGGCAGTCTGGAGGATGACACCGGCCATCAGCAGGTAGGTCACTTTCTCCATGCGACGGATCGTCCTTCGAACCCAGTCGAATTCCTGGCGCACATAGGCGTCGGTGAAGGCGGACCAGTAGGTTGCGGTGATGATGCCGTTGATCAGCAGGGCAATGGTGAAATATTTGTAGGCGACGGTGTAGACGGTGACGGTGCTTGGGCCGAACCAGCGGATGAGCATGATATTGGCGCTGGAATACATCACGATGAAAGCGATCTGGATGATGAAGAACTGAACGCCGAGGCCGAACAGGTCTTTGGAGTGACTGAACTGGATATAGCGAAGGCCCGGGGCGATGGAGCGATATTTCCAGCCAAGAAAAAGGAGATTGAAGAACAGCAGCACGATGACCGGTGCGGCGCTGAAGACGACGGATACGGTAAAGAGGTTGCCCGACGGTGTGGTGCGGGTCAGGATAAAGATGACTATGAGCGACAAAACGTTTCCAAGGGGAGTGATCAGGTTGCTCAATGCGGGCTCCTGGTGGGCGAAGAGGATATTCCCGATGAGGTTGAGGATAAACTGCAGACAGAAGAAGGAAAATACGACCAGCATGGTGCGCTGGAGGATCCCGGCGTAAGAGGAGGAGAGGCCGAGGAGGTGCGCCCAATTGAGGAAGGGACTGATGATCCAAAACAAGACCATGAGGGAAAGAAAGATAGATGCTACCCAGGCATAGGACGTACTGATGTAGATCCTGGCGAGTTTCGTATCGTTCCTGGCCAGGGCTTCGGAGAGTTTGTTCCGGAGGCCGTTCCCCACGCCGATATCGAAGAAGGAGAACCAGCCGACGATCTGGGCGATGGTTTGCCAGATACCGTAGCTTGAGTTGTCCAGGTAGTTGATGGTCATCGGGACGAGTGCGAACTGGCAGGCGATACTCAGGCCTTTGATGAGAAAGGAATAGACGATATTCTTGTTCGCCTTCGCGGTCCGTGCGTGGCCCCCGAGAAACTTGCCTTTTATTTTTGTGAGCGTCAGCATAGGGATCAGTCTTTGAAATAGGCCGCTTTCTTGATCTTTTTGCGGCTTGGTGGAGTATCATTCAGCACGACGATCATGTTCTTCACGGTTTCTTCTTCGGCGGTGTTATTGATAAAGGACAACTCTTTTACGGTGCTGTAGCCGATCCGAAGCACAAAAAGGTTGATATCGGCATAGGTGGCCATGATCCGGGCGTCGCTCAGGATGCTGATCGGGGGATTGTCGGTGACGATAAAGCCAAAGGAAGCCCGGGCTTCGCGGATGAATTTTTCCATGGCCGGGGTATCCATCAATTCCGACAGGTGGGAATCCGGCTGGCTGGCGCGGATAAAGCACAGGCCCGGAATTTCTGTGGGTGTCAGCAATTCGCCGAAATTGGCGGTCCCTTCCAGGTAGTCGGTCAGGTCCTTCCGGGGTTGTGCGCCGATCAGCTCTTCGAGGTGGGTGTTGTGGCGGTCTGCCTGGATAAGCAGCGCTTTCCTGGTGCTGAGGGCCAGCAGGGAAGCCAGGTTTGCGGCAATAAAGGATTTGCCTTCGCCGGCTGTCGCGGAGTGGATTGCGATCACGGCTGTGTTGCCGTCTTTCAGCAGCAGGCGAAGGTTGGCGCGCAGGTTCCGGAACGACTCGGTGATCTCGGAGTGCGGGTGCTGGGTGACGGGCAGCTCCGTCTTCAGGCGGTTATGGGGGATGAGGCCTGCGACGGAGAGATGGAGTGCGGCGGTTGCTTCTTCGGGCTCGCGCAGGCGATCGTCGGTATATTGTTTCAGCAGGACGATGCCGAGGGTCACGAGCATGCCGAGGATGACGCCGATGGCCGCGCTGACAATGGGTTTAAGGCCGATAGGACCTGTGGTGGGGATGGTTGCCGGGTCGAGGATCTTTGCGTCGGGGTTGTTGGAAGCCAGGGAGATGCCGGCTTCGGCGCGTTTCTGCAGCAGGAAATTATATAGGGTGCTGTTCACGTCGAAGCCGCGTTTAATATCGAGGTAGGAACGTTCGGTTGCCGGGATGCTGGTGAGGCGATCGTTGTTCTCTTTCTTCTGCAATTCCAGGCTGCTGATCTGATCGCGGGTGGCGGCGAGGTGGCCGGCGATGTTGTTCTGGATCAGTTTCTGGGTCAATTGGATATCGTCATTGACGGCGATCATTTTGGGATTCTTCGGTTGAACCGAGAGGGCGAGGGCGGCGCGCTGGCTATAGAGGGAGGCCAGTTTCTGGACGTTGGCGCTCAGGTCGGGATCCGGGTCGCCCAGCGGCGGAGCGACGAAGCTCTTCAGGCTATCGCCGTCGTTGAGATGGTGGTTGAGACCGGTGTAGTAATCCATCTTCAGTTTCAGGAGGCTCTCCGCTTTATCGAGGTCTTCGACCTGTTGCAGGACCATGGCGCCTTCGGTGGTAAGGTCGACTACTTTGTTGCGGGTCCGGAAGTCGGTGTAGCGGTCACCGGAGACGCGAAGGGAATCGGCCACGCCGGAGAGTTGACCGCGGATGAAATTGATCGTATTTATAGCGGATTCGTTCTTCTGGTCGAGGCCGAATTTCAGGTAGGTTCTGCCCAGTTCGTTCAGGTAGTCCACGTTTCGAAGCACGTTCTCGCCTTTCAGGTCGACATTCAGGACGTCGGACTCGGGAGCGACGATCTTCACTTCGAGGGCGCCCTGGTATGCGATGGCCATGAAGTTGAGATCATTGAAGACGAGGATGTATTGGGTGCCGGGTTGGGAAATGGCGGTGGTGATCGGAAAAAGGGTGAAGCGGAACCAGGTGTTGACAAAGGGCTGGCCGAATTCGGCGGTTCTGGAGAAGCGGATGATGCGGTCGCTGTCTGCTACGCGGTCTTTGTGGTCGCATTCCACGCGATAGCGGGTGGCGGAGAGAGGGGTGATGGTCAGTTCTACCCCTTTCAGCACGGAGTCGTCCGAAAAGCTTACGACGTAGGGGTCTTCTTTATAAATATCTTTTTTGCCGATGATCGGGCCTTTCTTGTACCAACTGGTCTTCCAGCCGAGGTTTTGGAGCGTTTGAAGCTGGAGGCTATAGGCGGAGAGGACGGATTGTTCGTCCTGGACATTGATCGGGTTTTGCTGGGTTTCCAGGTTATTGTCGAGACTGCTCCCGTTAAGCGGCACCTGGTGGGGCGAGTTGATGAGCAGAATGGTCATGGTGCTCTGGTAACTGCCGGGGAAGGCCTTGTGCAGGAAGAAGGCGATGCCGAAGCCCAGGCCGCCGGCCAGGAGGAACCAAACCCAGTTCCGGAGGATGGCGGGCAGGATCATTTTTTTATTAAAGCTTTTGCCGCTGTGAAAGCCAGACTGTCGGGGATAAGTATTGGGGTCCATGAGATGTCTTATTTTAGATAGTTCAGCAGCAGCAGCAAGGCGGAAAGGGAGCCGACGACGATACCGACGAGCGGCAGCTTCTGCTGCAAGCCTTTGTTTTTGCCCGGCTGAAGGACGACTACGTCATCCGGCTGGAGATACCAGGCAGGGGATTGGATGGCGGACTTTTTGTTGAGATCGATGGAAAAAGTCCGGGTCCCGTTGGAAGCGGGTCGCAGGACGAGGACGTCGGCGAGTTTCGCGTAATCGGTCGCGCCTTGTGCGAGGCTGATGGCGTCGAGGACGGTGATATAGTTATTGTAGTTGTAATAAATTCCGGGCATTTTTACTTCACCGAGCACGGTTACTTTGTAGCTCAGCAACCGGACTTTGACGGTGGCGTCTTTAAGGTATTGTTTGGCGGCGCCGCGGATGGTATCTTCTGCCTGGGTGAGGGTGAGGCCGCCTACGGGGATCTTGCCCAGCATGGGGAGGGTGATGTTCCCGTCGGCGTCCACGAGGTTACCGTTGACTGCTTTGGAGGTTATTCCTTCATAGGCCATGGCGAGGGAGACGCCGTTGGTGGTCGGGTCGGTCATTCTGGTCAGGTCCTGATCGGGGGTTGCGATCCCCACGTAGAGGTTGTCTTTTGGCCGGATATGATAGACTGGGGCTGGTCTGGGTCCCGGGACGGTCTGATTGGGACTGAGGTCTTGCATGATCGTCAGTTTCTTTGCGGTCGTGCAGGAGGAGCAATAGAGTAGAAACGAGCATGCAAAGGTCAGGAGCGAGGTTCCATGGACGTTTTTCATGTTATAAAAATAAGTTATTTAGGGCCAGTACGGATTGATTTTTAAGGGGTTTACAATTGTTAAAAGGCATTTTTACGGGTTTTTTTCCCGACGAGTGTTAGCAGGATGATATAAAGATCGAGCCAAAAATTCCAGTGCTCGATATACCACAGGTCGTGGAGGGTCCGGCCCCAATATTGGAGCTTGGTCTGGGTGGGGCCGCGCCAGCCGTTGACCTGTGCCCAGCCGGTGATCCCCGGTTTGATGGTATGGCGCATCATATAGGCGCCCATTTTCTGTTGCAGCGTCTTGTTGAGGTTCAGGCGGTGTGGTCTGGGGCCTACGATGGACATATCGTTGGTCAGGACGTTAAGCAGCTGGGGCAGTTCATCGATGCTGTATTTTCTAAGGAATTTGCCCAGCCAGGTAATTCGCGTGTCGCCCTGAACGGTAGATTGCAGCTTATCGTCGGAAGTAGGCTGGTGCCGCATGGTCCGGAACTTATAGATCGTGAAGGGCGCGCCCGTGACGCCGAGGCGGTGGGTCTTAAAGAAAATGGGGCCCTTGCTGGTCAGTTTGATGGCGATGGCAATCAGCAGACCGAGGGGGACAAGGAAGAGCATCAAGGTGGAGGCAAAGACGATATCGAAGGCCCGTTTGAGAAAGCGGTTGGCATAGGTATCCAGGGGAAAGGTCCGCATTTGCAGCAGGGGAATATCGCCGAGGGTGTCGACCTTGAAATGGATCTCCTGGCTGCCCGCGAAATTGGGAACGAGGTGGGTACGGACGCCGTTGCGTTCTGCGAGGGCGATGAGCATTTTGATCTTTTCGACTTCTGTGAGGGGCAGAACGATAAAGGCGTCTTCAAAGGGCCGGGCATCGAAGATTTTCTGAAAGTCGTTGAAGGAGCCGATCACGTTGTGGTCCGGATCTTTGGCAGGCCGGTCGGCGAGCAGGCCGATGGGTTTGATCCCGAGGTATTTATTGGTCAGGAAGTAGTCTTGCAGCTGGGTGCCCAGCTTGTTATCGCCGATGATGATCGTCGGTTTCAGGTAGAGATGGGTATTGAAGAAATAACGGAAGAAGAGCCACGATGAAACACAGAATTTCAACAAAAAGAAGATGGAGATGGTGGATAAGTATTGGCGGGTAGGGCAGGTGCTTCGTTCGGAAACCAAAAGGATGAGGGAAGTGAATGCAAAATAATAGACAAAGCGGCGAATGAGGGACCGGGCCATTTTGGGGTAGTCCGATTTCAGGTCGCGCAGATTTTCTACAAAAATGGGGCTAATGATTATGTATCCTGCATTGAGGACGATCAAAAGGCTTTTCAGGCATTCGGGGTCACCTTCGTCGAGGAATAACCGAACGAGAAAAAAAGAGGCGTTCAGGATAAACAGATCGACGGATAGGATTAACAAATGGATTTCCCTGGGTCTCAATCTCATTGGAAACGTTTAAGATTTAAAGCACACAACAGCACATGATCCCTCTTTTGCGAGAGGAATGAATCATTTCGCACAGCAAGGGTTAGCAAATACTTCTCCGGTCCTGGGATTGTGGGGATGAACAGGAAAGCTTTTAACAGATAATGGAATAACCTTTGTAACGAAAATCCAGCGTGGCAGCAAGTCGAGGCAGGTTCTTCTATTAAGGAATGATTTTATGCGTACTGCCTAGAGTTAGGTATTATAGTGTGGGTTTTCTTGGTACGAAATTAGCGATTTATTGCAAACTTCAGTGAATCTTTCAGGTTTTTTTAAGAAGAACTACTCAAAAATCTCGTATGAAATCAATATATTCTTTTTTATCAATACTGATGCCAATTTTCATGGGTATCCTTCCCGCGCGTGGAAATACCTATTATTTCTCTGCCATGAATGGGGATGACTCGAGGTCACCGGCACAGGCAGAGCAGGCTGTTACGCCCTGGCGAAGTCTGAAGAAGCTGAACGAGATATTCGGTCAGCTAAAGCCGGGAGATTCGGTACTGCTCAAGAGGGGGGATGTCTTTTATGGATCTATTGTTGCGAGTGAATCGGGAGCTGCGGGGAATCCCATCTACATCGGGGCATATGGGCAGGGTAATGATCCGGTGGTAAGCGGGTTTCATCGATTGGACGGCTGGAAGAACATCGGGCAGAATATCTGGCAGGCGGCATGTCCCGAATGCGGACTACGGGTAAACATGGTTATTATCAACAACAAGGTGCAGCCGATGGGAAGGTATCCTGCCACGGGGTATCTGACGATACAAAGCCATACGGACAATACTTCCATTACCGGAGATCAATTGTCGACGGATTGGACGGGCGGGGACGTGATCATTCGAAAGAACCGGTTTGTCATCGACCATGCCACGATCGTTTCGCAGCAAGGCAATACGATCACGTACAAGGGGGCCTCTTACTACCAGCCGACGGACAAATACGG
>DATJMG010000281.1:0-29626 GCA_035508835.1 Puia sp.
TCCTCGGGACAGTTGCGGATCTGGAATGAGGTGGCAACGATCTTTCTCGTCGCTATTGTAATGCTTGCGGTGGTCAAACAGAATATGAGCTGGGCATGGGGCCTTACCGGATTGATCCTGTTCGTCATTCTCCTGATGAGCGCTATCAAAATTTATAAGGCGATCCGGCTCCGGTCTCTTCCGCCACCCGGCAAAAAAAATCCTCCCGATGGTTAAATCGGGAGGGCTTACCGGCCAAAGACCGGTCAAAAGACAGAACCGTCCCATTGATGGGGGTAAAAAGGAAGTTTTTCCGAACTATGAATTTACTCAGGTGGTCGTTCAGGAATTGAGATCTTGCAGGCCTTTGTTCTTGCAGCGGTTTTTTGCAGGTAATATCAGAGATTAAAAACGGGTTGGCTACGGATCTCCATTGAATAAGGTGACACGGCATAAGGGCGGAGTACAGGCGGGATTGTCAAGCACCGGTCAGGAGATTTTAAAAGGAAGGGGAGTAGGAATACCCCCCTTTTTAACCCCTAAACCCTAAACCGTAGAAAGACTTAATATCTTTATTGCTGAAGGAGAAAAGCCCCCTTATCATGTCGGTCTTATGCCCTATAGTGTTCCATAAATTGTGCCAAAACCCGCCTGTTGTGGATAAGTACGTCATATTTTGATCCCCTGGGAGCCTGCCCCGCGCGTTTTTGCAAACCGTTAACAAACAGAAGACTAATCAGTTGGGAGTCCTTTCCGCCACCGGCGAGCCCGCATCCGGGGGAATTTCGTAATTTTGCCGTCCCATGGCAAAGTATAAAGAATATCAACAACTTAACCTCCCCGGAATCGGCCAGGAGATCCTTGAAAGGTGGGAAAAAGACCACGCCTTTGAGAAAAGTGTGGATTTACGGGAAGGCCGCACCCCATTCGTTTTTTATGAGGGTCCGCCAAGCGCAAATGGCCTGCCGGGCATCCATCATGTGATCAGCCGTACCCTGAAAGACCTGGTTTGCCGCTATAAGACGATGCAGGGCTTCCAGGTCAGGCGAAAAGGCGGCTGGGATACCCATGGCCTCCCGGTCGAACTGGGCGTGGAGAAAATGCTGGGAATTACTAAAGAGGATATCGGCAAGACGATCTCCATTGCCGAATATAACGAGACCTGCCGACGCGAAGTCCTGAAATACAAGGATAAATGGGATGACCTCACCCGGAAGATGGGCTATTGGGTTGACCTCAACAATCCCTATATCACGTTTGAGAATAGCTATATCGAAACACTCTGGTGGCTTTTAGCGGAACTGTATAAAAAAGGCCTGCTATATGAGAGCGTCAGTATCCAGCCCTATTCCCCCGCCGCCGGTACCGGCCTGAGTTCCCATGAGCTGAATCAGCCCGGCTGTTACAAGGACGTGAAGGACACGACCATCGTGGCCATGTTCAAAGCCGTTCGCGAGACCCGCAGCGAATTTCTGTTCCGCGCCACCGGCGGCGCCCCCGTCTATTTCATGGCCTGGACGACAACCCCCTGGACCCTCCCTTCCAACCTGGGCCTCACCGTCGGCCCCGGGATCGACTACGTCCTCGTAAAAACCTTTAATCCATACACCCACGAACCCGCCCACGTCATCCTTGCCAAGGCCCTGCTGACCAAATACTTCAAACCCGAAGGCGAAAACGCTGACGATGTCGCCTACTCCCCCGGATCAAAGGTCCTCCCCTGGAAGATCCTGCTCGAATTCAAAGGCAGCGATCTCGAAGAGATACGCTATGAACAGTTGCTTCCCTATGCAGCCAACGCGCCGCAAAGATCCGGGGGCAATCCTTTCAGGGTGCTGCTGGGCGACTTCGTGACCACCGACGACGGTACCGGCATCGTCCACACAGCCCCCGCATTTGGCGCCGACGATTTCCGGGTCGGCTCGCGATATGGTATCGGCATCCTCGTCATGGTGGACAAACAGGGAAAATTCATCGACGGCCTGGGCGAATTCAGCAACCGCTATGTAAAGAACTACAAGGACGACCCGAACTATGCCGATGTCAATGTCGATATCTGTGTCAAGCTGAAAAAGGAAGGCCTGGCTTTCCGGATCGAAAAATACGAACATACCTATCCCCATTGCTGGCGAACGGACAAGCCGGTATTGTATTACCCGCTCGACGCCTGGTTTATCCGCACAACTGCGCTCAAAGACCGGATGGTCGGACTCAACCGGACGATCAACTGGAAACCCAGGTCAACCGGTGAAGGCCGCTTTGGTAACTGGCTGGAAAACATGGTGGACTGGAATCTCAGCCGCAGCCGTTATTGGGGGACTCCGTTGCCGGTTTGGCGGACGACGGACGCGACCGAAGAAGTTTGTATCGGCTCGATCGCCGAATTGCAGGAGGCCATCAGCCGCTCCGTCGCTGCCGGGATAATGCGGCCGGCGCCCGGTGAAGACCCGGTCGCCTTTGCAAAACGCCTCACATCCGACCTCCATAGACCCTATGTTGACGAGATCACGCTGGTGAGCCCCGGAGGTCAGCCGATGAAACGGGTGCCCGATCTCGTCGATGTCTGGTTCGACAGCGGCGCCATGCCCTATGCCCAATGGCATTTTCCATTTGAGAATAAAGCGACGTTTGCCCGCAACTACCCCGCCGACTTTATCGCCGAAGGCGTCGACCAGACCCGGGGTTGGTTCTATACCCTGCACGCCATCGCCGCCCTCATAAAGGAATCGGTGCATGACGAACTGATAAAGGCCGGCCTCACAACGCCGGCGGCCGCGGAATCCCACTACCCCGGCCTCGCCTACAAAACCGTGGTAAGCAATGGCCTCGTTCTCGACAAGAACGGCAACAAGATGTCCAAACGCATCGGCAATGTCGTCGATCCCTTCCAAACCATCGCCCAATTCGGCGCGGACGCCACCCGGTGGTACCTGATCACCAATGCATCCCCCTGGGAAAGCATGAAGTTCGACCTCGAAGGCATCCGCGAAGCGCAACGCAAATTCTTTGGTACCCTTTATAATACGTATCAGTTTTTTGCACTATACGCCAACGTGGACGGATTCGCCTTCAAGGAAGCATATATCGAACCAAAAGAACGTCCCGAGATCGACCGGTGGATCCTTTCTTCACTTAATACCCTGATAACCAAAGCATCCGCTAGCCTCGACGACTATGAGCCGACGATTGCCGGCCGGCTGATCGAAGATTTTGTGGACGAGCACCTGAGCAACTGGTACGTCCGGCTATGCCGCCGCAGGTTCTGGAAGGGAGACTATGAATTCGATAAGATCTGCGCCTACCAGACCTTGTACGAATGCCTGGAGACGATCAGCCGCCTGATGGCGCCCATCTCCCCGTTCTTCTCCGACTGGCTGTTCACCAACCTCAATACCGTGACCGGCCGGATCAACGTAGGCTCCGTTCACCATACCGATTTCCCCAAGGCCGATCCCGGATTTATCGACGAGCCCCTCGAAGAGCGGATGCAAATGGCCCAGGATACCTCATCCCTGGTCCTTTCTTTACGTAAGAAAGTGAATATCAAAGTTCGTCAGCCGCTCCAAAAAGTGCTGATCCCGATCCTCAACCCCCGAATGAAGACCCAGCTGGAGAAAGTGGAAGACCTGGTAAAAGCCGAAGTCAATGTGAAGCAGATTGATTATCTATCTGGGAATGATGGATTTATCAAGAAGAAGGTCAAGCCGGACTTCGTTGCGCTCGGCAAGCGGCTGGGCGCCAAAATGAAGGCGGTTAGCGCTGCCTTAAGCAATTTTTCGCAGGAAGACATAGCGAAATTGGAAAAAGATGGCCATATTACTTTATTTATTGATAAAGAACCCTTAATATTGGCGATTAATGATGTGGATATCACCAGCGAAGACATCCCGGGTTGGGTGGTAGCTAACAAAAACGCCCTTACGGTCGCTCTCGACGTAACCGTAACCCCCGAACTCGCCCGGGAAGGTAATGCCCGGGAATTCGTCAATCGCATCCAAAAGATCCGCAAAGACAACGGCTATGATCTAACCGACCGGATTTTGGTGAAAGTAGCAGACGTACCCGCCCTCAAGGATTCCTTAACGGTTTTTAATGAATATATTTGTACGGAAATTTTGGCAGATTCCATCGAATTGGTAAAGGAGCCAACTAATGGCACTGAAATTGAAGTGAATGATATTCTTTTAAAAGTGTTTGTTACAAAAAAAGCCTAACTGTATGGCAACCAAAAAGAAAGCGGCTAAGCCCGCCGCTAAGAAAGCCGTCAATGTCAAGAAAATAGCCCCGGCTAAAAAAGCGGCTGCCAAACCTGCCCACTCGTCAGGTGGTAGCAAGTCCGTCAAAAAAACGCCGGTTGCTAAGAGTATTGCCAAAACCCCGGCTAAAAAGGTTGCGCCATCTTCCCCGGCTAAACGCCCGACACCCCCCGCCGCCAGGAAAGGTACCGTCAAGGTTCATCTCACCGGAAAGCCGGCAGCAACCCCTTCCGTAGCCAAAACCCAACCCGCCGCAGTCAAGCCGCACCCCACCGTCAAAACGCAGCCGGTTGCTAAAACTCAACCCATTGTCAAACCACAGCCGACTCCTTCCCCCGCACCGCCTTCGTCACAACCCGTTGCGGTCAAACCGGAACCTAAAAAGCCGACAGCCCCACCAAAGAAGGTGGTCATCCCGGAAATAAAGACAAAAACGGTTCGCAAATACGAGCCGGAATTTACAAAATCAGTTTTAGACACTCCCCAGGAGGAGCAAACAGGACCTATTATGAGATACAGCGATGCAGAACTTGGAGAATTCAGGGAATTGATCAACCGCAAATTGGATGCAGCTAAAAAGGAATTGGCTTATCTGCAAGGATTGATCACCCGCAAGGATGAGATGGGCGGCGACAACGATGACGCCCGTTACATGACCATGGAAGACGGCAGCATGAGCATGGAAAGAGAACAGCTGAGCCAGATGGCCAGCCGCCAGATCACCTTTATCGATCACCTCGAGAAGGCGCTGATGCGTATTGAGAACAAGACCTATGGCATTTGCCGCGTAACCGGCAAGCTGATCGATAAAGCAAGGCTGAGAGCCGTACCCCATGCGACGCTCAGCATTGAGGCTAAACAGATGATGAATAAGTAGGCGTGATGAATGCCCTGATCAAGGCCGGCAAACGCTTCGAGTTCGTCCTCCTTCCCGGCCGCCGCGAACCCGCCGCTATTTGACCTCCTGCATCTCCACCAGCTTGCTGTAAAAACCCCGCTGCTGCATCAGCTCATCATGCGTCCCGCGCTCGACGATCCGCCCCTTCTGCAGCACCACGATCTCATCGGCATGCCGGATCGTGCTCAGCCGGTGCGCAATGACGATACTGGTGCGGTGTTCCATCATCTTATTGATCGCATCCTGCACCAGCCGCTCGCTTTCGGTATCCAGCGAACTCGTCGCCTCATCCAGGATCAATATCGGCGGATTTTTCAGCACGGCCCGCGCAATCGTGAGCCGTTGCCGTTCGCCGCCGCTAAGCTTGCTGCCGCGATCCCCGATGTTGGTCTGGTAGCCGTCCTCCTTTTGCATAATAAAATGGTGGGCATTCGCGATCTCTGCCGCCCGGACGATCTCGTCATGAGTGGCATCGGGCTTGCCAAGCGCGATGTTGGCGGCAATCGTATCATTGAAGAGGATGGGTTCCTGCGTAACGACGCTCATCTGATCCCGCACCGATCGCAGCGAATAATCCCGGATATTGATCCCGTCGATCAACAGCTCGCCGCCGGTGACGTCATGAAAACGCGGCACGAGGTCCGCCAGCGTGGACTTGCCCGCGCCGGAACTGCCGACCAACGCAACCGTCTTGCCCTTTTCGATCACCAGGTTGATCTGTTCCAGGATACCGGCATCTTCATAGGCGAAACAGACATTCCGGAATTCGATCCGGTCGGAAAATGTCGTGAGTTTCGCGGCTTTCGGATTGTCCGTAATTTTGACCGGCGCCTTTAGCAGGTCTTCTACACGCGTCATGGCGGCCGCACCGCGCTGGATGTTGAAGATGGAGGTGGAAAGGTTTTTGGCAGGATTGATCAGCAGGCCGAAGATCGCGATGTAGGCCATCATATCGCCGCCGGAGAACCCCTGACCATTGCTCCGGATCACCAGCAACCCGCCGAAATAGAGGATCATGGTCAGGATGATGGTACCCAGGGTCTCGGTCAACGGACTGGCAAGGTCGCGCCGAAAGTTCATTTTGTTGCGGATATGAAAAAGGCTGTCATTGATGCGCTCGAATTTCAGCTTCATGATCAGCTCGGCGCCAAATCCCTTGATGATCCGGATCCCGCTCAGGGTTTCATCCAGCACGGACAGGCTCTCGCCGAGCCGCATGGCGGCATCCTGGGACTGACGCTTGAGGACGCGGCTGATCCGCCCGATCAGGAAGCCGGTGAGCGGCAGCAGGATCAGAAGGAACAACGAAAGGGTGGGAGACAGATAGATCATATAGGCAAGATAGCCGATGATCGTCAGCGGGTCCTTGATCATGCCTTCCAGTGTCGACACGACGGAGGATTCGATCTCGTAGATATCGTTGGTCATGCGCGAGATGAGATCGCCCTTCTTTCTTTCGGTGAAATAGCCGATGGGCAGCGCGAGGATCTTTTCGTACACATCGTTTCTCAGGAACGTGATCGTGGCGCTGCGGATGGGAGAAGAGATATAGGAAGACCAGTAATAGAACAGGTTCTTCAAAATACTGGAGATGACGATGACAAGACAGATCACGATCAGCAGGGAGGATTTATTGTGCGATTGGGCAATGTGCGCCAGGATGTCCTTCAGGCCGCCGATAGCATTGCCCTGGAGTGTCACCCCCTTGGAACCGGGTTTTCCGCTGTTGAACAGGATATCGAGGAACGGACTTAACATGCCCACCGACACCAGCCCAAAAAGTAAGGATAGCACATTGAAGAACATGTACAGGGCCAATTTACCTTTGTACCTGGACAAATATTGAAGGATAACGGCGAATTTCTGCAATAGACGTAGATTTGGGGGGCAAAGTTAGCAGGAATAATCCTAACCGGACGTAGTCCGGTGCGGAATAATGTTAAGTAGATCGTTAATCAAGTATGGAAGAGAGCAAGCGACAAAAACAGGTGGCCGCCTTGCTGCTGGAAGAACTAAGCGATATCTTCCGGCGGCTGGGGCTGAGTATGGTGGATGGCGGACTGGTTTCACTGACCGCCGTTAAGCTGACACCGGATCTGCTGGAAGCCCGGGTATATCTGAGCCTTTTCCAGGCAAAAGATACCACCGCCGCCATGAAACATATCGCGGACCGGAGTTGGGAGATCAAGCGCGAGCTGGCCGCACGCGTCAAGCATCAGCTGCGCCGCATTCCGGTGCTCCAGTATATCCATGACGATACGCTCGATCATGCCGACAAAATGGAAGCGTTATTCAGAAAGATCAGGGACGAAGGGAAGGGCGATCAGCAGCCGGAAGGAGGCGCCCGATGAACCTGCTCTTCGCCTGGCGATATTTCCGCGCGAAAAAGTCCACCAATGCCATCAACATCATTGCCTGGGTTAGCATGAGCGCCATCGTGGTGGGCGCCGCTTCGCTGATCCTCGTGCTGAGCGTCTTCAACGGGTTCGAAGATCTGGTGAAATCCTTATATACCAGTTTTTACCCTGATCTCAAGGTGACGCCGGCCAGTGGCCAGACCCTCACGCTTTCGCCGGATCAGCTCCGGCAACTCCGCGCGATCAGCGGGGTCCGCGCCATTTCCCTGGTGGTGGAAGAACAAGTGGTGCTCATGAACGATGATAACCCGCCGGCCTCTCCTTACCTGAAAGGTGTCGACAGCAATTTTATCAAAGTCACCGGCGTCGCGGCCAATATCGACAGAGGTAGTTTCTCTTTGGGCACAGCGGACCAGCCGCTGGCGGTATTGGGTTCCGGGGTAGACTATGCGCTGGCGGTAGATCCCGCGAAGGACATCCAGCCGCTGGATGTCTACCTTTTCCGCCGGGGCGCTACCGTCGATCCCCTCGCTTCGTATAGTCACGCCGCGCTGGCGACAGCGGGGGAATTTCGCATTCAGGAGGATTTTGACGACCATTATGTCATCACGAATCTGGCCTTTGTGAAACAGATGATGGGCCTGGGGCCGGATGAGTATGGCGGCGCGGAACTGGCGGTAAGTGACCCGGCGCGGTTAAAGGAAGTCCAGCAATCCATCCGGGATCTATTGGGGAAAGACTACAAGGTGCAGACCAGGTATGAACAGAATCAGAATTTGTACAGTGTCATGGGCACCGAGAAGTGGGTGATATATATTGTCCTGACACTGATCCTTGTCGTCGCGGCCTTCAATATGGTGGGCGCCCTGACTATGCTGGTCTGGGACAAACAGAAGGATATCCATGTCCTTAAAGCGCTGGGCGCGGGGAACAGGTTGATCCGGAGGATATTCCTTACCGAAGGGGTTTTGCTGGCTTTAATGGGAGGAGTGACGGGGATCGGCCTGGCCGCATTGATCTGTGTCCTTCAGTTGAAATATAAACTAATTCCGCTGGAGGGAGGATCATTCCTGCTGGACTATTATCCCGTCAAAATGGTCCCGGCAGATTTTCTGTTGGTATTTGGAACCATCCTCGTTGTAGCCATTCTGGCTTCCTGGATCCCGGCCCGCAAGGCGGCGGCCTCGCCGATAGAGTTGAAGAGTTGAGACCCGATCGCGACAGGGGTAACGGTTAATAATCCCCCAGCGTTTCCGGCAGCTGCGCCAGCGCTTTCTTCAGCTGCTCATCATTTGGCGCCACTCCATGCCAATGGTGGTCATTCTCCATGAAATCGACGCCTTTCCCCATAATGGTATGCATCATAATGGCGATCGGCTTCCCCTGGCCGGTCATAGTTCTGGCCTTATCGAGGGTGGCCAGCACTTCATCCATATCATTGCCGTTCATTTCGAGCGTGGTCCAGCCGAAAGCAAAAAATTTAGCATGGATATCACCGAGGTCCAGCACCGATTTGGTAGTACCGTCGATCTGCTGACCATTCCAGTCGACGGTTGAGATCAGGTTATCCACCTTGTGGGCGGCGGCAAACATAATAGCCTCCCAGTTCTGACCTTCATCCAATTCCCCGTCGCCATGCAGCGAGTACACAATATTTTTATCGTTATTGAGTTTTTTACCTAAAGCCGCACCTATAGCAACACTCATTCCCTGGCCCAGCGACCCGCTGGCTACCCTGACACCGGGCAGGTGTTCGTGCGTAGTTGGATGGCCCTGAAGCCGCGAATTGATCTTGCGAAAGGTCGAAAGTTCTTTAACATCGAAGTACCCTGATCTGGCAAGGGCGGAGTAAAAAACGGGAGAAATATGACCGTTAGAAAGAAAGAAGAGGTCTTCATTCTTCCCCTCCATATGAAAATGTGGATCATGTTGCAGTACCTGGAAATAGAGCGCCGTGAAGAAATCGGCAGTCCCCAGGGAACCGCCCGGATGGCCGCTTTGGGCGCCATGTACCATCCTTACGATGTCCCGCCGGATTTGTGTAGCAATTGCCTTTAAGTCAGCCATGTGGATTAGAGTTTGGTATAGGGCTGCAAATCTAATGGTTTTTCGGTACCGGTACTTTATATTTTAGTAATGAGGTAATTAGTAGTATTATCGAAAAAAGAATTCTAATTTTGTTCACGTACCGCCAAATTTTGTTCACGTACCACCAAAATCGAACTGATGTTTGATGTTCTGTTATCAATAGCTATCTCATTTACGATCACCTTCCTGGCGATCCCGGCTGTTATCAATGTGGCGGAAATGAAAAAGCTGTTCGATATGCCCGATGCCCGCAAAGTACACAACTCTCCGATCACTCCCCTGGGCGGCCTGGGGATCTTCGCCGGTTTCATCTTCGGTTGCCTCCTGACGATACACTTTAATGAATCGGCTGAAATTCAATATTTTATCGCCTCAACGCTGGTGATCTTCTTCCTCGGCCTCAAAGACGATATCCTCGTGATCTCACCGGTAAAGAAATTTATCGGCCAGGTGCTGGCAGCGTTTATCATTATTTATTACGGCAATATCCAGATCCGGAGCATGAACGGTTTCCTGGGAATTCATCAGCTGCCGGAGATGTTCAGTCTGCTGCTGACCTATTTCGCCGTGATCGTGGTGATCAACTCTTTTAACCTGATCGACGGCGTCGATGGATTGGCGGGGAGCCTGGGCCTGCTGTCAACAACGATTTTCGGGACATATTTTCTTCACGTTGGAATGCATGCTTATGCCGTATTGGCGTTCTCGTTAGCCGGCAGCCTGCTGGCGTTCCTCATCTTCAATTTTCAACCGGCGAAGATCTTCATGGGTGATACGGGTTCCCTGCTGGTTGGCACAGTGAACGCCATCCTCGTAGTGAAATTCATCAACATTGCCAATACTTCCAGCGTAAGTTTCCCGATCAGCGCTTCTCCGGCAGTGGGCTTTACCATCCTGATGATCCCGTTGCTGGACACCCTCCGGGTTTTCGGTATCCGCATTTTACACCGCCGTCCTCCGTTCAGCCCCGACAGAAATCATATCCATCACCTGCTCCTCGACCGCGGTTTCTCTCACCGGGCGATCACCCTGACACTCGTCACCATTAACCTGATCATGATCGGGGTCGTATTCCTGCTCAGATCCCTCAACTGTACACTCCTCATTTGTTCTGTGTTCCTGGTGTTCTTTGCCATGATCGCCGGTATTTATTATCTGATGCCTGCTCCCCGACTTTTTGTGGCCAAAACGGCAAAGGAAGAAAATGCCCAGCTGACCAAAGCGTCACAACTGGTTGCCCTTAAGGACTCCATCCTGGAACAAAATAACTAGGTACGGGTTTTTTGCCGTGACCGGGATTTTTCTTGCATATTTGCCGTAGGTTTGCACGGTCACGGAGACGGCCGGAGGCCGGCTCGCCGATAGGTCAGACATCAAAGAAGAATTTATGTCAGCTATGTCCCTCGATCTTGAGCTTATCCTGGAAGCCGCCCGGGATAGTATGAAAAAAGCACTCAATCATCTTGAAAGTGAATTGGTTAAGATAAGAGCCGGAAAGGCCAGTCCGCAAATGCTGGAAGGCCTGACCGTCGATTACTACGGCAGCCCGACCGTGCTCAACCAGGTGGGTAATATCTCTGTGATGGACGCCCGCACCCTCACTATCCAGCCCTGGGAGAAGAACATGCTCCAGCCGATCGAAAGGGCAATTATCAATGCTAATCTGGGTGTTACGCCGCAGAACGATGGCAACATCATCCGGTTGTTTATGCCACCGCTCACGGAAGAACGAAGAAAGGAGTTTGTCCGTCGCGCATCCGGTGAAGGAGAACAATCCAGGGTCGCCATCCGCAATATCCGCCGTGATGCCATCGAACAAATAAAGAAACTCCAAAAAGACGGACTCAGCGAAGACGAAGCCAAAGATGCCGAGAAAGAGATCCAGGAAATCACCGACCAACATACCGGTCTCGTAGACAAGCACCTTGCCGCAAAGGAAAAGGAGATCATGGCCGTATAATATCCGCACAGGATCCCTCCCTTCGGAAAACTCCCCATTCGCCGTAGACAACACGGCAAGATTATTGCCTACGCATTCCTCAATAACCTAAAACATCTATTATGAGTCTGCTTAAAGATTTCAGAGCCTTCATCATGAAGGGCAATGTCATCGACCTCGCGGTAGCCGTCATCATCGGCGCGGCATTCACCGCTATCGTCTCCTCCCTTGTGGAAAATGTGATCACGCCATTGCTGTTGGCGCCGGCACTGAAATTTGCCCATCTCGACGACATCGACCAGCTGAAATGGGGAGCAGTCAAGTACGGGCTTTTCCTTTCGGCAGTCCTCAAATTCCTCATTTTCGCTTTTATCCTGTTCCTGATCATCAAGGGGTTCCATAGCCTCGAGAAGAAGAAGGAAGCCGCTCCGCCTGAACCGACCCTGACTGAAAAGCTATTGACCGAGATCCGTGATGAACTCAAGACCCGGAAACCGTAAAGAGAAGACCCGGAAATTATAAATTAACAATAGAATTATGAAGATGAACTACAAAGTCATCCTTATTGCTGCTGCACTTACCTTGGGAAGCCTTTCTTTTCTACGGGCGCAAAACCCCACCCAGGCATTGGAGAACGCCGTGAACGGCACGACGATCACCAAAGACCCCAACGATACCACCAAGATGACCTGGAAGACGGGGGGCCTTTTCAATCTTACCTTTAACCAGGCAGCCCTCAGCAACTGGGCGGCAGGCGGCGATAAATTCGCCTTGTCCCTCAATTCGCTCCTGAACCTGTATGCGTACTACACCGACGGCCGCCGGTCCTGGGATAACTTTCTGCTGAGCGCCTACGGACTGACCAATACGACAAGCCTCGGCACCCGTAAAACCGATGACCGCTTCGACATTACCTCAAGGTATGGATATGACCTGGGGAAAAAATGGTACCTCTCCGCCTTGTTCGATTTCAGGACGCAGTTTGCACCGGGCTACAACTACACGAGCGCAAATTCCAAACAACTGACTTCCGATCTGCTGGCGCCGGCCTATGCCCTGCTTTCCCTCGGGATAAATTATAAGCCCAACAATAACTTCTCCGTTTTCCTTTCGCCGGTCACGGCCAGGGAACTGATTGTGAAAAACGACTCCCTTGCTGCCCAGGGTGCATACGGTGTCGACTCCGGGAAAACTTCCCGTTTCGAATTCGGGGCCTTCGCCTCCATCAACTATAGGTCCAATCTTAGTAAAACCGCCGCTTATGTAGGGCGGCTGGACCTTTTTTCGGATTACCTCGACAATCCGCAAAATCTCGCGCTGTACATGACCAATGTGCTGAACGTAAAGGTGACCGCTCTCGTCAGCATGAACCTGAATCTGACTTTCATTTATGATGACAGGATCAAGTCTGTTAAGGCCGACGGTTCCTTTGGCGGTCCGGCGCTGCAGCTGCAGGAAGTACTGGGAATCGGGCTGGCTTATAAATTCGCCAAAAAGGCCCGCAAGCCGATCCCGCCCCCGCCGGCGCCTTCGGCGCCGGCCCCCACTCCCCCGAAGGGGTAATAACTTGGGGAAAACCCGCCCGTGGCCCATGCGCCACGGGCGCCCAAAAATAGCTACTTTCGGGCCGTATGAACACCTCGTACCAGATCAGGCTTCCCCAATTCGAGGGCCCGTTCGATCTCCTGCTCTTCTTTATCGAAAGGGATGAACTGGATATCTATAATATACCCATCCACCGGATCATGCAGGATTTTCTGGCCTATATCCACTCCCAGGAAAATCTGAACATCGAACTGTCCAGCGAATTCATCCTTTTTGTATCGACCCTGATGCGCATCAAGGCCCGGATGCTGCTCCCGCGCAAAGAGCTCGACCAGCAGGGTAATGAGATCGACCCCCGCCGCGAACTGATCGACAAACTCCTGGAATACAAACGATATAAGGAAGCCGCAGCGACGCTGGCGGAAATGGGAGCCATCCGCCATCTGATGGTCAGAAGAGGCAATCTGCAGAAGGAATTGGCAGGTGTCGGGGAAGAGGCGGGTGAAGGTACCGAGATCCAGGCCATCACCCTGTTCAAGCTCATGAAAACCTTCGAACGGATGATGCTTCGCATTCAGCAGCGCCAGAACAAACCCGTCCACACCGTTGTGCGGTACAACTATACGATGGAGGAGAGCCGGGAACAGATCCTTTCCGTTGTAGGGCAGGAGCGGACCCTGTCGTTCGGGAAGATTTTCGACGCCTGTGAAAGCCGGCTCCATGCGATCTTCCTTTTTCTTTCATTGCTGGAACTGGTGCAGCAGAACTATATGACCATCCTGACCGGCGAAGGCCGCAATAATTTTATTGTTGAATTCAATCCCGACCGGCCGGAGGATCCGGAATATTTTCCGCAACCATCCGCAAATTAATATTCTATACCAATATCTTTCACCTATGACCAATATCTTTCACCCGGCTCCCGAAAGGGGCCATGTCGATTTCGGCTGGCTCGACAGCCACCACTCCTTTAGCTTCGGCAATTGGTACGACAGAGAAAAAGTTCATTTTGGCGCCCTCCGCGTCCTCAATGACGACGTCGTCAAAGGCGGGAATGGATTTGACAGCCACCCACACGATAACATGGAGATCATCTCCATCCCCCTGAAAGGAACACTGGCACACAAGGACAGTACCGGCATCGAAGGCATCCTTTCCACCGGCGACGTCCAGATCATGTCAGCCGGAAGCGGCATCCGCCATTCGGAATATAATGCGTCCCACTTTGACCCCGTTAGCTTTTTACAGATCTGGATCTTCCCCAAACACCTCAATATTAAACCGCGCCACGACCAGAAAAGTTTTGACCCGGCGGCCCGCATCGACCGCTGGCAGTTCGTCGTAAGCCCGCGCCCTGAAGATGGCGGCCTGTATATCAACCAGGACGCCCGGCTGGCGATCACGCGGCTTGATGCGGGTGTGGCGCTTCGTTATGAAAATGCGTTTGCCGGAAATGGAGTGTACATCTTCGTGCTGACGGGAAGCATTGGGATCGGCGATACCATTTTATCCGACCGGGATGGACTTGGGATTACCGGCGTCGACAGTTTCGAAGTCCGCGCGCTGGAAGCATCGGAACTGCTGGCGATCGAGGTACCGATGTTTGCGTGAACGTGCGGGACGCGGATTATCAGAACCGCCAGCCCGCGAAGATCCGGGTATTACGACAGGATGACCTGTACTTTGTCTTTCAGCATCTCGCGTACCGCTGCCGCGATCGCCGGGGCATCATAGCCGCATTCGTGCTGGAGCTCCCTGGGCGTGCCATGTTCGACGATCCGGTCGGGAATGCCCAGGATGCTGACGGTCGCCTGATACCCGTGCAGTGCCTGGAATTCCAGGATGGCCGACCCGAATCCGCCCACAACAGTCCCGTCTTCGACTGTAAGAACTTTGTCATAACGCGAAAATACCTCATGCAGCAACGCTTCATCCAGCGGTTTAACGAATCGCATATCATAGTGTGCAGGATTCAACCCCTCAGTCCTCAATTCCCGGATTGCTGCGGTCACGAAGTTTCCCGGGTGACCCAGACTAAGGATCGCTATTCCTTCACCGTCTTTCAATTTGCGGCCCTTGCCGATGGGGATCTCCTGGAAGGGTGTCCGCCATTCGGGCATAACGCCTTCGCCGCGGGGGTAGCGGATCACCATAGGGTTCTCATTGCTATCCAACTGTGCCGTATAGAGCAGATTGCGTAATTCACTTTCATTCATCGGCGAGCTGACGACCATGTTGGGAATACAGCGCATATAGGCAATGTCGTATGCACCATGATGGGTTGGACCATCTTCTCCCACCACCCCCGCGCGATCCAGGCAAAACACAACAGGTAAATGCTGGATGGCTACGTCATGAATGACCTGATCGTACGCCCGCTGCATAAAGGAAGAATAGATATTGCAGAATACGCGCATCCCCTGTGTCGCCATCCCTGCACTCAAGGTGACCGCGTGCTGTTCGCAAATGCCCACATCGAACGCCCGGTCCGGCATCGCCTCCATCATGAATTTCAGGGAAGAGCCGGAAGGCATGGCGGGCGTTATGCCGAAGATCTTCGGGTTTTGCTGCGCGAGTTCGATGATCGTATGCCCGAAGACATCCTGGTATTTGGGCGGTTGCGGGGTGGCATAGTGCTTCCTGTAGATCTCGCCGGTGATCTTGTCGAAGAGACCGGGAGCATGCCATTTGGTCTGATCCCTTTCTGCCAGTTCATAACCCTTGCCTTTTACCGTGACGATATGCAGGAGCTTCGGGCCCGGCATGCTCTTTAAATCGTTGAGAGTGTCAACCAGCTTCGTCATATTGTGGCCGTCGATCGGCCCGAAATACCGGAGGTTGAGCGACTCGAAGAGGTTGCTGCTGCGGTTGACAAACCCCTTGATACTATGGTCGATCTTGCTGGCGATATCCCGGCTGAACTGGCTGCCCGGCAA
Source organism: Puia sp. (assembly GCA_035508835.1). GTDB lineage: Bacteria > Bacteroidota > Bacteroidia > Chitinophagales > Chitinophagaceae > Puia. The sequence continues at coordinate 15,999 of DATJMG010000281.1, forward strand.
TTTGCCCAGGGCCTTCCAGATATCATCCTTCAACTTGTTGTAGGTTTTTGACGTCGTGATATCCGTGAGATATTCCTTCAAGGCGCCGACATTCGGGTCGATGCTCATACAATTATCGTTCAGGATGATCAGCAGATCGGTATCCGCTACCCCGGCATGATTCATCCCTTCAAAGGCCAGACCCGCCGTCATAGCCCCATCCCCGATGATGGCGACGGTCTTCCGGTCGGCTTCCCCCTTGTATTTGGCAGCCATGGCCATCCCGAGCGCCGCGCTGATGGAAGTGGAGGAATGACCCACCCCAAAGGTGTCGTATTCACTCTCCGCTCTCCTGGGAAAACCACTCAGTCCATTGTATTTACGGTTGCTGGCAAACTGTTCGCGCCGGCCGGTGAGGATCTTATGACCATAAGCCTGATGCCCGACATCCCATACCAGCTGGTCGTAAGGCGCATTGAAAACATAATGCAGCGCCACCGTGAGTTCAACCACTCCCAGACTTGCGGCAAAATGTCCGCCATGGACGCTCACCGTGTCAATGATGTATTGCCGAAGTTCGTCGCTTACCTGCTGCAACTGCTCACGGCTCAATTTCTTGAGGTCGGCCGGGGAATTAACGGTCTGGAGGAGGGGGCCCGCGGTGATTTCCATGCTGCTTTCGTTATAAGTACACAAATTTACATTTTTTCCCCTGGATTTAACCCGGGAATCACCCCCTGACCCGGCCGGGAGCAAAACTTGGGCCACTGGGCGGCGGAATTTGGCCACTAGTACAAATTAAGGGGAAAAGGTAGGGGAAAAGCCTAGTTTTGGGCTTTAAAGTAAGTATTAAGTAAGCTGCGCAATGCCCAAAAATGTAAGTAGATACTATTGGCTGTGCCAGATCGGGGGGTGGGGTTTTATGGGACTGACCCTCATCGTGGCGAGCATGACGGTGCTGGAATCCAAGTCGATTAACCTGACCTGCATCTTTACAGCCATCTATGTCCTGCCGGGTCTCATAACCACTCACCTTTTCCGGGAGGTCATCCGGAGGTCCGGCTGGCTGCAATTGCCGGTAGAAAAAGCACTCCCCAAATTCCTGATCGGCATTATCTTCACCTGTATCGGATGCAGCCTCATCCGGATCGGCGCCGTCGATATCCTGGGACTGAACCATACCAAAAAGACCCCGGACTTTGTCGCCGAATTGATGGCCACGACGGCCGAATACGGCTTCACGATCATTCCCTGGACGCTGATCTACTATTTCTATCACTATATCGAGAACAGCCGGAAACAACAGCTGGATACCCTCAAACTGGAAGCGCTCGTCAAGGAGCTGGAACTGAAGACCATCAAGGCGCATATCAATCCGCATTTCATCTTCAACGCCCTCAACAGTATCCGGGCCCTCATCGATGAGAACCCTGCCCGCGCCCGCAAGGCCGTCACCGAACTGAGCAATATCCTCCGCAGCAGCATGCAGGCCGAGAAATTGGAAACGGTGACCTTTGAAAAAGAGCTGAATATCGTAAAAGACTATCTCGCACTGGAGTATATCCGGTTTGAAGAACGGCTGCAGGTGGAATACGAGATCGACGAAGATACCCTGGATCAGCCGATCCCGCCGATGATGCTGCAAACGCTGGTGGAAAACGCCATCAAACACGGTATCAGCCGCCAGGTCGACGGCGGTAAGGTCAAGATCGTCTCCGACTTCCGCGATGACTATCATGAACTGGTGATCCTCAACACGGGCGCGCTGAACGGCAACCGCGACATCGATGGGTTCGGGTTGGCCAGTACGAAAAACAGATTGCAGATACTTTTTGGGCAAAAAGCCAATTTCGATATCCGTGAAGTGGATGGGAACAGCGTACAAGCCAGGGTATTGATACCGGTCGACGGAAAGTAAATCATCAAACAATCAACGGCCACCACCATGATTCGAGCCATCATCATCGACGACGAACGCCTTGCCAGGAACGAACTGAAGAAATTACTCCTCGACTTTCCCGAGATCGAAGTGATCGCGGAAGCGGCTAATGCGTCCGAGGGAGTGGAAAAGATCGACAGCCTGAACCCCGACCTTATTTTCCTGGATATCCAGATGCCGGGCAAGACCGGCTTCGATATGCTGTCGGAACTGGAAAGGGCCCCCAACGTGATCTTTACCACTGCCTATGATGAATATGCGCTCAAGGCATTTGAAGTCAATGCCCTCGATTACCTGCTCAAACCCGTCGAGCCGAAGCGGCTGGCCGACGCCCTGCAAAAACTCCAGCTGGAAGAAGACAAGGAACCGATCTCCGATCACCCCATCTCCATCAATCGCAGCATCCTGAACGAACACGACCAGGTCTTTGTCAAGGACGGCGAACGCTGCTGGTTTGTCAAGCTGTCCGATATCCGGCTGTTCGAAAGCGTGGGGAACTATGCGAAGGTATATTTTGGGCCCAATAAACCATTGATCCTGAAGTCCCTCAACGCACTCGAAGAGCGGCTTGACGAAAAGGTATTCTTCAGGGCCAACCGGAAACACATCGTCAACCTTCGGTTGATCGAAAAGATCGAGCCCTACTTTAACGGCGGCCTGCTGCTGGAAATGAAAGGCGGCGAGAAGATCGAGGTCAGCCGCCGCCAGACGGTAAAGTTCAAAGAGATGATGAGTTTGTGATTCTGCACCCCATCTGCATCAATCCCGATAATTTAAGGCCGGTTTCCTGTCCCCCAGCAACGCCTTGTACTGATAATCGCCTTTATCTTTCTTGAATTCCAGCTTCGCCCGGGCGATCAATCCCGGATTGAGATAACAGTCGATCGCGGTCAGCGCCATTGTTTTGGCGGCTACCATCATCCCCTTGAACCCGATTTCCATCCCGCCGCAGGCCGTGGCCTGCCAGCTGTGCGCCGGGGTGCCGGGTACCCAGGTAGCGGCGATCATCCCTACTGTCGGTACGGTATAGCTGACATCGCCGACATCCGTGGACGCGCGGCCGTCTTCATCGTTCACCATGAGCGGCTTCACGACACCTGCGGTTTCCAGCGCCGGAACTTTATAGGTAAAGGTGGCCTGGATCTTTTGCGCGAATTGCGTTTCAGCCGGCGTATAACTGACCCCGCCGACGCGCTGCAGATTGGACTGCATAGCCGCCGCCAGCGTGTTGTTGATCAACAGATCGTGCGAACCGCTGATCACCTCATAGTCTACCGTCGTCTGCGTTCCCATCGCCGCGCCTTTTGCAGCGGCGACGACCCAATCGAAGATGCGAACGACCTCCTCCTTTTTCGGGTTGCGGACATAATAAAAGACTTCCGCACGGTCGGGGACGACATTCGGCGCCTTCCCGCCATCGGTTATAACATAGTGGATCCGGGTCTCCTGCGGAACATGCTCCCGCATCATATTGACCATATAATCCATGGATTCCACCCCATCCAGCGCGGACCGGCCTTTGTCTGGCGCCGCAGCTGCATGCGCAGCAATCCCGTGAAAGCGGAACTTGGCCGTCTTTAAGGCGAGCGTGCTGGTCAGGGTCACCGAGTTGGCATCGCCGGGATGCCAGTGGATCACAATGTCGACGTCATTGAATAACCCGGCCCGTACCATATATACCTTGCCGTCGCCTCCCTCTTCAGCGGGACAGCCATAGACCCGGATCGTCCCCTTCAGCTTGCCGTCGGCGATCAAATTCTTGATCTCGATCCCCGCCGCGACCGACGCAGTCCCAAAAAGATTGTGACCGCAGCCATGACCTGCCGCCTGTCCCTCTACCGGCATTTTCTCGGGGACCGCCTGCTGGGCCAGGCCCGGCAAAGCATCGAATTCCGCAAGGATGCCGATGACAGGGCTGCCCGAGCCATAGCTGGCGACAAAGGCAGTGGGGATCTCCGCAACGCCGGCCTTGACCGTAAACCCGTTATCGGCAAGCGTTTTCTGCAAGAGCGCGGAACTTTTTACTTCCTTATACCCCACTTCGGCATAGTTCCAGATCTGAAGCGCGATGGTCTTGTAATCGCCGTATCTGGACTGGATACCGGCGATAGCAGCCGATTTCAATGCGGTGCTGTCACTCTGCGCGTTCAGCATGGCGGGCGCGGCCAGGCACAGGGCGAACCCGGCGGAAAAGAATGCTCTCATGATGTAGTAGTTTTTGGTTTGAATTTTCGGACCCTCCGGTTGCTGATAAAGACCAGGATCGGGTAGGCACAGAACGCATAAGCCACATTATCAGTATTTCCCGGGTAGCTGATCGCTACCAGAAACATAATGATAAATGCCAGCGTGGCGGCCATCGCATTGAATTTGGCCCGGATGAGGATGAATTTTTTTTCCTCTTCCTGCCCCCGGACGGAGAGGCCGGGTCTTATCCTGAAGATATAGCGGGCGATGAGAAAATCGGTAATCCCGACCGCCGACACATTGAACATATAAAAGAGAAAAGGATAAACAAAGCCGGCCTGCGTATGGGCGAACATTCCGGAGGCGGTGAAAGGGAAGATGACGATAAAGAAGAGGAAAAGCAGATTGAAATTCAACAAGCGTTGATCATATGTCCGGAGCTGACGGAAAAGCCGCAGATGCACCTTCCATGCCCGCCCCACAAAAGCGAAACTGATCACGAAAATAATGAACTGGATGATCGTGGGGTGGAGCAGTTTGTCAAAATCAACTCCCTTCAGATTCCCGGGGATGTCGGGCCACTTCACGTCAATGACCATGAGCGTGATGGCGATGGCGAATACGGCATCGCTGAATAAGATCATTCTTTCCAGCTCGAACTCGCGTTCAACTTCCGATTCATGCGGGTGGGGGTGTTTGTCGGCCATGCTACGTGAATTTCGACAAAAAAATCACTCAAATCGGCAGAACTAGGCAAATTTCTGTAAGACTTTTTCCATTTCGGCCTTTATCCGGTCATTCGAGAGATTCCCGATACTGCCGGCGTGCGTATGGTGCAACTGCCGGTGATAGTCAAAATGAAATTCTCCCTTGTCGATCGCATTTCCGACCTGTCGGTAGGCTTCCCGGAAGGGGACGCCCTGATTCACGAGTTGATTGACGGCCTCCACGCTAAAGAGATACCGGTATTTGTCATCCTCCAGGATATTATCCCTGACCTCGATGTGATCGAGCATCATCCGGGTTATCCGCAAACAGACCAGCCCATCCTGTATCGCAGGGAACAGGATCTCCTTGGTGAGCTGCAGGTCCCGGTGATAGCCGGAGGGTAAATTGCCCGTCAGCAGGGTCAGTTCGTTTGGCGTCGACTGGATGCGATTGCACTTGGCCCGGATCAGCTCGAATACATCCGGATTCTTCTTGTGCGGCATAATACTGCTCCCGGTAGTGAGCTCCGGCGGAAAGGAAATAAACCCGAAATTCTGGTTAATATACAGGGTACAGTCCATCGCCAATCGGCCCAACGTCCCGGCCACCGAAGCCAGCCCCATCGCCACGACCTTTTCCGTCTTCCCCCGACTCATCTGCGCATACACCGAATTGTAGTTGAGCGTCCTGAACCCCAGCAGCCTCGTGGTCATTTCCCGGTCAAGTGGAAACGAAGACCCATATCCGGCCCCGCTGCCCAGCGGATTCTTATTCACCACCTGGTACGCAGCGGCAAGCATTTCCAGGTCATCCACCAGACTTTCGGCATACGCCCCCAACCACAACCCGAAGGATGACGGCATGGCAATCTGCAAATGAGTATAACCCGGCAAAAGTTTGTCCTTATATTTTTCGCTCAACCCGATCAGTTGTTCGAACAACAGGCGAACCTCGTCCCTGATCGCGAGTACCTGCGCGCGGAGGTAAAGTTTGATATCCACGGCCACCTGGTCATTCCGGCTTCTTCCACTATGGATCTTCTTCCCCGCCTCACCGATCCGCTGCGTAAGCAGGCCTTCGACCTGCGAATGCACGTCTTCCACATCCCCGTCAATGGCGAATTTGCCGTCCCGGATCTCGGCAAGGATATTCCCGAGCTCACGCCGGATCAGCACCAGATCTTCCTTGCTCAACAGCCCGACCGATTCCAGCATTTCCGTATGCGCCAGACTGCCCAGCACATCATATTCCGCCAGCAGCACATCGAATTCCTTGTCCCGGCCGACGGTAAAGGCCTCGATCAGGGCGGAGGTGGACGTGCTTTCCTTACTCCAGAGTTTACTCATAACAATACCGGTTTTAAGAGATCGATATAACCCTTTATCCCTTCGGCGATCTCATCCACGAAAATATATTCATCTGCGGTATGGCTGCGCGCCGAGTCGCCCGGACCGGTCTTGAGCGCCGGGAAGGGCATCAGCGCCTTATCCGAAGTCGTTGGGCTGCCATAACAAGTCCTCCCGAGCCGGATGCCCGACAAGACGATCGGATGATCCAGCGGGATCGATGAAGACCGCATCCGCAGGCTGCGCGGCACTACCTCCGCGCCCACGTTCGCGCGGATCTCTCCCAACAGATCTTCAAAGCTGTACAGCTCATTCACCCGGACATCCACCACGAAATGACATTGAGAAGGCACGACATTATGCGCCTTGTTGTCGGTGTCGATCACCGTTACGCTCATCTTCACGGGTCCAAGCAGATCGGATACCCGCGGCGCTTTATAGGTCCGGAACCATCCGATGTCGTCGAGCGCCTTATAGATCGCATTCTCACCTTCTTCCCGCGCAGCATGACCGGCCTTTCCCCTGACGACACAGTCGAGTACCAGCAATCCCTTCTCGGCTACAGCCAACTGCATTTTGGTGGGCTCCCCGACGATCCCGAATTCGATCTTTCCCAGCATTGGCAGCAAAAGCTCGATCCCGTTATGCCCGCTGATCTCCTCTTCGGCCGTGGCCGCGAGCACTAGATTGCAGGCGAGGTCCGCACGGTCATAGTAGAAAAGGAAGGTCTCGATGAGCGATACCAGGCACCCGCCGGCATCATTGCTCCCCAACCCGTATAACCGGCCGTCTTTTTCGAGGGGATCGAAGGGATCGAGGGTATACGCATTATTCGGCCTGACGGTGTCATGGTGCGAGTTGAGGAGGATCGTTGGTTTGGCGGCGTCGAAATGAAGGTTTGTAGCCCAGATGTTGTTTTGCAGCCTCCGGACCGGAACGCCCTTCGATCGCAGATAGCGCTCTAATACATCAGCCGTCTTTCCCTCCTCCTTACTGAATGATGGGATCGCGATGAGCTCTTTCAACAACCCGATAGCGCCGATATGTTGATTTCCTTTACTCATGGACGATAGTTGTCCCGGCTTCTCCGGCAAGCAGCAACGGCAATTCCTCCGCCCGGCCGATGATGACCCTTCCCACGCCGCTTCGCAGCGCCGCAAAAGCATTGTCCAGTTTGGGGATCATTCCGGCAAAGATCAGCTGTTTGGCCTTTAGTTCTTCATAAAACGCCGGTCCAAGCCGCGGGATCACCGAATCTTCGTTATCGGTATCGAGTAAAACCCCGCTCTTCTCGAAGGAATATACCAGGCTGACATCAAACGACCGGCCAAGACCCCGGGCCAGCTCCTGCGCAATCGTATCCGCATTCGTGTTCAGCAGCAAACCCTTCCCGTCATGCGTGATCGGCGCAAAAACGATCGTTTTATCCAGCATCAACAACCCGGTGAGAAATGCCGCATCGACCGAATCCACGTCCCCGACATAACCATAATCGATCTCCGGATGTACACGCTTGTGCGCCCGGATACTGTTCCCATCCGCTCCCGTCAGCCCCATCGCATCACAACCGCGCGCCTGCAGCCGGGCGACCAGATTCTTGTTGATCGTTCCCGCATACACCATCGTCACAACCTTGAGGGTCTCCGAATCCGTGATCCGCCGCCCGTCAACCAGCTGCTGCCGGATACCCAACCCCTCGGCTACCTTCGTGGCCAGCTTGCCGCCGCCATGTACCAGGATCTTTTTTCCTTTGACGGCTGCAAAACTATCCAGGAACGCCGTCAGCTTGCCCTCGTCGTCGATGATATTGCCGCTGATCTTTATGATGGATAATTGCATGTTCATTTTGCCTTTCGCTGCCCGCTTTGCCTTTCACTGCCCGCTTTGCCTTTCGCTGCCCGCTCATTTCACATTATTGCGCAGTATATCCGCCAGCACGGCCTGCGCCGCCCATACCCGGTTGGCCGCTTCCCGCGTAACGATACTCGCCGGACCATCCAGGATCTCGTCACTCAACTCGACATTCCGCCGGACAGGCAAACAATGCATGACCTTCGCACGATTCGTCAGCCGAAGCTTCTCATTGGTCAGCATCCACTCGGGGTCGTTGCAATAGATCTTGCCATAGTCCGTATACGTACTCCAGTTTTTTACATAAACAAAATCCGCATCTTTCAACGCGGCATCCTGGTCGTGGGTGGTCATCGCCCCCTTCGTAAACTTCGTATCCAGCTCATAGTCCTCCGGATGCGTGATAACGAAGTCGGCCTTCCCCCAGGCATTGATCCACTGCGCGAAGCTGTTCGCAACGCATTGCGGTAAGGCCTTGACATGCGGCGCCCAGGTAAGCACGATCTTCGGGCGGCGCGCCGTCCCGCCAGAGTCCTTCGCCGCCCCGCCTGATCCCGCCGCCGTCCCGCCCAATTCCTCCCGGATCGTTATGATGTCCGTCAAACTCTGCAACGGATGCAGCGTAGCACTCTCCAAACTCACCACCGGTATCCCCGAATATTTGATGAATTGCTTGATATAAAGTTCACTGTAGTCGTCTTCTTTATTCTTCAGCGACGGAAACGTCCGGATACAAAGGATATCGAAATAATTACCCATGATCGGCGCGGCATCCTTGACATGTTCGACCGTGTTGCCGCTCATGATCGCCTCTTCCTCGAATTCAAGCGCCCAGCCTTCCTTGTCGACATTGAAGACGATCGGCTCCGCACCGAGGTTCTGGGCCGCGATCTGCGTAGAAAGGCGGGTCCGCATACTGGGGTTGAGGAATAACATCCCTACCCGGCGGTTGGCGCCCAGCGCTTTATCTTTCAGTGGATCGGCTTTATAGGCCAGTGCCTGCTGCACCAGACCGTCGATGTCCGCCGCATCATGAGCGGAAATGAAATTTTTCATGATCCTAACATTTGGCGGTGATCTCCTCCTGGATCGCTTCCAGGAAAGCGTCGGCATCCTTCTTTCGCAGCGCCAGCGAAGGCAACAACCGGATCGTATTCGGCTTTGCCTCCCCCGTAAATATGCGTTGACCGAACAACAAATTTTTCCGCAGATCCCTGAGCTCTTCCGGCAGATCGAACCCGATCATCAGACCTTTACCCCTTACCCGCTTCAATTGGGGGATCTTCCGAAGCTCGCCCATCAGATAGTCGCCGACCTCCACGACATTCGCCATCAATTTCTCCTGCTCCATCACCTCAAGTACGGCCAGCGCGGCGGCGCAAGCCAGATGGTTGCCACCGAACGTCGTTCCGAGCATCCCATGCTTCGCCTGGAGGTGCGGTGCGATGATGATGCCCGCGACCGGGAACCCATTGCCCATGCCTTTGGCCATCGAATAAATATCGGCATCTACCCCCGCATGGTCGTGGCTGAAGAATCTTCCACTCCGCCCGTAGCCGCACTGGACGCTGTCGGCGATAAAGACGGCATTGTGCTGCCTGGTTAGCCGGCTGATTGCCTGGAGGAAGCCGGCCGAAGCCTCATTAATCCCCCCTACGCCCTGAATGCCTTCCACGATCACGGAAGAAGTCTCGCCGCCATGCGCCGCAAAATATTCCTCCAGCGCCCCCTCATCGTTGAACGGCAGGAAGACGACATGATCCGTTTGATTGACCGGCGCGACGATCGCGGGATTGTCCGTTGCGGCTACGGCCAGCGAAGTCCGGCCATGAAACGATTTACTGAAGGCCACCACCTTCCTGCGCCCATTGTAAAAGCTGGCGAGCTTCAGCGCGTTCTCATTCGCCTCCGCTCCCGAATTGCAAAGGAACAGCCGGTAATCGGCGCGGCCGGAGATCCTGCCCAGCTTTTCCGCCAGTTCTTCCTGCAGCGGGATATGGATGGAATTGGAATAGAATCCCACCTTGTTCAGCTGGTCAGTGATCCGCTGTACATAATGCGGATGGGTATGACCGATGGAAATAACGGCATGGCCGCCATACAGGTCGAGGTATTGCCGCCCCTCCTGGTCCCAGACATAGGAGCCTTTCGCCTTTACGATGGTAATATCGTTGATGGGATAAACGTCGAATAATTTCATAGTTGTGTTTTTTAGAACGCAATTGGTTTAAGCTGAAGCCCGGCCGTCTCATCCAGCCCGAAAAGCAGATTCATATTCTGAACAGCCTGACCCGCGGCTCCTTTCAGGAGGTTGTCAAGGACCGAGTGCACCACCAGCTGATCCCCCGCTTGCTCCAGCTGGATCAGGCATTTATTGGTGCCCACGACCTGTTTCAACGAAATAGCGGTCCGGCTGACATGCGTGAACGGATGCCCGTGATAGTACTCCTCATACAACCCATATACTTCCTCCGGGCTTTTCTCGCATCGCAGCTGGCTGCTGACGAAAATGCCGCGGGTAAAATCGCCGCGCCAGGGCACGAAATGGACGGCGGGGGCGTGGCCCTGCAACTGCTCCAACGTTTGCCCGATCTCGCGAAGATGTTGATGGGTAAGTGTTTTGTACGCCTGGATATTATTCGCCCGCCAGGAAAAATGCCCCGTAGCCGACAGCCCCTGCCCGGCTCCCGTCGAACCCGTGATCCCGGTCGTATATACGTCCTTTAGCAATCCCGCCTTGGCCAGCGGCAACAGCCCCAGCTCGATCGCCGTCGCGAAACAGCCGGGATTGGCGATACCTTTTGCTTCGCGTATCGCTTCGCGGTTGAGCTCCGGCAAGCCGTAAACAAATACATTTCCCGCTTTCCCCGCCCCGACATCCCCGCGGCCTCCCTTCGATCCGGCATCCCCGCTCCCTGCCTTCAACCGGAAATCCTGTGAAAGATCGACGATCAGCACCCCGTCGAAGCTGCTTCCGGCCTCCTCGAGGAACTTCCTGGCTTCCCCATGCCCCAGGCAAAGGAACAGCACATCGATATCGCTATGATACTCCGGCGCAAAAGCCAGTTCGGTCTCGCCGAAGAGGTCTTCGTGCGCCGAATGTACCGGCTTTCCGGCATTACTTTTGGAGTGGATGAACCGGATGTCGACGTTGGGGTGCCGGATCAGCAGCCGGATCATTTCCCCGCCTGTATACCCGGCACCGCCGATAATACCTGCTCTTACCGGATTCATGAATTGGTCTCGTTGATCTTGTGAAAAATGCCGGTCTGATTCCCGAATATCCTGGCGAAGCCCTTGACATCATCCCCGCTCCAGCCTTTGTTCATCTCCCCGTAGCTGCCGAATTTGCTGCTCATGAGGTCGTGCGGGCTCTCGATCCCGGTGATGGTATAGCGGTATGGCTGCAGGGTGACGAAGACCCTCCCGCTGACCGTAGCCTGCGTATCTTGCAGGAACTTCTCGATATTCCGCATCGTCGGGTCCAGCATCTGCCCCTCATGCAGCCAGTTTCCATACCAGTTGCTGAGTTGGTCCTTCCAATACAGCTGCCACTTGGTCAACGTATGCTTCTCAAGCAGGTGGTGCGCCTTGATGATGATGACAGGAGCGGCAGCCTCAAAGCCGACGCGGCCCTTGATCCCGATAATAGTATCGCCTACATGGATGTCCCTCCCTACGCCGTATGGTTGAGCGATCGCCTGCAGATACTGGATCGCTTCTACCGGGTTGCCGAATGATCTTCCATCCACGCTGCGTAACTCGCCCTTTTCAAAGCCCAGCTCCAGCCGCCGGGTTCCTTTCTCTGTCACCTGGGTGGGCCAGGCATCTTCGGGGAGGTATTCGTTGGATGTCAACGTCTCTTTGCCGCCGACGGAAGTGCCCCACAGACCTTTATTAATGCTGTATTTGGCTTTTTCAGTATTCATCTCCACCCCGTTCTCCTTCAAAAAAGCAATCTCTTCTTCCCGGCTGAGCCGAAGGTCGCGGATCGGCGTGATGATCTCTACTCCGGGCAACATACTTTGAAAGACCATATCGAACCTCACCTGGTCGTTGCCGGCGCCCGTGCTGCCATGGGCGACTGCCGTGGCGCCGGTTTTTTTGACGTGATTGGCTACTGCAATGGCCTGGACCATCCGCTCGGCGCTGACGCTGAGGGGATAGGTGGCATTTTTCAGAACGTTGCCGAAAATGAGGTATTTGATACAGCTTTCATAATATTCTTTGGTAACATCCACGCATTCGAATGACGCTACCCCAAGGCTTCGCGCCCGATCCCCGATCTGCCGGATCTCCGCCGGGCTGAATCCGCCGGTATTGACAGTAAGCGCATGGATCTCGAAGTTCCGGACCTTTTTGAGATAGACCGCACAATAGGTAGTGTCCAATCCGCCGCTATAGGCTAAAACGACTTTATTGCTCATGAATTTCAGCTAAGTATTTAGAGATGAAAGAAAGTATGGAACAGGGACCGCGACCGGCCGCCGCCATTGCCGCCATTGCCCGAGTTGCCCCCGTTGCCCCTGCCCCCATTACCCGGGTTCTCGCCGTGACCCTTCAGGAACGGGGCGAGCAGTTTCCATTGCTTGATGCGCATAAAGCGCTCGTACAGTTTGGAATGCTTCTTGAACTCCTGGGTGGTCTCCTCCGGCTCATAGTGGTCCTTGGGGTCATACAGCATGGCAGTGCACATACAGTTCTTGCGCTCCTTGCTCATGAGGATTTCATAGTTGACACAGCTTTTGCAACCGGCCCAGAAGGCGTCATCCTGCGTCAGTTCCGAATACGTTACCGGCTCGTAGCCCAGGTCCGAATTGATCTTCATAACGGCGAGCCCCGTCGTCAGCCCGAAAATCTTTGCTTCCGGATAGGTCGTCCGGCTTAACTCGAAGATCTTGCGTTTGATCTGTTTGGCCAGCCCGCTTTTGCGGAAGGGAGGTGCGACGATAAGGCCGGAATTGGCCACATACCCGCCGTGGCTCCAGGTCTCGATGTAGCAGAATCCGGCCCAGATGCCGTCTTCGGTAAAGGCGATGACCGCTTTGCCCTCCCGCATTTTCTGCTGGATATAGTCCGCGCTTCGCTTGGCGATGCCGGTGCCTCTCGCCAGCGCAGAGGACTCCATTTCGTCACAGATGATCTGCGCAAAATCCTGATGGGTTGCGTCAGCTATAAGTATTTTGAATTGTTGCTGTTCCATGGTTCGTTTAAGCTCTGAAGGATAATTTTTCCGGTATTGACGCAATTGCTCAATGGCCGGACCGGTGTCATACCGCTGAAGAGGGCGCTATCGGAAAAGAGTATCAACGTCGTACCCCAACGGGCGAGGTACGCCCGCAATGGGCTCCGGGAATGGGACGAACGGAAAAAACTGCGCACGCGGGCACAGCAAAAAACCCACGCTTGGTGAAGGCGTGCAATATCACAGCGAGGCGTGATATGGGTGAGTTTTTTTTCATTTCAATGTCGGATGAATTTTGTGATAAAATTCCAGTTTGCCAAACGCAGACGCAAAGTTGCACATTTTTTTGAATCCGAAGGGATTAAAATGGGATTTTTACATAAATTTTACCCGCGCCTACCCGTCTTACCCGCCCACCCCGCCGCCCGCCCGC
>DATJMG010000282.1:0-15605 GCA_035508835.1 Puia sp.
ACGCAACTACAGGCAACTTAAAATGGCGTGCGGCCACGAACGGGCCTATTGATCTTTCTTCTCCTATCGTGCTGACTTTCAACGGTACCATCGTCCGTTCCAGCCTTAGTGGAGATGTTCAGTAGTCAACTCAAAGATACCTCAAAGGCGCCCGAAGACCCTCAAGCGAATTCCGGCCTCGCTACCTGGAAACCTGCCCGGTTCCTGGAAAAATCCCGTAATTTACATTTTTGCACCCAACCCAAATAGCTCCCGCTTCCCGCTAAAGATCGACCTATGGCACAACCTAAAAACTTCAATACCCCAAAAGCTCCGCGGATGAGCCACGCCTTCCCCCAGGCAGTAATCGCCAATAACCTGATCTTCGTATCCGGCACTCCGGGTTATGATCTTCAAACGGGAAAGATCATCGGCGAAAACTTCGAAGACCAAACCAGGCAGGCATTTGAAAACATCAGGATCATTCTCGAAGAAGCCGGTAGCAGCCTCGACAAAGTGGTAAAAACCACCATTTTTATGGTAGCCGGAAATGACTTCAGCGTCATCAACAAGGTCTATGGTGAATTCTTCCCCGAAAATCCGCCGGCAAGAACCACACCACAGGTAATGCCCTTCCCGGCAGGCATCCTGATTTCAGTCGAATGTATCGCCCTTGCTTAACTCCCCAACCCCGAATTGTTAAATTTCCTCCCCCGGTCAAGAGCCATTTGACTACACCCGGCCAATTTAATACCTTCCCTATCCCTATTTCTATGCGCGCACCAGGAAAATCGAATCCTTATGCAGTCTGGCTAGCCCTCCTCCTGGGCCTGCCGGGGCAAAGGATTAGCGCCCAGAACATCGTTCCCAACCCCTCCTTCGAAGACGTCAACATCTGCTCCGAATTCGACCAGCCGTGCAGCCCCTCCGCCTGGTTCTACCTGAGCCGCAAATTTACCACCGGCTATTTCCCCCTGTATCCGTCCGCCACCGGCAGCCGCCACTTGCAAATGGTCGCAGCCACCCGCGAAAACCCCAACCGCCAGTATTGGGAAACCCTGCTCCTATGCCCCCTCCGGGCCGGAACACGATATGCCGTCAGCCTGAAGATCGCCACCCCCGCCACCAGGACCGAGCTCAGCAAGACCTGCCCCAATCTGCGGGACATAGGCCTGTGGTTTACTAACCGCTTTGTCTTTGTCCAGGGCGATTCCATTCTACAACCCCGAAGCTACCTTTCCTTCACCAATGCTTCCACCAAAGATCTCAAGAACGGCTGGTTCGAGATCTCCAAAGAATTTGTCGCCAATTCGAACGCCCCCATCCTCATCATCGGCAATTTCAACCGGCTGTCAAACGCCGACCTCCTCGATCAACGCAACACCCCCAACCCGTCCATCGACATCCTGGTAGATGATCTCGCCGTCATCCCGATGAACGCGCCTGGCTGCCCAACCGCCCCTAAAATAAAAGACTCACTCTACGCCATCCATCAGCGCCATTCCAAAACGCTGCTCCCCGAACTGAACCCCGATAATTCCGGTACCCCAACCTCACCCGCGGGTACCCCGCCCGCCGGCACGCCACCCGTCACTACGCCACCCGCCGGCACGCCACCCCCCACTACGCCGCCCGCCGATACCGCCGCCACAACCCCACCAACCACTCCTCCCCCCGCGACCGATACCATAATCATCCATAATATCCAGTTTGATTTCGATAAATACCTCATGCAAGATCCGGACACCCTCCAGCGATACCGGAGCCTCCTGACCAGGCCGGGGATAAAAATGATCCACGTAGTGGGATACACGGATGACGCGGGCTCAGCCGCCTACAATCTGGACCTTTCACAAAAAAGAGCCCGCGAGGTCGCCCGCCGGATCTCCGAAAAATTCGACATTCCCCCCGCGCTCATAACAGCCGAAGGCAAGGGAATTTCTACAATGTATCCGGACAAATCCCTCAACAGAAGGGTCGAAATTTATATTTACCACTGAACCGGATCGATTTCAACAATTCGCACAAAAACTATAACGTAAAAGGCCGCTCGATACAGGTATGGTAATCCTTTCTCCCGACCTTACCTTTCAGGATGATGAATGGCATGTCCTGCCCGTGAGCGCTATCCAACAAAAAAATCGCCGCCGGCAATAAAAAACACCGTGCCCGCAACATTAGAATTTATAACGGAAAGAGATCTTATAGCTTCTCCCGATTAGCGGCCGCGCCAGAAAGATATATTGATTGGCCTCCGCACTCTGGATCTCACCCTGGCGCGGATTACCTTCCGTAAGCCCCAGGGAATTGGTCAAATTGTCCACCACCCCACCAATTGAAATGACGCTGTTCACCTTCACCGAAGCATCGATATCGACCTTCGTATAAGCCGGAAGAACCTGCGAGTTCGCAACATCCGTATACCGTTTCCCTTCATATTCGATCGCAGATTGCAGGCGCAGGCGGTTGCTGAACAGGTTGAATCCCGGCACAGCCCGGATAGACGTATGCGGGACCCGGATCAGCTGATTGCCGTTGTAATTACTCTTTTCCGTCAGGGTGCCTCCCTGAACAGCATTGATAACATATCCCTCATAGACCCCATGCTGATAAGTCGCCGTCGCCGAAAGGTCAAACCATTCCACCGGAAAGACGCTGCCTTCGAATTCAAGCCCCTCGGTCTCCGTATTGGCATTCGCGTTTTCCGATGTAAATCCGTTTAAGGTACTGACCTCATTGGTAAAACCCACATTATTATACTTTGTCCAGAATCCCGTAGCATAAAGCGCGAAAAGCCTTCGCGCGTATTTATATCCGATCTCACCAAGCTCCATGGTCTGCGTAACAGCCGTCGCATTGACATTGGTATAGTAGGTGCCAAATCCGGGGATCCGGGCCGCAGACGTATAACGCCCGAAAAGGCCGCTGTTCCCCGATAACTGATAATCTGCTCCCACCGTCCACGTCGTGTAATCAAAATGATGGCTATATCCCAGCCATTCCCCGTTTCCCGTCGTTATTTGAGAGGTGGCATAAGTCCCCAGGTTGACGGTCTTCGATTGCTCGACGACGCCATCCGTTTCCGTATACTCATACCGCACCCCGCCATCGAGCCGGAAGGCATGGCTTATCTGCCATTCATCACTGACATAAAGCGCATCGGTCGTCTGCTCACCATTCGCATCCGCCCACTCATATCCAAATTGGGACACGCCATTGGTAGAAAAATTATTGACTACAGTTCCACTGGCGTTCAGCGCTACGATATTTAACAGCCTTGCATTGTTCTGCACATCCAGGTATACCTTCGAAGAGTATCGGCTGAAATTTTGATTGAAGTGGGCGTAATAGAACCCGAAGTTAAAATCATGTTTGGACGAACCCGTGAAAAAGACATGCGAAAGATGCAGGTCATTATCGACTTCTGCCTGGGGCATGGTAATGCCTCTCAGCCCTCCCTGAATAACCATCCCATTGCCGTTTTGGCCGGCATTGTTAAACATATTACCGGTGGTTGCATATTGAAAGCCCAGCTGCGTTGCGCCCGGAACTTGTGTCAACAAAGCCGCCTGAGCCTTATAAAATGAATCGGCAGTCAACAAATTAAGCGCATATACCCCGTTGCGCTCCGTTTGCATATTACTGATGCGAAGTGAATTCTTCAAGATCCAGTCATTGGAAAGGTCGGTCTGAAACTTGATGGTTACCTGGCTTCTGTTTACAGCCGTTCCAACCGTATTATCATAATGGTAAAGCGAACTGTCGCCCTGGACCATGTTCATCCTTTCCGTTTCGGGGCCGGCGATCGGCCCGTAATGACCATTAAAACCCGGCACCGCAACTATTTTCCCGCTGCTGTTATAGGTCATAGGCAGATCGGTGTAGAACACCACATCATCGTTCAATTGCTTATAGTCGATGCTAAAGGATGTTTTCTCCCAGCTCTTGCTCAGCGTAGCCCTGATTTGGCCGCCATGATTACCGGTATAACCAGGGTTGCGCACGCCTGACTCGGTGCGATAGAACCCCCCGGTAGCGATTTTCCATCCATCGCCGATAGGAGCCCCGATCCAAAAATCCGCCCGCTGCAGATTATCACCGCCCAGGGTCAGCTTGAAAATGCCCTCTGTTCTTTCGCCGACAGCCCGGGGAATATAATTTACCGCTCCTGCCGGCGCATTGGAATAAAAAACAGAAGAAGGACCGCCGCGAACAACTTCGATCGATTGTATGGTCTCATCGAAACGAAATGCCTGATCCGCATTGAGATAGCCCAGGGCGGGGTCATGCTGTACAGGAATGCCGTCTTCCAATAACTGGATCGATCCATAGCCATCCACCGGAACGCCTCTTGCTCTCACATTCCCGCTGGCCTCACCGCCGGTCGATTCAACCCAGAACCCCGGCACCGATTTCAGCGTCTCCGTCACACTCGTAGGCTCCTGCAAGGACAGCGCATTATAACCGATACTCGTAACAGAATAGCTCGTTTGAAGTTTGGTGCGATTCAACGCCCCGGCACGCCCCGTAACAATAACCTGGTTCAAACCGTTCTCTACCGCCTTTAATTTGACCAGCAAGGATATGTCGGCATCGGTCTTCAGCGTATAGCCGGAAAGTGTTTGAGTTTGAAAACCTACATGCGAAACAATAAACGTATACGGACCCCCTGCAGGTAAGTTGTGATAAGTGAAAATACCTACGGAATCGGTCTGCGTTGTCGCGGTTTTGCCGGTACTCTGGTTCCTGGCAGAAACCGAGGCATAGGTAATAGGTTGCCCGTTCTCGTCATTGACCTGCCCTTTTATTTCATTGACATTTTGTGCCTTGGCAACCAATTGAATGTGAAAGAGGACTGCCAGTAATAGAAGAAACGGGATCTGCGTAGTTTTGGTAATGGATCTGATCATAAAATAGATGTATTCTTCGCGGGTGAAGATTTTATTTCTTCATTATACGCATCCCTTGAACCGGCCCCTTACTGTTAATATTAACTTAATACAGAATGATAGTGTCTCCTTGCTTGCGTAAGCCGAAGTTATTGAGCAGCGCAATGCTTTTGAGTACAGTGTAAAGCGAATCCCGCTTGTCTATTTTACCAATAAACGATCGATTGCCCAATTTCGATTTGTCATAGATGATCGTCGTATTGTAAATGATCTGCAATTGGTCAAATACTACGTCGAGCGGGTAGTTATCGAATTGGTACGAATCATCTTTATCTTTTTCGATATGTAAAACCCGGGCCGTTAGCGAATCGACCGTTAAGGAATCGCTGGTGACACTCCTGGAGATTGTTCCGCGCTCCGTACTACCCATACGAGCGGGCGCATTTACTTTATTCAGGATGAAAATATCTCCGGGGGTCAGGTAAAATTCCTTTTTATTGACATGGGAGGAGGGATTGGCGATCTTTATCATGATCCTTCCTTCATGTAACAGGATCGTAGTATTGTTCGCTTCATAGGATTTTACCGTGAAACTCGTGCCCAGGGCCGTCGTCAACACCGAATTGCTATATACGGTAAATGGCCTGGCAACATCTTTGGCGATGTCAAAATTCGCGCCGCCGCTTAAATGGACATCTCTTTTCAGCGAATCAAAGTTTTCGGGATAAGAAAGCGTACTGTTTGGCAACAATTCTATTTTAGACCCATCGATCAACGTAAAGGTCATGTTTTGCCGGGTGTGATTGAAAATGCTTTTTGTGCCGGTAACGGCTTCAGCACGACTGATACTCGTCTTTTGCTTTTTGGCGATATAACTCCACGGCAGCCCTGTAACCAATAAAACCGATGCCGCCGCCGCCAACCATTTCAGATAACGATGGCGGCGCACGCCGGGGGAACTTGAATAGCCCGCATCAGGGGAGCCATTATTTTTTTTTATGCCATCCCATAATTTGCTGGAGACCTCCGGCGCCAGGGCATGAACCGGCTGAAAGTCGTCCCATTCTTCCTCACCGATATAGGCCTCCAGTTTTGCCGGGTTTTCCCGGAGCCAGGTGTAGATCATAGCAGCATCCTGGGCATTGTATTTGCCCGCAAAAAAATTGTTTATGATTTCCTCTGTTGTCAAATGATATGCTTTTTTATCTGCTTCAACGCCTTTGAAATATGGGTTTCTACCGTTCTGCTGGAAACACACAAGGTTTCAGCAATTTCCCTGTAGGACATGCCTTGCTCCCGGCTCATCTCGAATACCTGCTTTCTGACGGGGGGCAGGTCATTAACAGCCTCCGATATCCGCTTTTGCAATTCGGCTCCGCTCATGATCTCGGTGGTACTGTCGATGCCGTTTTCAATGTTTAGGGCATCGAGCCGGGCAGTTACTGCATCCTTATTGCTGTACTTCCGCATAAAATCAATAAGAATGGTAGTCGCCATCCGGAACAGCTGGGTCGAAACAGCGTATTCTTCCTGCAGGGTTCGGCGGCATTCCCACAACTTGGTAAATGCCATCTGCACAACTTCCTCCGCGATATATTCCGATTTTGTCTTGTTCAGGATAAAGAAATAAAGTTTCTGATGGTATTGGTCAAATACTTGTTTGAAGTAAAATTCGTCGCCGCCCTTTAATTCCTTGACATTAAACAACTTCATTGAGTTTGATCGAGTCGGTAATTATTCTAACCCGCGGCGAATGTATATAAAGGACGACTGATTCATCACGCCCGCATGAAAAATAAATATTTGATAATATGATCCGGCTGATATGATCCGGCTAATACCATCTGGCTGAACATCCTGTCCAGCCGCGCCGCCACCTCCTCCCGGCACTCCTCCGGGACCTTCGACACCCATTTACTTCTTCGCGATCTTATAGATATCGCCGTCATCCGTGATCACAAACAGCATATTGTCCAGATACGTCACATCCCGCATCCGCTGATGCTTATCCTCCAGCAACCTCTCCTCCCCAACCACTTTATTATTCCTGATGACCACCCGGTCCAAATGCTGCCCGCTGAGACAGGCAATAAATAGGTTGTCCTTCCATTCCGGTATCCCGCCACTGCCGCTGCCACCACCGCTGCCACTGCCACTGCCGGTTCCACCGCTGCCACCGCCCCGGTAAAAACAAATGCCGCTCGGTGATATCACCGGATCCCAATAATACACCGGTTGCTCCATTCCCGCCTTCTGCTGGATCCCGGCCCCTACCGGCCCACCCTGGTATTCAATGCCGTAAGTAATAACCGGCCAGCCATAATTTTTTCCCGGCCGGATGATATTGATCTCATCCCCTCCCCGTGGGCCGAATTCCGATTCCCACAATTCCCCTGTCGCCGGATCGATGTCAAGCCCCTCCGGATTGCGATGCCCGTACGAATAAACCTCCGGCTTCGCCCCCGATTGATGCAGGAACGGATTACCCGGCGCCGGCTTCCCATCAGTCGTTATCCGCACAATCTTCCCGAGATAGGAATCCACATTCTGCGCCTCCACCCTGCTCTGCGGCATGAACTTCTCTCCAACACTCACAAGAAGATATCCTTGCCTGTCAAACACCAGCCGCGATCCATATTGTAACGTGCTGCCGGTTCCCGGCGTAGCACGGAAAATGACCGTCACATCTTCTACCTTCCCCTCAGCCTCGTTCAATTTCCCCTTGGCCACCGCAGTCAGGTTCTCCCCCGAGTATGCCTCCGAATAACACCAATAGAAGATCTTGTTAGTCGTGAACTTCGGGTCGAAAGCCACATCCAGCAGGCCGCCCTGCCCCGCATATACCACCGCGGGAAAACCGGTGATCTTCCTCACCAGCGCCCCGTTCCTGTCACGGATCTCCATATACCCCGACTTGATCGTCACCATCAGCCTCCCATCCGGCATCGCCACGATCGCAAAAGGATGGCCCAGGCTTTCCGCAATCTTCTCCACCGTGTAGGGAGTATTGGTCTTTACACCCGCAATCCTCGTTTGCCCCGCGAAGGCCGGCTTATAATCGCTGTTGGGCGATTTTGTTTCGACCGGCGGCAGACTATCCCGATCATTCCGGCTATCCCGATCATTCCGGCTATCCCCATTGTTCCGGACGCTGCCTCCGCAAGCATACCCCGCCAAACAGCCAAGCACCAGGACAACCAATAGCTCACCGCTCCTGAAAATACGGCTTTTCATCATCTGACAAATTTTCTTGTTGCTTCCAATACGCCAACGTCACCACGTGTCCCCCCGGCGCCTTCAACAACCGCCCGTAAATCGCATTCACCGGATTGAACATCACATCCGTCACGCCAACCGTAAACGTATCCGGCGCCGGCTTCGCCGGCGCCGCCTCCACGCCCGGCGGGGCTCCCGCCCCGCCGGGCGCCCCACTAGCAGCACCACCCGCCGCCGCCTTCGGCGGCGGCGACGCCACAACCACCACCTCATACCCGTTAAACTCCAATATCCCCCGCAAAAACTCCACCCGCCCCGGCGCCACATTCTTCTCCACAATGGCGCACTTCACCCCATTCAGCTCCTCGAATAAATGATTTTGATTGATCGCCATACTAGATCCCCCCACTCAATGAATAAATATAATCATACACCCATCCCACAAACCCCGTCACCAGGATCCCCGCCACACACATCACGAAAGAAATGTTCGGCAGCAGCGGTATCGCCAGCTTGCCGATCGGCTGCTCCTGCCGCTCCATAAAAATAGCCTTTATCACCCTCAAATAATAATAGAGCGAGATCACCATATTCAACGCCGCAATCCCGATAAACACATAATTCCCCTTCCCCGCTCCCGCCATGAGCAAAAAGAACTTGCCGAAAAAACCCGCCGTCGGCGGTATCCCCGCCAGCGAAAACAACGAAATGGCCATCACCCAGGACAACGCCTTATTATTGACATATAACCCGCGATAATCATCGATGGTCTCGCGCCCCGTCTGCGCGCTGATCAACGCCACCACCCCGAAAGCGCCGAGATTGGAGAAAATGTAGATGAGGATGAAATAGACGACCGACGCCTCCCCCATCCGCGAGCTGCCAATGACACCCGCCAGGATGAACCCCGACTGCGCGATCGACGAAAAAGCAAGCAGCCGCTTGAGCCGGCCCTGCCGCAAGGCAAACAGGTTGCCCACCGTCATACTCAGCACCGACAAAAGGATCAGTATCTTATACCAGTTGACCGCAAGCGGCCTGAAGACCGTATACAACACCTGGATAAAAATAAAGAAAACCGCGCCCTTCGAAATAACGGACAAATAAGCGGTCACCGTGACCGGGCTCCCTTCATATACATCAGCCGTCCATAAATGGAAGGGGACAGCCGAGATCTTGAAGGCAAACCCCGAAAGGATAAGAATAAACGCAAAAAGCTGGAACGCGCTGCCATCCAGCCGGCCCGCAAGTTCCCCGAAATCCAGCGTCCCCGTCGCCCCATACAACAGCGAGATCCCGAAGAGCAGCAACGCGGACGAAAAGGCCGCCGACAGGATAAATTTCATGGCCCCCTCCGACGACTGCCTTTTTTCCAGGTCGAAGCTGGCAAGGGCGGCGAGGGGGATACTCGACAACTCGAGCCCGAGATAGAACATGAGCAGGTTGCCGGCAGAGATCATAAAAAAGAAGCCGGACAGCGTCGCCAAAAGCAGCATATAGAATTCCGCTGCCTGCCGGTGCCCCTTGAGCCAATCATACGCCTGTAACGAAATGATCAACGTCCCCAGGTTGAGCATGTTCTTCTCCAGCGCGATCAGCCGGTTGGTATGGAACATGCCGCCAAACAACGTTGAATCCGGCGCCGTCCAGCAGCCCAGCACAACATTGGCCACCAGCAGCAGGTTAACCACGCCCAGGATGACCTCGGTCCTGTACTCCGCTGACCCTGCCTTCATCACCAGGAGAACCAGGAGGATGAACGTGACCATCAGTTCCTGTCGTAACGAGACGATAATGCCTGCCCACATAGCTTAATTCATTTAAAAAGATGATCCATGATCGCACTGACCCCCGGCCCCAGCAGATCGGTAAGCCAAAAGGGCGCGACACCGATAGCCACGATGCCGGCCACCAGCAAGACCCCCGCCAACCGCTCGTTCCAGGTCGCATCCGTCAATTCATTGTAATGCGCATCCCTGAGCGGCCCCATGATCGATTGACCCGTGGCCCGCAGGATATACACCGCCGTGACAACGATCGACGCACAGGCCAGCACCGTCGCCAGCCGATACATGCCGCCGGTCCGCTCCCACGAACCCATAAAGACGGTAATCTCCGCAGCAAAACCACTCAACCCGGGCAGCCCCAGCGAGCACAGGCCCGCGATTACGAAAATGGTCGCGATAAAAGGCATGACCTTCAATAACCCCCCGAGCCGCTCGACCAGCCTTGTATGCGTCCGGTCATAGATCATGCCGATAGCCGCGAAGAAAAGAGCCGTCATCAACCCGTGAGAGACCATCTGCATCACCGCACCGGTGATAGCCGTTCTCGTCAGCATGCCGATCCCGAGAAGGATGAAACCGCAGTGACTGATCGACGAATACGCATTGACGTATTTCAAATCCTTCTGCATCATGGTCGCAAACGCCCCATAGATGATCGCGATCGTTGCCAGCAGAATGATCACCGGTGAATATTCCCGCGCCGCATCGGGCATCAGGAACACCGCCACCCGCAGACAGCCATAACCGCCCAGTTTCATCGAGATGCCCGCCAGGAACATCGACGCCGCCGTCGGCGCGGCGGAATGACCATCAGGTACCCAGGTATGGAAAGGGAATAGCGCGGTGAAAACGCCGAATCCCACAAATAAGAAGGGGAAAAACAACCTTTGTACCCCCACCGGAAGCTGCATCGTCGAAATCATCTGCCAATCGAAACTCCCCGTATGATAATAAATCCCCAGCAACCCGATGAACACCATCGCCGACCCCGCCATCAGCATCAACGCCAGTTTCATGGCACTATACTCCTTCCTCCCGCTTCCCCACACCCCGATCAGTAAGAACTTCGGGATCACCGAGATCTCCAGGAAAAAGAAAAGCGTAAAAAGATCAAGCGAAACGAAAAAACCGTATGCCCCGGCGCTCAAAAAAAGCAACAACACAAAGAATTCCTTACCCATCGACCCGATCCTCCACGACACCAGCACCGCCGCCACCATGACAAACGCCGTCAGCAGGATCATGGCCACTGAAATGCCATCCACCCCGACATCATACCGGATATTCAGGGGCGCAAACCATTCGTGGCTGGTCTCGAACAGCATGGCCGCACTGTTGCCGCCGCTACGCTCCTTCCAATACAAGGCCAGCAACACAAACGCGATCACCAACTGCGCCGTAACCCCGGCCAGGGATACCCGGCGCACCCGGTTAAGACCCCTGCACGCCAGGGCAGCAAGCGCCGTTATCAACGGTACCAGGATCAGTAAAGAAAGGTTCATGTATATATATAAATCAGGATCAGTAAAGTAAGGTTCATGTATATATATAAATAAAGATGATCGCCAATCCGGCTATTCCCACAAAGAAATACAGCGCATAGTCCTGCACCTTCCCCGATTGCAACCCTTTTATCCCCACGGCGATCCGGGCAGTAACCGCTGCCAGGAAATTCATCAGCCCGTCCACGATGTTTCGGTCAACCCATGCCGCCGGCCTGCCGATAAGATTGAAAATAACCTTTTTCGTAATAAAGGAGTATACTTCGTCGATGTAAAATTTATGGTAGGCAAACTGATACACCCCCCTGAAGGCGACGGCAGCCCGCTTCGGCCTGTCGCTCACCACCCGGTATAAATACGCTGCTATCGCTATGCCGATAAGCGCCACCGTTACCGGCGCAATCGAAAAAACGCCGATCCCATGCCCTGCCTGCGGCACCCCGTCATAGGTCACCAGGCGCGAAAAAGGCACCCACCCGGCAAAGACCGCCCCTAACGCCAGGATCACGAGCGGCAGCTTCATCGTAAACGGCGCCTCCCGGTGATGTCCCCCGGCCTCGTGACGTCCCCCCGCCCCGTGATCACCACTCCCCACCATCGGCCGGCCCCAAAACACCGAAAAATACAACCTGAACATATAGAACGCCGTCAGCCCCGACGTAAACAACCCGATATAGTAGACCGGTTTATTCGCATTCCATGCCGCCAGCAAAATATCCTCCTTACTAAAGAATCCCGCAAAAGGCGGTATCCCCGAAATCGCCAGACATGCGATCAGGAAACAAACATGCGTCAGCGGCAGCGCCCGCCTCAATCCCCCCATAGCCGTCATTTCATTGCTATGCACCCGGTGAATGATCACCCCCGCACAGAGGAACAACAGCGCCTTAAAAAAAGCATGCGTGAACAGGTGGAACATCGCTGCCGTATACCCGAGCGTCGCCGCCTCCCCGGAATAGTGAACCGTCCCCAGGGCAAACATCATATACCCGATCTGCGACATCGTCGAATACGCAAGCACCCGCTTGATATCCGTCTGGGTACAGGCAATGACCGCAGCAAGCAGGGCGGACAACGCCCCGACATAGAGGACCACCTGCGATGCGTCCGTTACGGGATACATATACACGGGATATAACCTCGCAACCAGGTACACTCCCGCTACCACCATCGTGGCCGCATGGATCAGCGCCGAGACCGGCGTAGGGCCCTCCATCGCATCCGGCAGCCAGATGTGCAGGGGAAACATCGCCGACTTTCCTGCCCCGCCCATAAATACCAGCACCAGCCCCCACGACAACAGCGAGATCCCCAGGAAAGAAGCGGTCATAATACCGGTCAGCAGCGGCCCCGGTTGCGTAAGCCGCTCGATCAGCGTCCTGAAATCCAGCGTCTCCGCATGAAACGACAGGATCAATATCCCTATCAGGAACCCCAGATCGGCAAACCGCGTGACGATAAACGCCTTATTGGCCGCCCGGACAGCCGACGGCCGGTCGAAATAATAGCCGATCAGCAGGAAAGAGGAGCACCCCACCAATTCCCAGAAGATATAAGTCTCGAAAATATTCCCCGCCAGCACCAGCCCCAGCATGGAAAACGTAAAAAGATTGAGAAAGGAATAATAAGTCGCATACCTGGGCTCCCCCTTCATATACCCCAGACTGTAGATATGGACCATCAGGGAGATAAAAGTCACCACAAAGATCATCATCACCGATATCGGGTCCAGGATAATGCTCATCTCTATAGAAATCCCGGGCGAGAACGTCAGCCAGTTCCACCGCACGGGAACATACTGCCCGAAATGCCCGTCCGTCCAACCCGCCCCCAGGTACCGCCATGCCACCCACACCGCCAGCACCGCGGAAACCAGCACAACGCCCGTTCCCAATAAACCGGCGGAACGTGAAAAAAATCTCCTGCCGAACAAGCCCAGGACGACGAAACCCGCCAGGGGCAATAACGGGATCAGGACGATATAAACAGAGTTTGGCATAATTGAGTTTCAACGGGGTCCACCCGATTTTCGCAGTTTTCAGAATTTCATTTCATCCGCCGCCTCCACATCGATGGACTTGAAATTCCGGTATAAATTGATGATGATCGCAATCGCTACCGCCGCTTCCGCCGCCGCAATCGCCACAATGAACAGCGAAAAGAATACGCCGTCCAGCCGGTCCGCATACAGATATCGGTTAAAGGCGACAAAATTTATATTCGCACTATTCAGGATCAGTTCCACCGACATCAGCATCGTGATCAGGTTCCGCCGCGTCAGCAAGCCATACATCCCGACAAAAAAAAGCGCCGTACTCAGGAACAGAATATGTATCAAGGGTACCTGGTTCATTTCTTATCCGGTTTTGTTTTCATAGCAATGACAATACACCCGATCATGGCCGCCAGGAGCAGGATACTGATCACTTCAAAGGGCAATACATACCCATGTTCCGACGTGTTGAGCAGTT
Source organism: Puia sp. (assembly GCA_035508835.1). Lineage (GTDB taxonomy): Bacteria > Bacteroidota > Bacteroidia > Chitinophagales > Chitinophagaceae > Puia. The sequence goes on from DATJMG010000282.1 coordinate 13,845, forward strand.
GTGCCCCGATACTGCCTACGCTGGCTACAGGACCCCCGCCGGCCGCCGGCGATGGAAACGCATATCCCCGCAGCACCATGCATGTCAACACGAACCCCGCACAAGCCGCCAGGATGGCGAACACCGCCCTCCTCCTCACCGGCTTCGGCAGATCCTTGCCCGATTGCTGCGTAAGAAAAATAGAAAAGATGATCAGCACCACGATCCCGCCGACATACACCACGATCTGGACCGCCGCGACGAATTCCATCTGCAGCCAGAAATACAATCCCGCAATACCCGTAAGAGAGAACAAAAGCCAGATGGCCGACCGGAATATTTTCCTCGAAGTCACCGCCAGCAGGGCGGAAACCAGGATCGCGACCGAAAGGATATAGAAGACGACGGCAGACGCGCTCATTATTCAACGCCCTCTCTGATTTTAGAACCCGGTTTATTTAATTTTTTTGTCAGCTGGCTTCGGTCGTATACACTATGTTCAAAATTTTGGGCCATTTTGATGGCATCCGTAGGGCAGGCTTCGATACACAAATTACACATCGTACATAGTTCAAGATGGTAAATAAAGGTATCCAGCGCCTTCTTCTTCTTGCCCTCCGGTGTCACATCGAATTTGGTAATGATCTTGATCGTCCCGTTCGGGCAGGCCAGCTCGCAGGCCGTACAACCCGTGCAGGCATGTTCATTCTTCTCATCATGCAGCATGACCACCTCACCCCTGAAGCGCTCCGGCAGCTTCATCTCCGCCTTGTTATCCGGATATTGCTGGGTGATGATCTCCTTCCGATGAGTAAAATAATAGCCGGTCAACCGCATCCCTTTCAACAGGGACCGCACCGCGCCGAACACCTCCGAAATATATTTTTTTATAGCCATTTTAATAATTTTAACGCCCCCATCAGGCGCACTGCGTCAAAAATACCATCCTTCGATCGCAATCAACGTCATCAATAACAAATTCACCAGGCTGATCGGCAACAGATACTTCCACTCCAGGTTCAGCAGCTGATCGATCCGCAACCTGGGAAACGTCCAGCGAAACCACATGATCACGAAGATCAGCAGGAACGTCTTTCCCAGGAACCACAGCGACGACGGGATATAATCCATCACCCGGTTGAACCCCGCCCAATGACCGATATGTAACGGCATCCACCCCCCCAGGAACAATGTCGCGGCTATCCCGCACACAATAAAGATATTCACGTACTCCGCCAGGAAGAACAACGCAAACTTCATCCCCGAGTATTCCGTATGGAATCCGGCCGTAAGCTCCGATTCCGCTTCCGCCAGATCGAACGGCGCCCGGTTCGTCTCCGCCGTGACGGCGATGATAAAAATGACAAACGAAATGATCGCCGGAATATGCCCCTTGAACAGCCACCAGCCATCCTGCTGGGACGCGATAATATCCGAGATCCGCAGACTGCCCGTCAGCACGACGATGGAAATGACCGAGATCCCCGCGGACAGCTCATAGCTGACGATCTGCGCGCCGCTGCGCATCGCTCCCAGCAGCGAATACTTGTTGTTACTCGCCCAGCCCGCCATCAGGATCCCGATCACGCTCAGGGAAGAAATGGCGGAAATATACAACACGCCGATATTGAGATCCCAGATCTGCGTTCCCCGCGCAAAAGCCATCGGCGCCAGGATCAGCATGGCTACGACGATGACGACAAACGGCGCCAGATTGAACAGGAACTTGTCCGCGCCATCGGGCGTCAATCCTTCCTTCATGGCCAGCTTTAACGTGTCCGC
>DATJMG010000283.1:0-4746 GCA_035508835.1 Puia sp.
GGGCGATCTCCAGGAAGGCGTCGGTATTGACGGGCTGGCCGAGGCTGCGGGCGATCAGCCGGAAGATAGTTTCGTCCCAATGCGGACGGTTTTCATCCAGGAGGGCGCGGATGAGCGCGGTGCGGTGGTTGAGGCGTTGAAGGAGGAGAGTTTGGCGGAAACGGGGCCACGGAGCCGGCGAGGGAGCGGACCATGGGATGGTCGAAGCGGGCAGCAGCGGTTCGCAGGGAACAAAGTTGCGGGCGCTCATGAACAGCCGGTAACGGGGTAAAAGTGATTTCGGGGTGCGGCCGCAGAGGGTAAGGATGGGGATGTCAGCCGGCGGTGCAATGGTATCGTTCTCCCAGACAACATGCAGGATAACGGATCGGTAATGGGGATCGCCGGTATGACTGTGGCGGAGCCAGTCGGTGGTCCGGACATGCAGCTCCACATGGCCTTCCAGCGGGGTATCGCCGATGGTTATGCGAGCGTCTTTGAAATCGGGTCCCTGGTCGGTGTTGGGATCGCCGGGATAGTGAATGAACAGGGGGTCGCCGGCTTCGGTTATTAATTCCCGGTGGTTAAAATAGCGGGATTGCCAGATGAAATGTAACAGCTCTTCGCGCATGATCTTACTCCTCCGGATGGAAAGGTAGCTCAAAAATCGCGTAACGCCCGGACAACTCTGCTCACCGGCAATCCCATCACGTTATAGAAATCCCCTTCGATGCGGCGGATGCCGACCACGCCGATCCATTCCTGGATGGCATAGGCGCCGGCTTTGTCGAAAGGATGGTAGCGATCGACGTAACCCTCGATCTCGGCGGTCGTCAGGTCATGGAACCAGACGGCGGTGGTGTCGGCGAAGGATCGTTCGGCGGTGCCTTTGAGCAGGGCGACGCCGGTGATCACGTCATGCCGCCGGCCGGCGAGCCGGGTGAGGATGTCGATCGCATCGGTGCGGTCCCTGGGTTTGCCGATGACCTCATTGTTCAGGACCACCACGGTATCTGCGGCAATGATGAGTCGTTCCGGGCCGATGGCCTGCTGCACCGCGATGGCTTTGCTGCGGGCGATATGGATGGGGACTTTTGCCGTGGGCAAGCCGGGAGGCCAGGTCTCGGGCGTATCCCGGGTGATGATATCGAAACTGATCTCGGCCCATTCGAGGAGCTGTTTGCGACGGGGGGAGCCGGAAGCGAGGACGATCCGTTGGGTGGGGTTCATGGCCATATGAGCAGGACGATTGAAAGGATGCCTGCAAGCATCACCCCTTTGATGACGCCGCTGAGCAGATGATAGTCGTTTTTTATGCGGGCTTGATAGAGCTTTCGGAGGATCCAAAGCAGCGGCAGGTCGATGAAGAGGATGCCATAGGCGATCATGATCCACTCGGCGCGCGGGAGGAAATAGAACTGGATAACAACCAGCGCGCTGATGAGGACAACCAGCCACGTGGCGGTAAAAACTTTGGCGACGTTGATGCCCCAGACGATGGGCATGGTGCGGCAGCCGTCGCGGGTATCGCCGTCGACGTCTTCGATGTCCTTGACCGCTTCCCGGATCAGGGAAATGATAAAAGCAAAACCGCCGTAAACGATGGCGTATTTGAACGTCCGGCTGAGGTTATAGCCATATGGGAGGCGGATCTCGCAGACAAAGAGCACGAGGATGACCCAGGCTGTCAGCAGGGAGATCACCACATTCCCGATGAGGAGGGTTCGTTTGAACGTCGTGCTGTAGAACCAGAGCAGGATCACACAGCCGATATTGGCCAGGCCGACGATGGGGTTGCGGAGTTTCCAGCTGACATAAACGCTCAGCAGGACCCCTATGCCGGATAGGAACCAGTGCCACAGGATCGCGGAACGGCGCTTGATGGCCTTTTCAATGACCAGTTTCGACGGCTTATTGACGCGGTCGATATTGAGGTCGAAATAATCGTTGATGATATAGCCGGCTGCGGCGATCAGGATGGAAGCGGCGCACATGCAAAAGAAGAGCCTGGGGCCGAGGATGGGGTTGTGGTAGGCGTCATAAGGCCAATTGTAGCCGGGGATGATCACGATAAAGTAGAACAGCACCTGGGTCAGGCCGATGAAGACCAGGTTGGGCCAGCGGATAAGGCGTAAGAAGGCGGAAAGTAAAGCCATGCTGCGGGTTTATTTAGAAGCGACTGTTGTATTGAGTTCCCATTGGCCATTCAGCTTCAGAACCTTCTCGATCACATCCCGCACGCAGCCCTGGCCGCCGTTAAAAGAAGAGATGTAGGCGGCGATATGGCGGATCTCCGGTGCGGCGTCGGCAGGGGCGCAGGCCAATCCGACAAATTGCATCGGAAGATAGTCCGGGATATCGTCCCCCATATAGAGCATATCGTCCGCATCGATCCCATGGTCTTTGGCATACTGCCGCAAGACGGCCACCTTGTCGTGGATCTCCAGGAAGATGTCCCGGATGCCGAGGTAGTGCAGGCGCTGGCGGACGCCTTCTGAAAGGGCGCCCGAAATAACCACGACGCGATAACCTTTCCTGATGGCCAGTTGCAGGGAATAGCCGTCACGGGTGCTCATCCTGCGGACCTGCTCGCCGGTCTCAAAAACATGTACGCTGCCATCGGTCATGACGCCATCGACGTCGAATACAAATGTCCGGATCGACTTAAATTTTTCCAATACGCTCATGGTGATAATGCTCTTCTATTAAATTTGTAAATAACTCGTATAAAATCCTAATTTCCTGATAATTGTTCAATAATTCAATATGTCGGGCAATCGTATTTCCATCGCCCCGGGCAGCGGGTCCGGTCTGGACGGCGCCGGGGGCATATCGGTCGAGGCGGCCGGCGGTCTCCCGGATCAGGGGCAGGAGAAGCTCGAAGTCAAGTTTCTCCCGGCGGCAGTACCCGGCTGCCAGGGTGTAAAGATAATTGGTAAAATTATTAACGAGGGTGGCGGCGAGGTGGAGTTTCAGGCGGGTGGTGTCGTCGGCCGATTGGACCTGATCGGTAAGGGTGTGGGCGAAGGTAGTCAAAACCGGAAGGTCGTCAGGCTGTGCCGTATCGACGAGCACGGGGAATCGCGGAATGGGCCGGACGTCGGCGCGGAGGGACTGGAGGGGATAGAGGACCCCGTAACGATCGGTAACGGGTTGAAGGGCATGGGCGGGGGTTGCGCCGGCCGTATGGACGACCAGCCGGTCCGGCAGGGTCAGGTGGTTGCCGAGTGTCTCCAGCGCGGTGTCGCTTAGTGCAGCGATATACAGGTCGGCCATGGGATGGATCTCGCTATAACGGGTTGTCCAGGGGCAGCCAAGGGTTCCGGCCAGAGCGGATGCGCGCGCTTCATTGCGGGCCACGACCTGCAGAACGGGGTGGCCTGCGGCGGCAATGGTCTCGCCCAGAACGGTGGCAATATTTCCGGAACCGATAATAACCGTCTTCATACTGTATTTTTGTAGCGGCCGGACAATCGGCCCTGGAACAGCATGAAATTAAAGCAAAAACTCACAACGCGATATACGCGTGCGCAGCTAAATATTCTTTCGCTTGTCAGCCTGCGCAAATCGGCGAAAAGGGCCTTTCGGTTGTTCATTACGCCCCGGAAGCGACGCAAGGGCAAGCTGCCGCCGATCTTCGAGACCGGCGAGTCCCTCACCTTTCGACAGAACGGTCATCCGGTCCGTGGTCATCGCTGGCAGCCGTATTCGGATGTGCTGCGGCCTTCGGCTGAAACCGCGGCGCCCAGGAAAGTCCTCATCGCGCATGGTTTCGAGTCGGCCACGCGGGTTTGGGGCAATTATATCGCTTCGCTGCTCAAGAAAGGCTATGAAGTGGTGGCCTTCGATGCACCCGGCCATGGGCTGTCGGGTGGAAAGCGGCTGTTCATCACCGATTATGTGCAGCTGTTGTCTGCGGTGGAGCAGAACTATGGCCCCTTCCATTCCTGGATAGCGCATTCGCTCGGCGGGCTGGCGCTGGCGTTATCGCTGGAGGATATGCCGCTCGACGGGGAGTGCCGGCTGGTGCTGATGGCGCCGGCGCCCGGGATCGCACAGGCATTCGGCGAGTGGGCAGGCGCGCTGCAGCTTCCGGGTCCCGTCGTGCAGGAGGTGGGCGAATACGCCAATGAGATCGCCGGGCATCCGCTGGACTGGTATTCACTCCGGCGCGCCATCGGGTCGCTGGCGGTGAAGATCCTGTATGTGCAGGACGAGGGAGATGCGGTGGTGCCGCTGGCGGCGGCAAAACAGATCCAGGGGGATAACCATCCGAATATTCAATTCCTGTTTACGACCGGTCTGGGGCACAAAAAGATATACAAAGACCAGGGAGTGCTCGACCAGGTTGTGGAATTTCTATGACCGCGGCGCGGGGGGGCTGGAGGGGGGCTGGAATAGCGGGGGGCTGGAGTGGCAAGGCGGCTAGCTGTTCTTGCCCCCCAGAAGCGGCACGAAGGAAAAATTATCAAAGGTCTCTTCGAGGATGGTGCCGTCGGGCTGAGGGGTAAGGCGAAGCATCTGCTGGACATTGCCTTCGCCCACGGGAATGACCATCCGGCCGCCGGGTTTGAGCTGTTCGACCAGCTTTGGCGGGATCCGGGGCGCGGCGGCGGTGACGATGATCTTATCGAAAGGGGCATAGGTGGGCAGGCCTTCATAGCCGTCGCCGAAGAAAAATTTGATATTGGGATATTTCTTAATGAAGGCAAACTGTTTGTTGGCCTCGAACAACTTCTTCTGCCGCTCGATGGTATGGACCTGGGC
>DATJMG010000284.1:0-7261 GCA_035508835.1 Puia sp.
CGGTAGCGCCGGCGAGCTCCACGTTGATGATGGCGCGGTTCTCGTCGAGGCTGATGCTCGGTTGGGCAACGCCGAACTGGTTGATGCGTTGATTAATGACCTCATAGGTCTGGTGCATGGCGGCATTGGCCTGGTCATGAAGGTAACTGATGACAGCGGCGTCGCTGGCGTCGTAGGTCAGCTTGTTGCGGTTGGTATTGGAGAAAAGCGGTGCCAGGTGGCCGGTAGGGTTGATCTCTTTGTAGGATTCCGCGAACAGGTCGATCAGGTTGCCGTTGTTGGTCAGCTCCTTTTGCTGCGCCATGCTGATCGCCTGCAGCAACTGCGGGTCGCGCGGGTTATTGGAGAGGCTCTTGATCAGCCCGTCCAGCGCGATGTTGAGGGTTACGCTGATCCCGCCCTGGAGGTCGAGGCCCAGCAGCAGTTCGCTTTCTTTCGATTTCTGGTAAGTAGTTCCCCACCATGTGATCTTCGTATCGCCGGTTGCTTTGAATAGACTATCCTTGATGTGATTGTATGCCTGATCGAGGGTATCCTGATAGGAAGCCTGCGCTTCTTTGTCACCTGGATATTTCGCGGCGGGTTTTATCGGGTACAGGCGGTTGACCATCTGTTTCGCTTTCGCTTCCATCGCCGATTCATGCTTGTTGACGAACCAGGTAAAGGAAAGCTGGTACAGGGAGATGATGATCAATAAAGCAGCAAAAATACTTACCAGTGCTCTCATTGGAGGTTTCGATTGTTTTTTATGGAACGGCAAATATAGGTTTTTCCACCTTTTGGCCGCTCAAATTTCCGTACTTTAGCGCCCGAATTTTATCAAACTATGCAATTATCTTCCCTTCTTTCCCGCTTCAGTGAGCCGGAGACCCTTAAAATGGCCAAGCTTGGCCGCGAATTGAGAGCGAAAGGCATCGATGTGATCGACCTCAGCCTCGGTGAGCCTGATTTTGACACGCCCGGCCATATCAAGGCGGCGGCTAAAAAAGCGATCGATGACAACTGGAGCCACTACACTCCGGTCGCGGGGTATGCCGATCTGCGGGAGGCAGTCTGTGTCAAGTTCAGGCGGGATAATCAACTGGAGTATAAACCGGAAAATATCGTGGTATCGACGGGCGCCAAGCAAAGCCTGGCCAATGTGATCCTGGCGCTGGTAGACGAAGGTGATGAGGTCATCATTCCAACCCCTTACTGGGTGACGTATTCCGAGTTGGTGAAGATCGCCCGCGGAAAGGTGGTCGAGGTGCATACGACCCTGGAGAGCGGATACAAGATCACGCCGGCCCAACTGGAGGCTGCCGTCACGCCGCGAACGAAAGCTTTTCTGTTCTCCTCGCCCTGTAATCCGTCCGGAGCGGTATACAGCAAAGCGGAGCTGGGTGCGTTGGCGGAGGTTTTCCGGAAGCATCCGGATGTCTGCATCATTTCGGATGAAATATACGAATACATCAATTTCGTAGGCAGGAATGAGAGCATCGCGCAGTTTGCCGATCTGAAGGACCGGGTCATCATCGTGAATGGGCTCAGCAAGGGGTTTGCGATGACCGGGTGGCGGTTAGGGTATATTGCGGCGCAGGTCGAGATTGCCAGGGCTTGTGAGAAGCTGCAAGGACAGTTCACCAGCGGGACGAACAGTATTGCGCAGAAGTCGGCGGTGGTAGCGTTGACGGCCGATCTGGCGCCGTCGCTCGAGATGGTCCGGCAGTTTACGGAGCGGCGGAAGCGGACGATGGAACTGGTGAATGCGATACCGGGTTTACGGTGCTTCGAGCCGCAGGGGGCCTTTTATGTGTTTCCTGATGTCTCGGCATATTTTGGCAAGAGCGACGGGGTCACGACGATCCGCAATTCCGGGGATCTCAGCATGTACCTGTTGAATACGGCGCATGTTTCGTCGGTCATGGGGGATGCGTTCGGGGAGCCGCGCTGCGTGCGGTTTTCGTTTGCCAATAGTCTTCCCAACATTGAGAAAGCGTGGGGGAGGATCAGAGAAGCGTTGGGGAGGCTTAAGTAGGTTGGGCGGACTCACCGGCTAGTTGCAGCAGACGTTGATGCAGGGCCAGGACCTGGGGCAGGACGGCCTGCCGGTCATCGTTTTGAATGACGGCGTCGCAAAGGCTCATTTTAATTTCTTCATCTACCTGGTAGCGCATGCGTTGCAGGACGTCGTCCCGGGTGAGGCGGTCGCGCTCCATGGTGCGGTGGATGCGCAGTGACAGCGGGGCATGGACCCCGATGATAAAATCGAGGTGTCCTGCGGAGGGGGTTTCAAAGATCAGGGCGGCTTCGCGGATCGCGTAGGGTGCGTGGCCGGCCATCGACTGCATCCAGCGTTCGCCGTCGCGGATGGTGGCGGGGTGGACAAGGGAGTTGAGAGTTGCGAGCCGCGCGGGGTCGGAGAAGACCTGAGCGGCCATCCAGGGTCGGTTGAGGGCGCCGGTTGCAGTGTTGTAGGCCCCGGGCCCGAATTGATCGATGATCTGCTGTCGCAGCCCGGGGTCTTCGTTCATTATTCGTCTGGCTTCCTGATCGGCATAGGAGACGGGAATACCCAATACTTCGAAGATCTGTGCGATCGTGCTTTTGCCGGAGCCGATGCCGCCGGTGAGGCCGACGCGGAATATGGAGGGGGCGGAACTGATCGCGGGTTATTTTTTATCGGCGGGTGCCGTGATGGCTTTATTGGCATTCTGTGACCATTCAATGGAGATCGCGCTTTTTTCGATCTTCAGGTAGCTGCCCGGGCTCACTTCCAGGTCGATGGTCCCATCGTCATTGACGCGGTATACTTTACCGTGGATGCCGGCGATGGTTACGATCTTATCGCCTTTCTGCATTTCCTCCTGGAACTTCTTGGCGAGCTTCTGTTTTTTTGCCTGGGGGCGGATCATGAACAGCCAGAAGACCAGGATCATGCCCCCGATCAGCAAAATGTTATAGACGCCCATATTGGGATTAGCGGCTTGCAAAAGAACAATTGAAAAAGAATTCGTCATTGTTGTATTGTTTGTGTGGATGTTTTACGATGTTTTCCTGTTCACTACGACAGTGAAGTGCAGAGAGTAGTTTTGGGCTCCTTTGGTATTGGCCGTGACGAATAAGGTCTTACGATTGGCGCCGGGGTGGCCCTGGCTGTTGAAGATGGCGCTGATGTGGCCTTCTGCGCCGGGTGCGATGGGTTCCTGCGGCTGTTCGGCGATGGTACAGCCGCAACTGGGCCTCACCTGGGTGATCACCAGGGGAGTGGTGCCGGTATTGCGGAAGCGGAAGTCAACATTTATTTTCTGTCCTTCCGGGACGGTCCCGAAGTCCTTTGTCGAGTCCAGCCATTGGATGGAGGTATAGCGGGCGGAGTCGCGCATGACCTGTTGCATGGCGATGGCCCGGTTGTCCCCGCCGACACAGCCGGCAAGGAGGGTCGCTGCCAGGAGGGCGCTGCCGGGCAGGGAGAAGGAGTGCAGAAAGCGCATGGGCAAGGTAATTTTTTGCAAACGTACGGGTTTTTGGATTGTATCGCCTAGTTCGCTTTGAAATTGACCTTGTGCATCTTGTCTTCGCGGACGAGGTCCTTATGGATATTGTCGAGGATGCCGTTGACGAATTGTCCGCTTTGGGGGGTGCTGTAATCTTTGGCCAGGTCTATATATTCATTGATGGTGACTTTGGGCGGGATGGTTTCGAAATAGAGGAATTCAGCCACGCCCATTTGCATGGTGATCATGTCGAGGGTGGCGATGCGTTCCGCGTCCCAGTTCTTTAGCCGGGGGCGGATCAATTCCAGGATCACTTCCCTTTTGTCCAGCACGGTTTCGAGGAGGCTGACGGCAAACTCTTTTTTGTCGGGGCTGATGATCTCCTGGAAGTTGAGGGAGCCGGGTTTGGCGAGGTAGCTCATAATGATCTGGCAGATCATTTCGCCGTCGTCGTCCCAATTGGTGAATAGTTCTTCTATGTGGGCAAGGAAGGTTTCATTGGGGAGCAGGATGGTGGAGAAGATATATTCGATGATCTCCTTTTCTGATTTGCGTTCACGGCCCCGGGCGGCGGTGTAGGTCGCGTATTCTTCGGTTGCGGCGAGTTCCTGGTAGAGTCGGCGGATCAGTTCTTTGTTATCCTGGAGGTGGGGTTTGTCGGCTGCGGCGGCCGAACGCCAGGAGGGGTCTTCGAGGATCTTCCAGAGTTGTTCGTTGCCGGCGAGTTTGGTATTGACGTGGAGGTCGCTGTCGCTGGGGAGATGTTTGGAGGCTCTAAGGCGGGAGTCGGTCTCGGCGTAGCGGGCGATCTCGGTGATGCAATATATGAGGTAGGTTAATAATTGCCGGGACTGATCGAAATGTTTCTGCAAGATCCGGGCGGCCTCGCCCGGTTTGGCGGGTGTTTCCTGCGCTTCCAGCGTGTAAAGGGTCTGCATGACTTTCACCCGGATGTTTCTTCTGCTGATCATTACAAGAGCTTTGCGTTGTTTGCGGGGGCAAATATAGGATTTTTCGGTGCGATCGTCCCGTCGCTTTTTTTAGTTAATTTGCGCGGGATGAAGATCGTCCGGACGATACTTGCGGTAATGGGGTTGGGGGCGGCTGTACTCGGCGTGCATATCTATGTGGTGACGAGGCCGCGGGCGGATGCGCATTCGCGGGGCATGGTGCGGATCGACCTGCATCAGAAGATCGAACGGGCGGATGCGGACAGGATTGCGGCGTGGTTATCACGGCAGCGGGGGGTGGATCATGTGCTCGTCAATCCGCGGACGGCGATCGCTGTATTTACGTATTGGCCGGCGAAGGCGAATCCCGGGCTGATCGTTAGGGGATTCCGGGATAGTCTGCCCTACAGCCATGCGAAGCGGTATCTGCCTGCGGCGGCGGAGGTGTCCGGGGGATGTCCGATGACGGCGATGCCTGCAACCAATAGAATTTATGAATTTCTGAAGCATCTTTTTTAAACGTGCCTTGAAGATGAGAAAGACGGCCCTGACGGCGGCTATTGTAGCCGGGATGATGATAACGGCGGCGTTGAGCCCTTCCTGTCATAAGAGCAGTTCTTCCGGGGGTGGCCGGACCTTCTATGATTCGCTGGGTGGAACGGTGGTGGTGAGCGATCCGGCCGATTACGGTCAGACGGTGGAGCAGGGGTATCTGACCATCCGGTCGATCGTGGATACGGCGCTCCTCATCATTCAGGCCGATACGCTGATCAACAGCTATTTCACCATAATGGTGCAGGAGGACACGTCACATACGTCGGCAACGGAGTATGACAAATTGAGCCTCAATATCACCAATTTCCTGGCGGTGGCTGCGGGGGCGAAGGACTACAGTTATACGGGGCCGGATATGTTTGCCGCGCACAATCCGGACTCCAATTCCAATATTTCGATGCCTGTCGATAGTGCGGCTTTCAATGAATTTGCGTATGATCTGGGCCAGTCCGCTCTTGGACGCGGATTGTCGGATCAGTTGGTCAGCCAGTTGGGCGATCTGCTGTACCGGTATGAAGGGCAGGTAGTCCAGCCGTGACAATCAGCCGGTTATCGGTATTTTCGCCGGATGCTGCCAAACAGCCGGTCTGCATGAAAAATTGACACGAGCCGGGCAAGGTGGCGGGTTGACCTGTTCAAACAAACTGTTATTATGGCAACTATGAGGGATTTGGAGGGGTTTGGTATAAAATTCGTGTAGCTTTGCGAGCCTGCGTTCTGGCAGGGTGGAATCTTTCATCAAAACAAAAATCGATACAACTATGGGCAAAAAGTTAAACGTTACCCCTTTAGCAGACCGGGTAATTGTGAAGCCAGCTCCAGCTGAAGAAAAAACTGCCGGCGGTATTATCATTCCCGACACGGCGAAAGAAAAGCCGCAGCGCGGTACAGTCGTAGCCGCAGGTCCGGGAAAAAAGGATGAGCCGGTGACGGTGAAGATTGGCGATACCGTATTATATGGCAAGTATGCCGGTACCGAGATCCAGATCGAAGGCGATGATTTCCTGATCATGCGGGAATCTGACATTTTAGCAATTGTATAATTTCATTAAAACTGAAATATTATGGCAAAACAACTCTTTTTTGATATTGAAGCCCGCAACAAGATGAAGAAGGGCGTGGATGTACTGGCCAATGCCGTCAAGGTGACCCTGGGTCCCAAGGGCCGGAATGTTGTGCTGGAAAAGAAATTTGGTGCTCCTTCCATTACGAAGGATGGGGTGACGGTGGCGAAGGAGATCGAGCTGGAAGATCCGATCGAGAACATGGGTGCCCAGATGGTGAAGGAAGTAGCTTCCAAGACGGCTGATATTGCCGGTGACGGGACGACGACTGCTACCGTACTGGCTCAGTCCATTATCAGTGAGGGTCTGAAGAATGTGGCTGCCGGTGCCAATCCGATGGACTTGAAACGGGGCATCGACAAAGCGGTTGAAAAGGTAGTTGCCAGTCTGGGAGCTCAGTCCCAGACGATCGGCAATGACAAGAACAAGATCGAGCAGGTGGCGTCGGTCTCTGCCAACAATGACGCCAATATCGGCAAGCTGATCGCGCAGGCTTTCGGCAAGGTTGGGAAGGAAGGTGTTATCACGGTGGAAGAGGCGAAGGGTACGGATACGACGGTTGAAGTCGTTGAAGGGATGCAGTTCGACCGTGGCTATATCTCCCCTTATTTCGTAACTAACAGCGAGAAGATGGAAGCCGAGCTGCAGACTCCGTATATCCTGATCTACGACAAGAAGATCTCGGCGATGAAGGATATGATCCCCACTTTGGAAAAGGTAGCGCAGAGCGGTCGTCCGCTGCTGATCATCGCAGAAGACCTGGAAGGGGAAGCGCTGGCTACTCTCGTGGTCAACAAGCTGCGTGGAACCATCAAAGTCGCTGCTGTAAAAGCGCCGGGTTTTGGTGATCGCCGTAAAGAAATGCTTCAGGACATTGCTACCCTCACAAACGGGACAGTAATTACTGAAGATCAAGGGCAAAAGTTGGAAAATGCTGATCTGAAATCATTGGGTAGCGCCGCTTCTGTTACTATCAACAAGGACAATACCACAATTGTCGGTGGCAAAGGTAAAAAGGAAGATATAACTTTCCGGGTTAATGTGATCAAACAGCAGATCGAGACGACAACTTCCGATTATGACAAAGAAAAGCTGCAAGAGCGCCTAGCCAAATTGGCTGGCGGGGTTGCCGTTCTGTATGTCGGCGCTGCGACCGAGGTGGAAATGAAGGAAAAGAAGGACAGGGTCGATGATGCCCTGCATGCTACCCGTGCTG
>DATJMG010000285.1:0-36180 GCA_035508835.1 Puia sp.
TTCGAATAGGATTTAAGTGCATTTTGGAGCCCTATAGTTTTATTTTATTAATTGTGCGGCAATGCTATCCGCACGAATGGTATGGATTGATAAACGTAGATGAAGTTTATCAAGAATATAAACCTATATTGGCGAAATATAAAAACGTGGTAGAAGGGGTTGGAGCAACATTCCTTAATTTTAAAGACTCACTTGAATTCTATTTAACCTAGGCGTAAGTCAAGGATGAGCTTACAACACTTTCAGCATTTCATTAGATGGGTTTGACCTTACAGTATTTATAGTGATGGCTTCTCGGAAAGGTAGCTGTTAATGATGAAGTCATGAATGGAACAGAGACAAATCTAAACAGCTGGCACCAATTCAATGTTATTGTCAATGGTTCGTTTGATCTTTCCCATCTGCATGAATACTCCTAAAACTCTATCGGCTTGGTTCTTATCCATCTTGAATTTTTTCTCCAATAGAGAGTAGAAATCAGATACCGAACGAACCGGATTTTTAGCCGTCATTTGTTCGAGGACCGAAAAGTAAGCTAACGAGGAAAGATCATTTACAAAAGGATCGGCAATGGCCAACTGCAAATCGGAAAGATTGGCAAGAGTAATATGGGAAGGGTTACTCTTCCAGGTGTCAAAGGAAGGCAATTCGTTTATTGCTGCGGGAACCCTCGGATGGAATTCAAGCCGGCATATCGTCTTGTAACCCTCCGGTATAGCGGTTAACTGGTTACCGAATTGATCGATGCATTCTAATACTGTCACTCTGTAAAAAGAGGGGATCAGCGCCTTATTATCCCCCTTTAGCAGGACGTCAAACTGGCTGTGCAACGGGACGTTCATTTCAGCGAAATCCAAAAACAGCCACCTTTTCTTGCGGGATATAAAATATCTCTTTGAAAGCTTTTGCATGACTTTCTTTCCTGCCCGCCCTAATATGGTCAACTCCATCGGTTGTTTCATCCGAGAAATTCCTTTAAACTGGTACAAGTTACTCATTTTTTTAGTTTTTTCCGCATTTCTGCCACGATTAAATCGACAGTGCCGCGGCTCAATGGCGGCGTGACTTCGCAATGAAAGGTTATGTTCTTCTTCGTAACTATTTGGTATCCATCTATTCCGAAAAGCCCCAAAATTCCCTGCATTTCGGTAACGTGGACATACCCTTCACAGAAGGGGTAGAACTTTTCAGGCTTTATTCGAAAAGCAAGCTCATCTTCAACTGAAGCCAAGAAGTTTTGCATGGTCTTTAGATGAGCCAGGTCCTCGATATTTGCGAGATAGATAACCGCATTGCTCGGATTTCTTGGCAGGCACTCCAATCCAAACCAGAGCGCCTTCACCGGATGCGTGGAGGTGCTGGTGTAAGGGACTGTGATCGCTGCTTTATTGCCCTTAAATCCCACGGTAGTGCCTCTAAAAAGAAATAATGGGGACATATCCTTGTCGCGCTTCCTTAATAGCTTATTTTGAAAATTCCGAATTGGCCACAATGGTAAATAAAAATGTATAGATCCAAAAAACTACTTTCACCTATTGGAAAAGACTTGAGGGCTCAGAAAGCAGTATCGTCGTAAGTGGTCTCAAATTCTATGGATGCGGGATTGACCCCGTGCAAGTCGCGTAGGATTTTTGCAATTTTTATTCCGAGTAATTCCGTGGACGGAGCGGAATCCACTATTAGATTTCCTTCGAAAGACACACGCCCCCAGAGATTGTTGTCAGGGGCATTTTCGATAACTAATAATATTTTTTGCATATTGGCTGATAGTTAGCGTGCAACCCTGAATACGAACTTGCGAGTATTCTAACCATTTCTGCCGTTCCCCGGAATCCTTCACTGTTTTCTGCCCATTAGATAACTGTTTTCAATTATTTCGTCTGTTCATTTTAAATGAACAAGCAATTTTACTGAACAAACTGGTGGGTGCTTTCAGTGAAATGCTTAGCCGGGTTTGTACCGTTTCTGCTTTTGGTAGGTATTCATGATTCATGAACAGCGGTGAAAAATAAACAACCGTTGCCCTGAGCGGGTTGCGACCTCAGTTTATCAAATACAAGTTCTTAGACATGCTGTTAGAAAAAGCTGAAATTCCTCGCGGGAATGCCTATTATTTCGTACCTTTTCACTGCGAAAATCGCTTACGTTCTTTGCCAATCGCCAAATTCGTGACATCGTCACCAACAGGCCAACAAGAATTTGATAATCAATATATAATCGGCGGAGCCTCAATCCCTCCCTCTCCGCAAGATTCATCCTTGCACCCGCAGTGTTAGCCGCGGGGTTTTTGTTTGCAGCGGATAAAGGAGCGGAGCGATCCTTACGAACCAGATGGGACGAATTATAGTATCTATCTTTGTAAGGGTTATTTGCAATCGAAAAGAGATTTATGAAGAAAATAGGTTTTTTATCGTTCGGGCATTGGTCCAATCATCCAGTCTATAAAACCCGTACGGCGAGTGACACATTGCTTCAGTCCATTGATTTGGCCGTTGCTGCCGAAGAAATCGGTTTAGATGGTGCGTATTTTCGGGTACATCATTTTGCGGCTCAGTTAGCGTCTCCGTTTCCTTTACTATCGGCTATCGGCGTAAAAACAAGCAAGATAGAAATTGGAACAGGTGTTGTTGACATGCGGTATGAAAATGCCCTCTACATGGTGGAAGATGCCGGAGCCGCTGATTTAATTTCGGGCGGCCGATTGCAATTGGGCATCAGCAGAGGTTCGCCTGAACAAGTGATCGATGGGTGGCGTTATTTTGGGTATGAACCGGCCGCAGGAGAAACAGCCGAAGAGATGGGACGCAAGAAAGCCTTGCAATTTTTAGATAAACTCAAAGGCGTTGGATTTGCCCAGCCAAACCCGCACCCCATGTTTCCTAATCCACCGGGCCTATTACGATTGGAACCCCACTCGGAGGGGTTGCGCGAACGCATTTGGTGGGGAGCAGGCTCCAATGCGACAGCTATTTGGGCGGCAGAGAACGGTATGAACCTGCAAAGTTCCACCCTGAAATTCGACGAAAGCGGCAAGCCTTTCCATGTACAACAGGCAGAACAGATCAGGTTGTTCAAAGAAGCATGGAAAAAGGCAGGGCATCAGCGTGAGCCAAGGGTTTCGGTCAGCCGGTCTATTTTCGCATTGATAACCGATGAGGACAGACATTTATTTGGACGGGACGCCAGGGACGGGGATACGGTCGGATATATTGAACAGGATAAACGCGCCATCTTCGGAAGATCCTACGCCGGCGAACCGGATCGACTTGTCAGAGAGTTGGCTCAGGACGAGGCCATCCAGGAGGCGGATACGCTGCTTTTGACGATACCCAATACGTTAGGCGTTGACTACAATGTACACGTACTGTCTGCTATTTTGAAGCATGTTGCACCCGGATTGGGTTGGCGTTAAATTCGAAAGTTGCTTTAAATCAAAAAGAAAGTGATTCGAGAATTGTATCGTAAGACCGGCCTTATGGCACAAAATCGAACCGCTCGATTGGTGCCGTTTTTTATTGGGGTAAATGATTAGCTGGCATATTCAGTAGGTGTTTATGACTCATGAACAGCGGCGATAAATGAACACCTTTATTGTAAATTTTTGACGCTTCAAGGATCAGGAAAGAACGATCTTCCAAAAGGTTAATTAGTTGTCCCGCATTTCGCTCAAAATATTCCTTCAATTCTTTCAGCCCATATTTCCAAGTTTAACGGGGACAAGTTTTTTGGGCGTACGAGTGGCTACGTAAGAATTGAAGCCTTATCGCTTCAACCATATACCGGGTATTCCTGATCCCGGGTTTGCCATGGTTTACGTCAGGATTTAGCGTAATTGTGATAATAGATTTTCCATCAAATTCAGTTTTATTGTATTATCGGCTAATGTCAAGGTTACTCTTAGGCGTATGCAGAATTTGTAAAATAAACTCAAACTAAACGCTGTCCCGGCGGGTTACGCCCGCAGCTTACAAACTCAACTTTTTCAAGATTCCATTTAGAAAAACTCATGTTTGGGGCGCCGGGAACCCCGCTCCCCTTCCTTTCCACTAAGCTTTATAGAATGTCGTTAATCAATATTATAGGAGGCTTTTTGAATTAGCAAATTTCTCGCGAACCTGTACGTGACATATATGCGAAATGCGTTCCGAATAGGCGATCTTCAAGTCGACCACATGAAAAATTTCTTACTCCAAAGAAGCCATAAAGATCAGCAGTTCAGCGCTCCGCTGCCTTCGCCCCGAGTTTTGTTTTCGCTAAACCGCTGCAATACGCAGCGCAATGAACATCACAAAGACGCCTAACAAGGTCATTAATAGCGTTTGCAGCCTGGGCTGATGAAGCCTGCTTTCCGGAATAAAGTCACTTGCTCCGAGGTATAAAAAAAAACCTGAAACGAGTGCCAGTAATATTCCCAGCTTCCCCTCTGTCAATTGAAACAAAAATGTAGAACCGGCTCCCAAGACAGGGGCTACCGAATTGACAGTTAACCAGATGACAGCAGACCGGCGACTGCCTTTCCCTTTTGTTATCACATTAGTTGTATTTATACCGTCCGAAAAATCATGTATGATTACGGCAACGGCAATCAATAGTCCGACTTTTGGCGAAATCTTAAACGCCAGCCCGATCGTTACTCCATCCAGGAAACTATGCAAGCACAAACAAAAGGCAGCAATACCGCCACGCAGGCCGCTGTAGCTTTTTGTCCAGTCAAGGCTATTAAAATAAAATACACACCAGTCTATGACAAAGTAAATAATAAATCCCAAACAGGCCACCGCCGCGATTACTCTGGGCGTATAAAGTTTAGCCGAAAGTTCTAATGCAGTCGGCAACAAGTCGAAAAAAGCAAGCCCTATAACAGCGCCGGCACTAAAGCCTAAAATAAGATATAATTTACTCTTAAGCCTGAGTGCAAAATAGCCTCCTAAAAATGTGAAAACCAGGGTCGCTGCACAAATTAAGATGATCAAGCGCAGATTTTTATCGCAGTATTAGTTAATCGTGGTCATTTAGCTTTCTTTGTACAAGAGGAGCATTTGCCTTTGACTGCATTCAGCCATCAGATCGGCATGATCAATCGACATTCGTGAATCATTTCCGATGAGAATTATGTCCCCTGGTATACCATCATGGCTTTTCTACGAATTAATCGAGACTGTGTAAAGAGTCTATCAATATGGTAACCATACTTTTTAGGCTTGTTACACAGTCTCGATTCCCGGATGATTCAGGATATATAACTGTCCGCAACCACGCGCGCGGATTACAATAACTAGATCCTGATGCGTATTCCCGCATACATTTGACGCCCGCGCAACGGGCCCCAGATATGCGAGGTGTTGAAATTTCCGGATTGATCAAAATAATGAGGTTCGTCGTGAGCCGAACCTGCTTGCGTGTAATTAAGCAGATTTTCGGCACCCGCGTAGATTTCCCAATGCGATGTCAAATGATAGTCTGCCTTTGCGTTAACGACAAAATAACTGGGCGCCGTCGTAAGTTTGGGATCACTTGCCACGCCATCTACGAATTGGTTATACTGGCCGCCGTAGCCGTATGGCAGCAGGTTACGTGAAGCAACCCACTCCACATCGCTCGTAAATGTAATGGGCTTCGTCGTAATGGAAATACGACCGTTCATTTCTGTTTCCTGAGCTGCCACAAGTTCGTCTGCCTTGAATGAGTTGGGAATATCCTGGTGGGCGATGCCAACTCCGAGTTCGAGCCATTTATTCACAATCCTGTCGGCTTCAAAGTCCATGTCAAGAAAGAACATTTGTGTAGAATCACTAAGCAGGAGCGGTCGCGTAATGGAGGCGTCCGGGTTAGCGCCAACATACTCCAAACCTGTGAGCCAGGTAGCATACATCGAACCGGTAAACGTCCAGAGCCCTGGCGTCCAGGAAAGCGACCCTCCGGAACCCCAGCCCTTTTCCAACTCGGTGACGCCAATGTCAAATCCGTCGTTCAAAAGACCATGATCCAATTCGAAGAAGGTGAGCGGCGAACGCCAGCCCAAACCGCCGGAGAGCCGAAGCGTAAGGTCTTCGTTGAATCCCCACTTGAAGTTCACACGCGGCGCAACGATGAATTTATCAATAACGGAGTTGGGTTTGTCAATCCAGTTATCATATATTTTGTCAGCGCGTACGGCAACGTCGAGTTCGCGGTCATGTCCCAAATCCAATGCGTCCTGAACGTAAGCGCCGCCGTAATAGCTGTTGTAAGAATCCCCGATAATTCCAAGTACCGTGTAGTAGTAGTACGATTGCGATCTGAGCGTCTCCGTATTGTAGTCGCCACCCAGTGTAATGGTATGGGCGCCGACACTAGTCTGCCAACGCAAGTCCGTCGCAACGGTATTATCCTTATTCGAGTAATCGGCGCCGTCCTCGTATGTTGAACCTTGGGTCTGATTGGCAAAGCCCCCATGAAACTGCAACGAACTATTTTTCGATGTGAACAGAGTGAGCGTACCTGTGATTTGATCGCGTTTCGTTTCAATCCACTCGAGAATATCTATGGGATTCCCAATAAATTTATTATTTACGTTTCCTCCGACAAACATTTGAGTGGCCAGTGAATCCGGGGTTCCTAAAGTTGCACCATGGAAGTTGGTAGTCGTTGACGCACCGAAAACTTCGTTATAGCTGTGAGCATATTGCAGGTTCCATGCCAGCTTATCGTTTGTTCCCAGCCACCCGTTGATTCTCGCCAAGGCGCTTTCATCCAGCATGTATGGAGACTGGGACATACCCGTGCCGTTAGCATCCCATGGCCCATTAAGAAAGTGATGAGCGGCAATCACAACACCGAGTTTGCTGCTCGTGTCGACGGCGGTTGCCACAATCGATAAGCGGTTATATTGACGGTTACCCGCTGCGCCATCCACCATGAGGGAATTCTTCGTCGGATCCTGAAAGCGAACGTCCATGGTACCTCCCATAGCGCCCGGGGCCAGCAGTGAAGCTCCCGGTCCGCGGGCTATATCGACGGATGCTAAGCCTGCAGTGGTCAAAGCATCCACGCCATAAAAGTTTGTGACATCGGTGTACAAGGGTAATCCATCAACCAGGAGCGTCGTCTGAGTAGCGCCAAGGCCGTTTATCTGAATTTGCTTGAACCCGCAGGAACTGCAGCCTGTCAGCACGCATACTCCGGGCTCGAATTCGACGGCCTGGGTAAAAGTATTGGCGTTTTTCATGAACATATCCTCCGGCGTAACGACCGTTGTCGGATGTACGGCTTCTGAGAGCTGTCCCATGCCTTCGATTTCACGCCGCCTGGCTGAAACGATAACCTCACTCAACTTTGTGGTGTCTGCCACTAATTGAAAATTTGCTTCCCTGTTTTCAACTGAAGACAGATCCATTTCTTTTTCAAAACTCATGTATCCAAAAGCGCTTACAAACAAAGTAAATTTGCCTACAGGCAGATATTTCAGGAAATAGTGGCCTTTAGAATCCGTTGCAGTAGAATCCACTGTTGTTCCGGTTGCTGTTCTTTTTATCACAATATTGGCGAATGGTATCGACTCTTTTGTGGCTTTATCTTCCACATACCCGGCCAGGTGTTTATTTGATATATTTTGAGAAAATCCTGCTGTTGAAAAAACCAACAGAATTACTAAGGCCCAAGATTTTTTTTTCATTTAAATATTTTTATATACTACGATATGAATATTCAAGCAATTTGTCATACCGTCCTTTATCATAATTCTTTATACTTCTGATACCCGTTCAACAAAGCCCATAAGCCTGTACGAGTAGCATAACTGGTCACCAGAGGTTGGTTACGAATAATGGTAGAAAATAGCCTGCACCATACCATCGGTACGACCTATGGCGCCAAAGTCGGAAGGCAAAAAAGGCGCAAAGGAAGAACCGGATCAACAGGCAGAGAAAGGCAATGAAGGAGGACCGCGCAAGCCAAAAAGGGGATGCTCCGCAGCAAGAGGTCGCATCGGAAACGCAGGACGGTATTCAGGATAAACCCGTCGCAGTCCCAGTGCAATGTTGAGGGAATATTGAAGGAATGGACATTCTACAACCAGGTTGTCCGTGTCACAATGAAAGCCCGCCGAATTATACTCGTCGGGCTGACCATGCTTTAGCAAATGATGAGTATCCGTATGATGGGCCACCAACGCATGGATCGCTAACTTGGGTGTTATCGCCAGCGCAAAGAGGGCCAGCAGAAATCCCGCAACTAAGTTTCTTATGATCCGATGGTTTCTCAAAACAGTTTGTAACAGGATTGAAATTTAAGACATTCTTCCCAAAAACCCCTTCCGTCCATCCGAGTGTCATGCCGATCGTCCTTATATGATCCCGCCCATCAGGGGGTAACAGCAGTCTGGCAAGGCTTACGCAATGGATCGTACCCGTAATTCTTACACTCTTGCGTCAGCACAACTATTGAAACATTTTCCATTATCTTCCAAAATTCTAATAATTTCACGGCCATTCATAAACCATGCGAGCAATCTTTGTTTCGCTGGCTATTCTATACTCGCTTAACATTTATGGCCAAACTGCTAAGCAAACCATCCAACATGAAACAAGAGATGTTGGTGAGCCGTTCGCAATAGGAGAAATTGGGGAGCAACGAACTGGAATATTAAAGGATTTGCCCCCAGCGGAGAGCCTACCCTTGCTATCGAATTTACGCCAATTAGAGAATGGCTGGAAATTGAGTTTGGGGGAACCGAATCCTATGGTATACGATTTCTAAAACCCTGGAATTTATGGCTGGCATAGGTCCGGAATTTAGTTCCACGAGGGCAAACGGTCGGACAACCGATGAATGGGGCGGGGAATTTGCCTTGGATTTTATGTACTGGCCGTTCAAAACGCGAAAATTCGGACTTTATGCAGAGCCTGCCTATGACTATTCCTTTAGTGCTGGGAATGAGCAATCTGTTGGCGTCAGCGGAGGCTTGTTAGTCAGCATTCGATAGCATTATATTTTGCTTTGGTACCTTGGCCTAAAACGCAGCCATTGTGCCGCGTTTTCTAAATCAAGATCCAAGCGAGCTCTTAACCTGTATGAAATATAAACTTCAAATCAGATCAAATGATTGCTCATTGCGATCTTTATGAGTGCCGCCGTATTCTTCACATTGAATTTGGTCAGCATATTCTTGCGGTGGGAATCGATGGTAGTGATATTCAGGAACAGCTTCACGGCGATCTCATGATTCGTGAGGCCCTCAGCTATAAATTCCAGTATCTGCTTTTCACGCTTGGTCAGCACGGGCAGCAGCTGGTCATTGGGTATTTTTTTCTTTAAGGCTTCGGCCACCGAAAAACTCACATATTCTCTGCCTTTACTGACCTCCTGCAAAGCCAGGATGATCTCCTGTTTGGATGCGTCCTTCAACAGGAACCCGGATGCCCCGTTCTCTTTCATCTTTCGTATCACGCTCACCTGGTCGGACGTGCTCAATCCAATGATACTTAAGGCAGGATATTTTTCCTTCACTTCCTTACACAAGTCAAGCCCGCTTCTTTGCGGAAGGTTAATATCCATCAGCAACACGTCGGGCTGACTGGTTTTCAGAAAGCTCATTAATTCATCAGGCAATCTGGCGCTCCCCATCCATTTGATATCCCTTTCCCCGAGCAAAAGCGAATAAATTCCCTCGAGGATCATTTGGTGATCGTCTATAATGAATACGTTGATCATGCTGCTACATTTGATATTTCGATGTTTACGGAAGTCCCCTTATCCGGCCCTGTCTGGATATCGAGAGTGCCGTTTAGATATTCTACGCGGCTCCGTAGATTAAGATAGCCTGACCCATCGCTGGTTTCGAGAATACTGGCATTAAACCCCCGGCCGTTATCTTCTACGGTAATGCTTAAGGTGTCGTCCTTCCTGATCAGTTGCACCAGAGCGGTCGTTGCACCGGCATGTTTCAGGATGTTATTGACCAGTTCCTGGATGATCCGGTAAACCGAACCGGCGGTGATCGCAGGGATCGAATTTTCTCGTATCTCAAATGATTGATACCTTAATTGAAGGGCGCCGCTTTGTTCCACGCTATTGCAGAAATCCTTTAGCGCTGTATCCAGCCCGAATTTCACCAACGCTTCAGGCATCATATTCTGAGCTATCCTTCTCAATTCACTGATCGAATGGTCGAGCATTCCCATGCTCCGGTCAAACGCCGCCGCGGTTACTCGAGTAATGGGCAAGGTTTCCTTCATGTTTGCAAAAGAATATTTGGCGCTGGACAAGATGCTTCCTAATCCGTCATGAAGATCTTTCGCCAACCGGGTACGCTCTTCCACCTGACCCTGCATTACGCTATGCGCGGCCAGTAGTTTTCGCTCTTTCTCCAATTCCGCGATCCGTTGTTGCTGGAGCAACGCACCCGCCTGCAACAACTTCTTTTTTTGCCGGTAGTTCCGGTTATACAGGAGGGCTATCACGGCGGTCACCAATACAAGACCCGAAAGCGCCCAATTCATCGTGCTACGCTGCTTTATAATAAGCTGCTGTATCTCCCGCTGCTTATTAAGGTCGTCGATCTGAGCTTGCTTTTTATTCAATGAATATTTGGCATCCAATTCCTGCGTATTCTTAAGGATCTTGTCGGAATATAAGACTTCATCGATCGAATCTCTCAGGCCGTCATAGTAACGGAACCGGGATGAGTTGCCTGTGGCGACCTCGATATTACCCGCTTCCTGGTAGGCGTCCCGCAGCGTGCTGATAAGTTTTGTTTTTGCGGCGGTGGAAATAGCTTCATCTGCGTAATGGATCGCCAGGGTGAACCTTTTTTGATGCAGCCAGTATTCCGCCAGACCAACCAACCCATAACATACTCCCTCTGTATAATTGATTGATCTGGACAGGGTCATCATCTCGTCGGCATTGGCTTTTATAGAATTGAATTTGCCGAGCCCGGCATCGGCATAGTCCATATTAGCCAGGACATTGATTTGCTGATACTTATTTTTTCCTTTTCTCGCCAGTTCTTTGTTTTCGTTCAGGACGACCAGCGCCGTATCGAAACGTTTTAAATTGATAAGCGAGTTGCTTAGATTTACCATCCCGGAACCAAGCCCATGCATCGTATGCAGACGCCGGCAAAGAGTTATCCCCTTTAATGAGTAGACATATCCATTGTTATATTCCTTCAGATCATTGTATACTCCCGCGATATTCCCATAGATAAACGACATGGAAGAAGAATCCTTCAATTCTTCATAGATGGCCGCCGCCTTTAGATAGTAATCAAGGCTGGCCGGTTGGTCTCCCATCCCGTTATACAGGATGGCCGTGTTATTACAGATGTTTGCGAGGTCCTTTTTCAAATTCGCTTTTCTCGCTATTGCGATCGCCTGCAGGTCCATCGCGATCGCCTCCTCCGGCCTGTTTTTAGCCGATAGTATGTATGCTTGCATGCTTAGCCCATTAGCCAATCCGCCGGGGACATGGATCTTTTCGCTCAATTTGAACAACGCTTTGGCGTAATATTCGGCAGAATCCGGATGATTGTCTAGATAAGCGACCCCTAATTGGAGCATGGTCCAGACCCTTGCAGTATCGTTTTTTTCCTGCGATAGGACAGCCAGCAAGCTGTCCCGGCTGCTTTCCCAGGAGCTCTGCCCTTGCACGTTCAGTGCAGTTGCTGCAGTGACAATTATCAGGAAAAGGGGTTTCATGTAGTCATGCTTTAGGTCCGCTGAGTTAAAGGTAGAACAATCGCGTCTATGGAAAATTACCCCTTTTAAGGGATATAATCTTTTTAGCATTAGAAATAGTTTTGTGAAGTAAATACCTGTTACTATGCGTATACCTACTTCACTGACCTTGTATCGAATTTTCGCCTGCATCCTCCTCCTACTATTAACTGCCGGCAATATTTCCGCTCAATCGGCGGCTGATCAGGCGATAAAAACCCTGCCGCAGACACTAAAGGACAATGGCGAAAACCACGTGGTCACGAAGTCCAACACCGTTTCCAACAATGCCATGAATAAGGTCGACAGCGCAGGCAACAAGGCTCTCAAGAGCTTCACCGGGCTTTTTAAGAAAAGGAACAGGAAAAAAGCGGGCAGCGATTCCACAGCAGGCCATCCTATCGATTCCACCGCAGCCCCGAAGCCATCTTCTTATAACCGTATTTTACCATCGTCTAACCAACCCCGGACTATCCAAGAGCATTATTTTTTTCAAAATGCATTTTTCAAAATCGATCAAGCATGAAACAGTTTTCGAACTTGCCCCGTCCTTTTGTTGTCGTGAAGGCCACTCTTCTCCCTGCTCTGGCGCTGGCGTGGTGCACCGGTGTCTTGGCGCAGGCTAAACCCGCTGCAAAGTCCACCGCCAAACTCGTCACGCAGCCCCCGCCTGTATCCAGCCCGGTCGCCACGACCAAACTCGAGGTCGCTCCATTGGTAAGGAATATGGAAGAATATCAAAAGACGCCGGCCTATGCCAAACGAAAGGCTGCCTACGACAAATCCACGCCGGCCCCAGTGGTGAACAAATACTCATTCAAGGATGATGGTAGTTCCCTCGCGATCACGCTTGACAAGAAACTGCCTGCCGGTCAACTGGTCGGACCGCCCTCCTCGAGTACCAGCGGCAAGGTGAAAAAAGAGACTTCTGGCGCCTATGAGTGCACCGTGACCCCCGTGGTCCTCAGCGCCAACAGTAACTCTTTCCTTAATAATGATTATTCCGGCTCGATGGCCAATATCGTCCCCGGCTTATGTTATACCTACGCCAATCTTACCAATGGGGCCTGGGGCCAGACGCCCGGCAGCCGCTATACGACCCAACTTTCCTGCGATCAGCCCAACATGAGCGGGAAATCATATGTATATGTCTCCAACCCCGACCAGGGCACGCTTCAGAATGGTGTCAATGAATTGTTCAAACGTGTCCCAAACACCACCGGCAACGAAAGCTTCTTCTACCAGGTTAGCCTTGCGCAAACCAGCGCGGCGTACAGCCTCAGCATCGGCGCGGCCGCCAGCGGCTACGGCGTCAGCCTTGCCAATACCTACAGCACGTCCAGTCAGTCAAACCATGTCCACATGACCATCGACGCGACCAAAACCATGTTCTCCATCACCAGCACGCCGCCGGACAGCGGATTCTACAAAAACCCCAGTATCGAAGCGACACCTTATCTTTCTTTTATCAGCGAAGTGCAATACGGTGTCCGGGTGCTGGCGAATGCCGATCTCACCTTCTCGTCCGAACAGGAAGCCGACCAGTTCAAGGCCAGCTATTCCGGTTTTGGCTTCTCGGCCTCCCTTGGCGTCGATTATGGCAGCGTCAGCAGCAATGTACAGGCGACCATCAACAGCTATATCATCGGTGGCCCGGGTGGTGTCAGTGTCGCCTACTCGCTAAAAGACCTGAAGGCCCAGATCGAAAAGATCTTCGCGAATTGTACTTACAAACAGGCCAGGCCCATAAAATATAAAGCTTCCACTATGTCGGGCGACGTACTTAATACTACCAGCATCACGGACAATTTCGAGGTCCGCACCTGTATACCCGCGGACGGTGGATCGCCGACGATTTCCAGCATTCTGGTGACGGTCGGCCAGGGCAGCGATGGCAAAGAGCCGCATACCGGTTTTAATTGGGCGATCATGCCTGGGATGACGACGGGCACTCCCGGCGATATGGAGGAATGTATGTTCATCGCCTTGAACCCCAACGATAATGAAGCCTTTGCAGCCAATAGCACACACACTATCACATTTCGACCCGGCAAGAAGTACAAAGGCAAATTGGATATGGCGACCCTCATGAAGTCGGGCGGCCACTTGCATATGTGGCCCATCTGGTACGCGTCGGGGTCCACCCCCGGGGTCAGCTATGACATCTGGGATATCACCGGACTTACCATGGTTATCAACTTCAACCCGAGCCCCGCCAACCCGAATCCCACCAGTATCGGCGGAACCAAAGGCCAACTGCTCTGGAACCTGGGACAACAGAACCAACTTCAGTTGAGTTCGCAACAGGCAAACTCATACGACCTGTATTTCGATGCCAATTTTATGGCGCAAGGCTACAAATAATCCTGTAAATGCAACTCATGAAAAGAATATATACCGGGCTGGCCGTCATTCTGATGACGACCGCCCTTCCGTTAGCCTCAGGCGCCCAGGTGCTGAAGAACCTGATGAGCAACATGAAACAGCCTGCCCCGGGCGCGACTTACAGCCGCCCGGGGGTGGGTCCCTCAATCTCCCCTGCTGACTCCGCCGCCGCTATAAAAGCCTTTATGACGAGTACCGGTGGCAGCGGCCTCCTGTACCAATACCGCGTTATTTATACCTTCAAAGGAAAAAACAATAAAGATTCGACCAGCAGCGATACCTTGTCCACAGCCGTTACCGATGGACACAATATATGCACCGATCTGGATTTGCCGGGCACCCGGATGCAGGTCCTTGGGCATGCCGGAATGCCCCGATATAGCGTCCGCGTCTTTCCCGATAGCAAGACTTACGTCTTTAATATCATTGATACGGCCGCTCTCAAATCCGGTGGCGGCATGGTCTATGAGGTCGCCAGGATCGGTAACGAACGTGTTCTAGGTTATAGCTGCATTCACTCCAGACTGACAATATACCCGGCGGGCGTGAAGTCCGTCGGGACGACCGAAGATATTTGGACAAGCGTAGACGTGCCCGGATATGCCGATTTTAAAAGGTTAGCCCTTAATCAAAATGTGACACCGAAAATGATGGAGGCGCTGGAACAGGCAGGCTGCGGCGGCAGCTTTGTAAAAGTGGAAATGCATTCGAAAATCATTTCAATGGACATGCAACTTATCACTGCAGAACGTCGGAATTTTCCTGCATCTATGTTCCAGATACCCCAGGGCTATACCCGGAAGAGTTCAGCGAACCCATTTGCCCGATGATTCATAAAGCTTCCAAATAACAATCGTATTGATCTCCGCTTCGGCAGCGATATTGTTCGTAAATTAGCCGGATCAAGGCGCAGACCAAACCGCCGGAAGGAATCAATATGACATTGGAAGAGACAAAACAATTTATTCAGGGCGGGGAATGGGTTAGCATCGCTCCTGAACTTCGTCCCGGCATCACCAAATCGACAGCGGGAGACATCAATCCATTTTATTGTACAAGAGGCTTCAGATATCTTCCTGAAGATGGTTTTGAATGTACCCTTATCAACTACCTGGATGCAAACGGAAAGACCCCATTGGTGAAATTTGTCATCAACGGACATCTGGAATGGCGCGGGGATCATCCGATTGCCCCGGGAGCCCGGCAGGTTGACTATGTAGCAGATAAGACGTACGAAGTAACTCCTTTACATGCGGGCTGGGTGGATGCCGTGAACCGGATACTCCCCGGCGGCATAAGCAGATTCGCGTTGAATGTTCCGCAGGACCTGAAAGGTAAGGCTTTTCCGTCATTCGGATTGACCGATGCAAAGACCTACATCGACTATGACCTGATCTATATCTATCACGACATGCTATTCAATGGCAGCAAGAATGTCGACGGCCGCCCCTTCAACAAGCCGGCCAACAGGCCGACAAACCTGCAGGTTCCCCTCGTGCGACACCCTTAAAACGCCATGTGGCAGTTATGTCTGATCGATCACCAATTCGTTGCCAACCGTCCATACGCCAACCGCCTTCCAGGCTATCCGCTCCGCTTCGCTTTTCTGCTCTGTGGAAAATACTCTCCCGGTAAGAGTTACGGTCGACTTTGACACTTTGACCTTGATGTTACAGCCGCTTAACAATAAGGTAGACTTCAGTTCAGCTTCAAGGTCTGATTTTTCGAGCATGATGACTGCGAATGTAGCATTAATATCCCGGTTTTGTTCCGCGTTAACAACAATAGGTGTACATTATTAGCACTTAGATCTTTCCGTCTTGTCCCGGCGAAAGCCTACCTTTATGGGCCATTCCTGATCTCCCCCTATTTAGGCCTGCATCCCTTTGACCATTACTTCGATAGGGATCGCAGCATTCAAACAGTTACATTATGATGAAAGGTACAGCCGGTACGGTCTTTGATATTATATCCCGCTTGCGCGTTTATTTCCAGGGATCTGCCGGTCCGCGGGAGCAGGGAGAGGAGGAGCCCTTTCGCTCCGGGTTGTATAGCTCCGATCAGTTGAACAGCCACGCGAAAACTATAGCGTCCTTGCATCGATTGCAGACTGACCGTACTTCCGATCATTTGCTCAAAAGGCTCGCTGACAATGAGGACACCCTCCTGGAAGTGCGGAACCTGCTGGTTGGGAATATCAAAGCAGGCAAAGCAATCAGCCCCGGGGCGGAATGGCTGATCGACAACTTCTACCTTATAGAGGAGCAGGTCATCCTGGCCAGGAAGCACTTGCCAAAGGGATACAGCGATACCCTGCCCGCCCTGGCCAACGGTCATTTCGCCGGTATGCCCCGGGTCTATGATATCGTGCTGGAGATCATTTCCCATAGCGACGGCCGGGTCGATGCAAATAACCTCGGCAGTTTTGTATCGGCGTATCAGACGATCACCGAATTGACACTGGGCGAACTCTGGGCGATTCCCATCATGCTTCGGTTAGCCGTCATTGAAAACCTACGGCGGGTTTGCGGAAGGATCGCGCTGGATATGGTCGATCGAAATCTTGCCGATTACTGGGCGGATAAAATGATCGATACCGTAAAGGACGATGCGGCCCAGCTCATCCTTACCATCGCTGACATGGTAAGATCGAAGCCGCCGCTGAGCAGCCCATTTGTCGCCGGCCTTACCAGAGCTCTGCAAGGCAAGGGGCCCGCGCTCGCGCTGGCGCTCAATTGGCTGGAACAGCAGCTTTCAGGAATGGGCACAAGCAGCAGTGACCTCGTCCGCCGGGAAAATCAAAAGCAGGCGGCTGACCAGGTTTCGGTTCGCAACAGTATCGGAACCTTGCGGTTTATCGAAACTATCGATTGGCGGGAATTCGTCGAAATGCTGAGCTGCGTGGAAGAGGTTCTTGCGCAGGATCCTGCCGGCATCTATTCCCGGATGGATTTTACAACGAGGGACCGGTATCGGCACGTCGTGGAAGCCATCGCCAGAAATTCAGGCCTGCCGGAAAAACAGGTCGCACAAGTGGTACTGACCCTTGCCGGTAGCTCCGGGAACGGGAATGTATCCGCAAAGAAAGCGCACCATGTCGGTTTCTATCTCGTCGACAAAGGATTGCGACAGTTGATACAGGCAACGGGGATCCGCCGTGTCCGGCCCGGCCGGGCCCGGAGGTTGGTGACCGCGGCGCAAAAAGTCCCTTTCTTTTTATATTTCGGATCGATCCTGCTGCTGACGGCGCTGACAGCGACCGAGATGTTCTATTTGCCTTATAGCCAGGGAATCCACAGCCGGCTGCTACTCGCGGTCGTCGCATTACTGGCGGTCTCGGCTTCCGCCCAGTTGGCAGTCTCGCTCGTCAACTGGCTCTCGACACTGCTTGTCAAGCCCACGATGTTGCCCCGGATGGACTTTTCGAAGGGCATCCCCGGCGAGTACCGTACCCTGGTTGTCGTCCCCACACTTTTATCCGGCAAAGCCTATATTGAAACCCTGATGGAAGGATTGGAGATCCGATTCCTCGCCAATAAAGACAATAACCTGCACTTCGGACTGCTTACCGACTTTATGGATGCGGGCGTGGAGACCTTGAAGGAGGATAAGGAATTGACAGACCTGGCGGTCGACCGGATCGGGGCCCTAAATCAAAAATACAAACGCGACGAAAACGACATCTTCTTTCTATTCCATCGGTCGAGAGTTTGGAATCCCGGTGAGCGGAAATGGATGGGGTACGAACGCAAAAGAGGAAAATTAGCCGCGCTGAATGCCTTATTAAGAGGACGGGGAGACCAGGAATTCGCTATCATCAAGGGAGACCATCGCATCCTTTACACCGTAAAATACGTCATCACCCTGGATTCGGATACCCTGCTTCCGCGCGATTCCGCGTGGAAGTTGGTCGCAGCGATGGCGCACCCGCTGAACCATCCACAATTTAATACCCGCAAAAGACGTGTCACGGAAGGTTATGGGATATTGCAGCCAAGGGTGGATTCGAGTATTCCCGTCACAACGACTTCGCTGTATTTACACATGCAAGGCAGCGTCTCAGGCATCGACCCGTATACGCGGGTTACCTCCGATGTTTACCAGGATCTCTTTGAAGAAGGGTCCTTCATCGGGAAGGGAATTTATGATGTTGACACCTTCGAACTGACCTTCCGGGATGTCTTTCAGGAAAACCGCATTCTTAGCCACGATCTGCTGGAAGGCTGCTATGTCCGGTCAGGGTTGCTGAGTGACGTCTTCCTGTATGAAGAAAACCCCGCCCAGTATGAATCAGACCTCCGCCGTCATCATCGGTGGATCAGGGGCGACTGGCAGATCGCGGCCTGGCTTCTGCCCTATGTCAGGACCGGCAAAGGGCGCTTGACAAGGAACAAGCTTTCCGCCTTATCCCACTGGAAGATATTCGATAACCTGCGGCGAAGCCTCTTGCCGGTGTCGCTCCTGTCCCTTTTGTTGCTGGGTTGGTTCATCTTGCCCTTCCCATGGTTCTGGACCCTGGCTGTATCAACCATTATCCTTTTGCCGCCAATCGTCGCTTCCGCCTGGCAGCTATTCAACAAACCCGCAGACCTGACCCTGAAGACGCACGTTTCGGAAGTAATCGGTAACTTAAAAATCACGGCGATCCGGTTTGTGTTTGGACTCTCCATCCTCCCATATGAGGCTTTCCAGTATGTGGACGCTATCATGCGCGCTCTGTGGCGGATGATCGTCAGCAGGCGAAAATTATTGGAATGGACGCCCTTCGCTTCGATCGCCTTAAAGAACCGCCCCGCCCTGCTGTCCGCGTATCGATCCCTGGCAATAGTGCCGCTGCTGGCACTGGTTTGCATCGCCTTTTTGCTGAGGAACCCCCCGGTGTTGGCGATGACCAGTCCCATCCTGCTGTTATGGCTCCTGGCCCCCGCCCTCGTCTGGCGTCTGAGCAAGCCGGCGACGGAGGAGCGCCCCAAGCTGGCAGAAGAGGAACTGATGTTCCTGAATAAAACCGCCCGGAAGACCTGGGCTTTCTTCGAACGGTTTGTAACTACTGAAGACAACTGGCTGCCGCCCGACAACTTTCAGGAACTGGAAGGCGGGGTCATTGCTCACCGGACTTCGCCGACCAATATCGGCCTGGCCTTGCTGGCCAACCTTGCCGCCTATGATTTTGGCTATCACTCGGCAAGCAGCCTCCTCGAACGGTGCGGAAAAACATTTCGGTCGATGAACAGGCTCGAACGATTCAAAGGCCATTTATACAACTGGTACGACACCGGATCGTTAGCCCCGCTATATCCCCGCTATATATCGACCGTAGATAGCGGTAACCTCGCCGGTCACCTCCTTACACTACGCCAGGGATTGCTGGCCCTTCCGGGACAGCCCCTCCTCAGTAAGCGGATATGGGAGGGCTGCAATACGACGGTGGCCATCATCCTGGATCAGTCAAAAGAACGATTTTCGGATCCGCTCAGCCGGCTACAGGCAGGGTTGAAGAAAGCTGCCCGGGAACAAGATTCATTGACTGCCACAAGGGATACACTCGAAGACCTGTCCCGGCTCGCCGGTGGCCTTCGCCTTCCACGCGCGGAAAGCGGCACCGAACTATCGGAATGGGTCGACAGGCTGTTGCTTCAGTTGAAGGATTGCAAGGACCATCTTATGCACCTGGCTCCCTGGGCAGACCTCTTACCTGTCCCCGATCGCTTCCCCGGTCTAACACAATTGGATCAGATGCCGACACTCGGATCATTGCAAATGATGAAGGACACATGCAAGCCGGCTTTCGATGAATACCAACGACAAGAAAATTCCGCCGGTGAAAAAGACTGGCTGCACCGAATGCGTACCGCCGTCGACGAAGCGGCGGTTCGGGCGTCCGAAGAGATCACCCGCATCGAACAGCTCGCGGAACTATCCGAACAGTTCAGCGAAATAGAATACGATTTTCTGAACGAGCCGGCTACCGGACTCTTACACATCGGGTATAACGTCGAAGAGCAGCGTAAAGACAGCGGTTTCTATGACCTGCTGGCCTCCGAAGTCAGACTGGGGATCTTTGTCGGCATCGCTCAGGGCAAACTTCCGCAGGAGAGCTGGTTTGCCCTTGGGCGCCTGCTCACCGACTCCGGCGACAACCCCATCCTGCTTTCCTGGAGCGGTTCGATGTTCGAGTACCTGATGCCTCAGTTAGTCATGCCCTCCTTTGAGAACACGTTGCTGGCTCAAACCAGCAAGGCAATGGTAAGGAGACAGATCGACTATGCCGATCAGCATGGCATTCCCTGGGGTATTTCAGAATCGGCGTACAACCTTGTAGATGCGAATCTCACCTATCAGTACCGCGCATTCGGTATCCCGGGTCTGGGATTGAATCGCGGCCTGGAGGATAATCTCGTCGTGGCGCCCTATGCTTCCATGCTGGCGTTGATGGTCCTGCCTGAAAAGGCCGTGGCGAACCTGCAGACCCTTTCGAAAAAAGGGCTGGAAGGGGCCTTTGGATTTTATGAAGCTGTCGACTATACGGCTTCCCGGCTGCCCAGAGGCAAGACCTCGGTCATTATTCAATCTTTTATGGTTCATCACCAGGGGATGGGATTGCTTTCACTGGCTTATGTTCTTCTGGATAAGCCCATGCAGCAGCGGTTTACGTCGGAACTGCGGTTTCAGGCAACCCTGCTGTTGCTGCAGGAGCGGATCCCCCGCGCCTCCCCTTTCTACGCGCATGCCGCCGATATGGTCGAACCGCAGTCGCCAACAGCCGGTGCGCCCGTCCGCGTCATCAATACCCCCTTTACGCGGATACCGGAGATCCAATTGCTGAGTAATGGACGTTATGGGATGATGATCTCCAATTCGGGAGCCGGGTATAGCCGATGGAAAGATTTGGCGGTTACCCGCTGGCGGGAAGATGCCACAAAGGATGACCAGGGCATTTTCTGCTATATAAAAGATGTGGGCAGCGGCGATTTTTGGTCGAACACCTACGAACCGGCCTTGCGCGCCGCCAGAAAGTATGAAGTATTGTTCTCGCCGGATCATGTGGAGTTCCGCAGACGGGACAGTGGTATCTACACCAACACGGAGATTGTCATCAGCCCGGAAGATGACATGGAAATGCGCCGGGTTAAGATCACCAATACCACCATATTTACAAAGGTCCTCGAAGTAACGAGCTATACCGAAGTGGTCATGGCGTCGCAAGCGTCGGACGAAGCGCACCCTGCTTTTAGCAATCTGTTCGTGCAGACGGAGATCCTTCCGGAACACAATGCCGTACTCTGTACCCGGCGGCCGCGATCGGAAGAAGAGACGCCGCCCTGGATGTTCCATTTGATGAATGTTCATGGGGCTCCGGCAGAGAAACCTTCCTATGAAACTTCGCGGTCAGCCTTTATCGGTCGCGGAAGATCACTGAGTAACCCGCAGGCGATGGACATGGATGCGCTGTCCGGACACCAGGGCGCAGTGCTGGATCCTATCGCCTCCATTCGTTACCGTATTACACTGAAGCCAAACCAGACAGCAACCGTCGACCTGATCTATGGGATCAGTGAAACACGGGAGGCCTGCGACGGGCTGATGCATAAATACAATGACGAACACCTGAAAAGCCGCGCCTTCGAGCTTGCGTGGACCCACAGCCAGGTGTTGCTGCGGCAGATCAATGCCACGGAGGCTGACGCCCAGCTTTATGATCAGTTGGCATCCTCCATCGTTTACCCCAATCCCGATCTTCGCGGTGAACCGGCCGTGATCCTGAATAATTTCCGGGGACAGTCGGGCCTTTGGAGTCATTCCGTGTCCGGAGACCTCCCGATCGTATTGCTTCATATGACTGATCCGGACAATCTCGACCTCGCACGCCAGATGATCCAGGCGCATGCATACTGGCGACTGAAGGGGCTTTCCGTCGATCTCGTTATCTGGAATGAGGATCATGGTTCGTACCGACAGGAGTTGCTTGATCAGATCCAGGGCCTTATCAATACCGATGCAACTATCCAGTCCTATCAAAAGTCCGGCAAAATATTTGTCCGCTCCGCGGATCAGGTCTCACCCGAAGACCGTATTCTCTTTGAAAGCGTCGCCAGAGTTATCATCTATGACCATAAAGGGACCTTGTCCGAACAAGTGAACCGCATCTTTGCGGAAAAAGCCGTGATGCCTTTTGTGCCGACAGTTCCTCAGGCGTCGGATGAACCCGCCGGCAGGAGCAAGCTTCCTGACAACCTCCTCTTTGAAAATGGCACAGGCGGCTTCACCCCGGATGGGAAGGAGTACAAGATCGTGACCGACAGAAAGAAGACGACCCCCGCGCCATGGGTCAATGTGATCGCCACCCCGGATATGGGCACGGTCATTTCCGAAAGCGGCTCCGCTTATACCTGGGCCGTCAACGCCCATGAATACAGACTCACACCCTGGGAAAACGATCCGGTCAGCGACGCCGGCGGAGAAGCCTTTTATCTGCGTGATGAGGAATCCGGTTATTTCTGGTCTCCCGCGCCGTTCCCCGTTCGCGGGGCCGCACCCTACACGGCGACACACGGATTTGGCTATAGCCGATTTCAACATTCCGAACAAGGGATTTCCACCGAGCTTTGCGTATTCATAGACCAGGAACTGCCCGTCAAATGGACCGTACTACGGATTAGAAATCAGTCCGGCCGGAGACGCAGGCTTTCCACAACCGGTTACCTGGAGATCGTGCTGGGCGACGTTCCCGCAAAAACAAGCATGCATATCCTTTCTGAACAGGACGCTGACAGCGGCGCACTGTTGTTCAGGAACCGGTATAACACGGCATTTTCCGACCGGGTGACCTTTTTCGAGACGGATAATTCGAGCCAGTTCACCTTTACCACCGACCGCCTCGAATTCATCGGGCGGAACAGGAACCTCCAAGACCCGCAGGCCATGCACCGCAAAAGACTTTCAGGCAAGAGCGGCGCCGGTATGGACCCCTGCGCCGCCCTGCAGGTAGTCTTCGATCTTCCCGATGGCGGCGAAAAGGAGATCGTATTCCTGCTGGGAAGCGCCGCGAACGCCCCGGAGGCAGCTGAACTCATCCAAAAGCTATCCGGCCCCCGCACAACCGCGCTTTCCCTTGACCGCGTTAAGCAACATTGGGACTCGATTTTGAGTACCGTGCGGCTCGATACCCCGGATGAGGCCCTGAACATTTTTGCCAACGGCTGGCTGCTCTATCAAACCCTGTCCTGCCGCATCTTTGGGCGCAGCGGGTTTTACCAATCCGGCGGGGCCTTTGGATTCAGGGATCAGCTTCAGGACGTGCTTGCCATCCTTCATACCCGGCCCGACCTGGCCCGCCAACAGATCCTGTTGCATGCCTCCCGGCAATTTGTGGAAGGCGATGTGCAGCACTGGTGGCATCCGCCGGAAGGCAGAGGTGTCCGGACCCTTTGCTCCGATGATTACCTTTGGTTGCCTTTTGTGGTTGCGCGGTACGTTGCCGTCACCGGCGACGCAGATGTGTTGGCAATGACGGTGACCTACCTGGAGAGCCGCCCCCTCTATCCGGGCGAAGATTCGTTTTACGATCTGCCGGTGGTCGGGAATCTCAACGGAACACTCTATGAGCACTGTGCCCGGGCCGTCCGGCACGGCCTGCGTTTTGGGCGGCATGGTCTTCCGCTGATGGGGTCGGGCGACTGGAATGACGGAATGGATAAGGTAGGGTATAAGGGCGCAGGAGAAAGCGTCTGGCTCGCTTTCTTTCTCTATGATGTACTCATGCGATTTGCCGGGACCGCGGACACGTTCAAAGATCATTTCTTCGCCGAGATCTGCCGGACGGAGGCGGCCGGTTTGCAATCCCGGATCGAAGCGGCGGGCTGGGATGGAGAATGGTACCGGCGGGCCTATTTCGATGATGGCACTCCATTGGGGTCGAAGGAAAATGAAGAATGCCGGATCGATGCGATCTCCCAGAGCTGGGCTGTATTATCGCGGGCGGCAGACGCAGGTCGCGCCGAAATGGCCATGTCCTCGCTCGAAGCGCAGCTTGTCAGAAAAGAGCTGAAGCTGATTCAACTGCTCACCCCCCCTTTCGATTCAAAAGGGTTGAACCCCGGTTATATAAAGGGCTACTTGCCGGGAGTGCGGGAGAATGGCGGCCAATATACGCATGCCGCAGTCTGGACCCTCATGGCCTTTGCGGCGTTGGGCCAACGGGAGAAGCTTTGGCGGCTGATGGAGCTGATCCACCCGATAAATCATACGGCCGACGCCGCTGCCGTCAACCGGTACAAAACAGAGCCATACGTGATGGCGGCGGATGTCTATGCGAATGAGTCCCATAAGGGCATGGGAGGTTGGACCTGGTATACCGGCTCGGCGGGATGGATGTACCAGTTTATACTGGACTCCTTCGTCGGGCTGGATAGGCAGGATCGGATCTTACAGTTCAGGCCCTGTTTCCCGCTTGACTGGCCCTCAATTTCACTGGTATACCGATACGGGAAATCCGAATACCGCATCACCCTCTTGCAGGTTACGGACAATTCCGCTTCCAGATGGAAAATGGATGATGAGCAGGGTGATGGGAATGCCATAAAACTCGAAGACGACGGCCGGAGCCACAGCGTCGAAATATATTGTGCAGCCCGGTCACCGATATCAGCGCCTATCCCTTCTTCTATGTCTTCCCCCAGGATGAACACGAAGCCTTCCTCGAACAGGAATTGAATCGGCTCGGGGTCCGCGTCGAGCGCAATACCGAGCTTGCCGGCTTCGAGGAAAAGAACGGCGGTATCACTGCCCGGCTGAAGAAGGCGAACGGGGAGACGGAAACACTGCACGCCGCTTATCTTGCC
This sequence comes from Puia sp., assembly GCA_035508835.1. Lineage (GTDB taxonomy): Bacteria > Bacteroidota > Bacteroidia > Chitinophagales > Chitinophagaceae > Puia. Next base: position 24,923 of record DATJMG010000285.1, read on the forward strand.
GGATGCGACGGCGCCCGGTCAAAAGTGCGCGAGATCCTGGATGCCGGATTCCCTGGCGGTTTTTCCCTTGCAGGGAGAAGGGCGGCTCCGCCTCATCGGCACCGTAGAGGACGACAGTTCCGACCGGCAATTTCAATGGGAAGACGTCAGCCAGGACATCCTCCGCCGGCTGCGGATCGACGTAAAGGCCATCAACCTTCAAAAATACCGGCCTGCGCCGCGCCCTCTTCCGGCTGGTATCCCAGACACGGATCCGTTATCGCCATAGCCCGCTGAGCAGCGGCGCCGTCGGCGGCCTTCACGCGGGCGACCGTCTTCCGTGGATAAAGGAGCCGGACAACTATGGCTCATTGGACAAACTCGATTGGCAGGTTCATTGCTATGGCACAGCGACCCCGACGCTGGCTGAATGGTGCGAACGCGCCGGCATTCCGCTTCATAGCTTCTTCGTCCCCCGGCATATCGGGGCCCAAAAAAAAATTTGCGTAGTTAAATAGCTACACGTATATTTGTAGTCAAATAGCTACGCAATGAACCTCAGACGAGACGTTTTTCAAGCCATCGCAGACCCCACCAGGAGGGCGATCCTTCTATTAGTGGCCTCCCAAACCATGACCGCCGGCGCCATCGCCGCCAACTTCGATACCGCCAGACCTACAGTTTCAAAACACCTGGCCATTCTCACCGAGTGCGAATTGCTCGAACAGGAGCAGGATGGCAGGGAAATCTATTATCACATCAATGCAACCAAAATGAAAGAAGTAGCCGAATTCATCGAGCCATTCCGCAAATTGTGGGATGACCGGTTTAACAAACTGGAATCGATCATGAAAAAATACCAACCCAAAAAATAAACCATATGGAACAGAGAACACAAGTCAAAGCCGAAAACGGCAAACAGGAGTACCTCATCACCAGGGAATTCGATCTGCCGCTGGAATTGCTTTTCAGGGCATTCGTCGAGCCCGGGATCGTCGGGGAATGGATGGGAACCAACGTGCTGAAGCTGGAAAGCAAAAAGCACGGCAGCTACCAGTTCGAGACCAGGGACGCGCAGGGCAAAGTAACGTTCCGGGCCAACGGGGCGATCCATGAGCTGATCCCGAACCGGAAGATCATCCGCACATTCGAAATGGAGAACGCGCCTGTCGGCGTTCAGCTGGAGGTCTACGAATTCGAACCGCTCACCGACAACACCAGCAGGCTCAACATGCACGTCATCTATGAATCCGTCGAAAAGCGAGACCAGGTGCTGCAATTCGGGTTGGTTCAGGGCGTCAACTGGGCCCACAACCGCTTGCAGGAAGTATTATCTAAAATAAAATAACTTGCCATGTCAAAGACAAACAGGATCATCTATTGGATCGTCACCATTTGGTTGGCCGCAGGCATGCTGGCGGGCGGCGTGCAGCAACTCCTTCAGATAGGCGGCTATGTCGGGATCATCGGTCATCTCGGTTACCCGAAATACTTTATGTCCATCATCGGGGTCTGGAAAATACTCGGCGTGATTGCCATATTGGTCCCTCGGTTCAGATTGTTGAAAGAATGGGCCTATGCAGGATTCTTCTTCGTCATGTCGGGAGCGGTTATCTCCCATCTTGTCATGAGGGATACGATAGCGGAAATTTTACCTTCCCTGTCGCTGCTGATCCTGACGGCGCTATCCTGGTATTTCAGACCTGCCGGCAGAAAAGTCATTTTAGTTCACCAATAAACAGATAGCTATGAATCCCAAGGTTGATTTCTTTTTTGCCAAAGAGGGAAAGTGGCAGAAAGAATACGGCAAATTACGGAAGATCCTGCTCGATTGCGGGCTGGACGAGAAACTGAAATGGGGCGTGCCTTGTTACACCTTTCAGGAGAAAAACATCGTCCTGATCCACGGTTTTAAAGAATATTGCGCCATCCTTTTCGTCAAAGGCGCCTTGTTACAGGACCCCGAAGGTATTCTGATCCAACAAACAAAGAACGTCCAGGCAGGGCGCCAGGTTCGCTTCACCAGCGTTCGGGAAATAGTCAAACTCGAACGTGTCCTGAAGGCCTATGTGTATGAAGCCATCGAAGTGGAAAACGCGGGGCTCAAGATCACCAAAAAAACAACCGCAGACTATGAGATCCCCGAAGAATTTCAAATCCAATTAAAGAAGAACCGCGCGCTCCGAAAAGCCTTTGAAGCATTGACCCCCGGCCGCCAGCGAGGTTATATCTTTTACTTTTCTCAGCCCAGGCTGCCTAAAACCCGCGAATCCAGGGTGGAGAAATACACGAAACAAATTCTGAGCGGAAAAGGACTGGATGACTAAACAACATCGGATTTGACCCAATTCCGGACTCCGGCAGTGCCATCACGCTCTATCCGGTCCCCGCTACGGACAATCTTGCGGTTAGTTTCGCGAAACCCGGAAATTACCTGATCCATCAGGGCCGGTACCCCGCTTATCTGACAGCGGAAAAGTATGTCCAAAGAATGAACAATATCTGCAACGGGACCCTGAACCATAAGTACGCAGGACCCGCACCGTCGTAGGTCGCTTTCTGATAATTGACCCGCTTTATCGCGGCATAGATATTCGCCGGCAGCATGAGTACAAAGAACAGGATCAACAGCCGGCCCGTCATCATCCGGCTTCGGGGGATCAACAATCCCGCTGCCGCCAGGACCTCGATCAACCCCGTTATGTAAATACCCGCTTCCCGGAAGGGAAGGCCGGCCGGTAACATCATGACCATCCCTTTTGGATAAAGGAAATGTCCCAGGGCCGTAAACAACAACATGCCCGACATGGCGATCCGGCCGGCTAAAGCAAAATCGAATCTGCCGCCGAACAATCCCGTCAGCAGCAAGGCGACACCAAAGATCGATATCAGGACAACGAGCGGTTTCATCGTCATTTTTTATGAAGATAGGGTTGTCTATCTGTCCCTGTCCAATTGTTAATCCGCGGCGTCCCGTTGATCCCCTTTCTGAACTCCCTTGGCCGAACACCTTTTTTTCGCAAAAAGACGCGGTTGAAATAGGTCAAATTTTCGAACCCGGAGCGATACGCGATCTCGGAAATAGTATCATCCGATTCGCTTAACAAATGGCAGGCATGCCCGATCCGGATATCTGAAAGGTAGTCCGAGAACGTTTTCCCCGTGGTCCGCCTGAAGAACTTGCAAAAGGCGCTCTCCGATAAATTGATCAGCGCAGCCATTTCACGCAGCGATACCGTCTCGGCACTATGTTGATGGATATATTGGAATACCTTCGCGATCCGCTTCTCCGCCTTCTTCCCCGCCGCGGGTTGAAAATAAGGTGAAGCCAGGGTCTGCACCCCGGCCCGTGTACCCGCCAGCAGCTGCAAGACGTCCAGCAGCCCGGTGATCCGGTTGGCAGCCCTGGCCGTCGGCAACCGCATGATCGAAGCCATCAAGTCCCCTTTACCCGACCCGGTGGCCGGGAATGCGAGCCCTTGTGACGCCCGCGCCAGCAACTGCCGGATCCGGTCACATTCGGGAAATTGCAGGATCGGTGCAACGAAACTCTCCGCGAACTGGATCACTACTGCCGCGGACGCCATCTCGCTAACCCAGGTGTGCGGCAGCCCCGGCCCGAGAAGCACCAGGTCGCCCGGGAAAAAATACTCGTGACTGTCCCCGACCATCCGCTCACCCGACCCTTCCAAAATCAACGTCAGCTCATATTCGGGATGATAATGCCAAAGGAAAGGGAAGGCGGAAGTCGCATACCGGTAGGCGACATACGAATTGGTGCCCCGCTTGCTGCCGATATCTTCAAAAAGCGGCTTCATCGCACTAAATTTGTGTTTTGAGCCGAAATTTACAGAATTTATGTCAATATAGTACCAGAATTTGGCTATTAAGTGCGGAAATATCCACTGCCCCTTCCCTACGTTTGTGGGGTGATAAAAGCTGCGATCCTAAGCCTTCTGGTCCTTCTCCTTCCCGCTGCCTGCCTCCCGCAGGAAGTCATTTATCACGTATTTGAACGCAGCTTCTTTGACGCCAACGGCGACCGGCAGGGCGACTTACAGGGCCTTGACCGGAAACTCGACTATCTACAGCAACTGGGCGTCACTTCCATCTTGTTGACACCATTATACAAATCGGTATTCTACCACAACTATTTCGCGGACGATTGGAAAAAGATCGACCCCGATTACGGAACGATCGATGATTTCACCCGCCTCGCCAGGAACGTTCATTCCCGCGGGATGAAGCTTTACATCGACATGGAGACCCAGTATGTCACGGACCGCCATCCCTGGTGGCGCTCGGCCGTCGGGAACCTCCAATCCCCGGAGCGGAACTACTTACTGTTTGATGATTCGGCGCATCTGAAGCCAAGTCCGATCATTTGGGGCATCACGGAGCTGAAAGGATACAACGACAGCTCCCGGAAAGTGACCACGGTCAACTTGCGCGATCCGGGAGTGCTGGCTTACAACGAACGTCTCTTCGCCTATTTTGCGGATCCGAACGGCGATGGGAAATTTGATGACGGTGTCGATGGCTTCCGGCTGGATCATTGCATGGATGACCTGGACGCGAATCCCCGGCTAACGGAACTGTTCACGCATTTCTGGGCGCCGCTGATCGCAAAGACCAAATCGATCAACCCCCGCCTGACTTTTGTCGCGGAGCAGGCAAACTGGGGTTCTTTCGGGTTCGACTATTTCAGCAAAGCCACGATCGATCGGGTTTTCGCCTTCCGGCTGGCTATGGCCATCGCCTCTTTCGATAAAGTCCAGCTGGAAAAAGCCGCCGACACGACCCTCGGGATGTTGCCACCCGGCAAGGAGCAGGTGGTTTTTATCGAAAATCACGACATCGACCGGTTCGCCAGCCGCGTCGCCAGGAATCCCGGCAAGGAGCATATTGCTGCTGTAATGAACCTGCTGCTGGGCGGCATACCTTCGATTTATTATGGTCAGGAGCTCGGCATGTTCGGCGCCGGCGGGTTTAACAAGTTCGGCAATACCGACGGGAACGACATCCCGCGACGGGAAGCCTTTGAATGGTACGCAGCAGACACGGGAAAAGGAATGGCTTTGTGGTATAAGGATACCGGTCCATGGTGGGACAGTACCAACCTCAAACCTTTCGACGGGATCTCCCTGGAGGAAGAACGGAATAACCCGCGATCCCTATGGAACTGGTACCGGCAGGTACTGACCGTTCGGCATGAGTATCCGGTCTTGCAGACAGGGAGCTACATCAAGCTGCAAAACGACAACCCGAACGTCTTCTCCTGGGGCCGCCTCGCAACAAACGGAGATCTGGCCCGGATCGTAGTCAACCTTTCGGCCCTGCGTCAGCGGGTCATCCTCGACGGGGTCGCCCGAGGAGAGATCAAACCGATATTCGGGAGCGCCGCCGGGCGACGGAACGGAAATCAATTCATCGTTGACCTTCCTCCCTTCGGAACAGGGGTGTGGATAACCAGACATCATTAATTTATCACGATATGAGAACAGAAATAAAAAGTGAATTAAGCCGGCCTTACCCGATCACCGAAGCGCAGATCGCGTTTTTTCGCGAAAACGGGTATATCAAGCTGAGCCATGTCCTTTCACCTGAATGTATCCGGTACATGGATGCGACCATTACCCGGGAGGTCCATCGGCTCAACACCCAACACCTGCCGATGGATCAACGCGATACTTATGGCAAGGCATTTTTGCAGATCATGAATATCTGGATCCACTCAGCCCCCGTCAGGGAGATCGTATTCAGTGAGCGCCTGGCAAAGATTGCCGCGGATCTGCTGGAAGTCGAAGGGGTCCGGCTCTATCATGACCAGGCCCTTTATAAGGAGCCGGGCGGCGGCCAGACGCCCTGGCATGCGGATCAATATTATTGGCCGCTCGCAACCGATCGGACGGTCACGATATGGATACCCTTGCAGGAAACGCCGTTGCCTATGGGCCCCCTCGAATTCAGTGCAGGAAGCAACCACCTTTCCGCCGGCAGGGATCTGAAGATCAGCGACGAAAGCCAGCAAGTGCTGGAAACGGAACTTCGGGGTAACGGATATGCACATGTCGTCGAACCGTTCAGCCTGGGAGAGGTCAGCTATCACACCGGCTGGCTCTATCATCGGGCAGGGGCCAACCGGACGGACCGCATGCGGAAGGTGATGACAATGATCTATATGGACAAGGATATGGTACTCAAGGAGCCGGAAAACCCCAACCAGATCAACGACTGGAACAGCTGGTGCCCGGGCGCCAGGGTCGGTGAGGTCATCCATACCGCGAGGAACCCTATCTTGTACGGGAATTAGCCTATTCAAGTCAACCCATTCAGATCACATGAAACTTTACTTTCACTTATGAAGTGGCTAACGATTTTGATTGTTTTGAGCGCATTTCCGGCGCCGCCGCCGCCCTCGCCGCCCTTTCCCTTCCGGGCCGTCTCCACCGTCAATCATTCACCTTTCACCCATTCATCTTTCACCCATTCGCCTACTACCCATTCGCCTTTCACCCGCATTGCCCGCCGGCCGGAAGCCCTCGAACCGCTGCCCTTTGGCGCCGTCCGCCCCGAGGGCTGGCTGGAGGCCCAGGTCCTTTCGAACCTGCGCGGATTCACCGGTCACCTGGACAGCCTGGCGCCCGACCTGATCATTAAAGACGATATCTACGGTAAAGACAGGCTCACCAAAGACGTGAAGAAAAAAGACGTCGGCTCACTGGCGGGCGGCGACGCGGTCGTCGCAGTACAATATCTCTGGTGGAACAGTGAGACCCAGGGTAACTGGCGTGACGGGTTCATCCGTTCCGCCATTCTGACCGGCGACCCGGTGATGCTGGCGAGGGCAAAAGCCTACGTCCGCCGCATCCTCGCCACCCAGGACCCGGACGGTTATCTGGGCATCTATGACCGGGACCTGCGCTACCGATTCAATGGTGAGAACGGTGAGCTATGGGCAAAGACCACCTTGCTCCGCGGTCTGCTCGCATGGTATGAATACAGCCATGACAAGACGGTGCTGACTGCCATCGAAAGAGCGGTGAACGACGTCATGCGGCATTATCCTGCGGATATGTCTCACCCTTTTTATTCCAATACCTCCAGCGAAGGCGGTCTGACACACGGTCTCATGTTCACCGACGTGCTGGAATCACTCTTCCGGATCACCGGCCGGACGTCCTACCTGGACTATGCCTTATTCCTCTACAAAGATTTCTCGTCGGCTAAGCTGAGCGCCGATGCCCAATACGACAAGATCATCGACCCGGCTTATCGGCTGCGCGGTCATGGCGCCCACACGTATGAGCACCTTCGGGCCGTGGCCGCCGCGGCCTATGCATCCGGCAATCCCGCACTGCTGAAAGCCCTCGATGACTATTTGGATAAGATTGCCCAGGAGATCACCCCTTCCGGCGGCCCGGCCGGTGATGAATGGATCGGTGAGCGGCCCGGCAATGCCACGACTACCGGTTACGAATACTGCTCTTTGCAGGAACTAATGGACAGCTATAACGATCTGCTGGCCAAGACGGGTTCCGCTTCCTTCGGCGATCGGGCCGAACAGCTGTTTTTCAATGCTGCCCAGGGCGCCCGCGATCCCGACGCATCTTGTATCGCCTACCTGAAAACGGATAACTCTTACTATATGACCGGGGGGTTGAACGGAGACAGCAGCAATCCCCACCAGACCCGATACAAATATTCCCCGGTTCACCAGGACGTTGCGGTATGTTGCGTCCCCAATGCAGGCCGGATCGCGCCGTACTTTATTGACCGGATGTGGATGCGCAACAGCGCGGGACTTGTCGCGACCTTACTGGGCCCTTGTAAAGTAACCACCACCTGGAAGGGAACGCCGCTGACTATCCGGGAGAAAACTGTTTATCCTGATGAATTTACGTTTGACTTCCAGATCACAGCGGACCGCCCCGTCAACTTTACCCTCGCCATCCGCAAACCTGCCTGGGTAACCAATCAATCTATCAGTTATCCATTTACGGAAAAGGACGGATACTATTTGATTACGCGGACCTGGCAGCCTGGCGAATCGGTTCATGTCCACTTCTATACGGACCTGGTGGTTCGCCGCGACCGGAACAATGACGTTTATTTTACGCATGGGCCGCTGGTCCTGGCCTGCCCGATCGACGCGACAGCTGAAATTACGAAGCGATATCCGCTGCCCGGATTTTTCGACTATCGATACCGGCCGAACAACCTCGTCGTCTATGAGTACAACGACGGTCTGATCGAACATTCGGATAATAGTCGATTCGAAGCGACGCTTTATGATCCTGTTGAAAAGCGAAATGTCCGGGTCTGGCTGAAACCTATGGGCAAGACCATCCTCCGGCAGGTGACCTTTCGCAGTGCGAAGACAAATACTTTTTCAGGATTCAGGTGAAACGGTCTAACTTTGCGACAAATTCCTGTTGATGTTGATTCGGCGCATAGCAGCCTTTCTACTACTACTGGTGTTCTTTGCCCAGGCATTCAGCAGGTATCTCCTTTTCGCCGACTATTATCTCAACACCACCGCTTTTATCGAAAATTGTGTCAATAAGGACCGGCCCTGGATGCATTGTAATGGTCGATGCCAGCTTTGTAAAAAACTGCATCAGCAGGATAGCAACGATGACAAACAGGCTCCGGAACGGAAATCTGCGAATGGCGGCAACGAGCCCCTCTTTACTCATTCATCTTTCACCGATTTCAGCGCCCTGCACCTCGTAGCGCTGGTCGATCTGCAATACCCCGAGTTATTCCCCGGAACGCCCATCGGAATGCCCCGTGACCATTTCCACCCCCCAGGCGATCATTTGGCTTGATTTGACCTTGTATTTGTTCAACTATCCAAATCATCACCATGAAAAAATTATTTTTACTGGTTTTACCGGTGTGTACCGGGTTGTGCCTTCATGCCCAATCCTTAAGCGGCAATGTGACCGACTCGGCCAGCGGCCATCCCATCGAGGGCGCTTCTGTTTATTTACCCGAACTGAAACTCGGCGCGGTGACCGACCGGCAGGGCAGCTATGCCATCAACTCCTTGCCCAGGGGCACCTGGGACGTCGAGCTGCAATCCGTGGGGCACCTGACACAATTCCGGCAGGTCAGCATTATCGGCCCGACGACACTCAATTTCGATCCCGCCGTATCTTTCAGCTCTTTGCAACAGGTCGTCGTCACCAGCCTCGGCAATATCACCAATACACAACGGTCCCCCGTTCCCGTTTCCGTGGTCACCCACGACATGATCCTGCAGGGGGCTGCCAATACCGCCATCGACCTGGTCGCAAAGGAGCCGGGGGTGAGCGAAACGACCGAAGGTGTGGGGACGACCAAACCGCAGATCAACGGTCTCGGCTTTGACCGCGTTCTGGTACTCACTGACGGGCTTCCACAAGAAGACTTTCAGTGGGGCGACGACCATGGTATCCTGATCGACCCTTATGCGGTGTACGACGCCGAAGTCATCCGTGGACCGGCTTCCCTGCAATATGGCTCGAGCGCAGAGGCCGGCGTCATCAATTTCAAGACCGCTCCATTCGCGCCCGAGGGAAGATTTCAGGGCAGTTGGTTATCGGAATACCATGCCAATAATGGGTATATCGGTAACTCCCTGCACCTTGGCGGCAACAATAACGGTTTCGTTTATGATTTCAAGGGGAGCGCCGAACTGGCACACAGCTATTGGGATCCGAAGGACGGTTATGTTTGGGGATCGGCGTGGAACCAATACAATGGCCGGCTGACCCTTGGCGTGAACAGATCATGGGGCTACTCCCGGCTGAGCCTGAGTGCCCTTTACCGGCGTATCCAGGTGCCGGACGGCAACCGCGACAGCGCCGGACAATTCCTGTTCGACAATCCGGTCGGCGAAAAGATCGCGCCTACGTTGAGCAATTTTCTTTCTTATAATGCCACCATTGCCAGCGACAAGATCCTGGAAGAGTACCAGGCTTGGTGGCAGAATAGCTTCAATGTCCGGAAAGGCAGCATCGGCGTGGACATCGGCTTTACCAGCAGCGTCCATCACGACATCGACTCGGGTGCAGTCGGCGAGAACAATATGGTCGTCTATGATATCCCCTATGCGTTGAAATACCAGCTTGCCGATGCGCCGAAGGGATTAAAACTTACGACAGGTGTCAATGGCATCTATGAATTCGAAAAGAACCTGCCTCCTCCCCCGGGTCCATATCTTCCGGATTATGAGATCCCGAACTACCGGAACTTCGAGATGGGCGGATTTGCCATCGTGGAAAAGAACATCAAAGCGCTTACCCTGAGCGGCGGATTGCGCTATGATATCACCAACTTCGTCGGCGACGGGATGTCCCTCGATGCAAACGGCTATATCGTTCCGGACGGAACCCCTGGCTCCGCTGTTCAGTTCACGGGGTTCAACAACACGTACGCCGGCTGGTCGGGAAGCATCGGCGCCTCTCTTCAGCTGCCGCGTGGTCAATACATAAAACTCAACATCGCCAAAAGCTTCCGTGCGCCTGCCATCAACGAGCTCACGAGCAATGGCCTGAACATCGGCTCCAACGCCTTCCAGCTGGGCAATATTAATCTCAAGCCGGAGCAAGGTTATCAGATCGACCTGGCCTATGGGTATAGCGGCAGGGACATCAGCTTCGAGTTGGAAGGGTTCTATAACCATATCGGTAACTTTATCTTTGCCGACCGCACGGATTCCATTTTGCAGGGCTACCCCGTCTATGACTTCGTTTCTTCCAACACCGCTATCCTGACCGGCATCAATGCCTATTTCAACGTTCAGCCCGCTGCGGCAAAATGGCTGGAATGGAATAACCGGTTTTCTTTCATCTATACCTGGTTGCCCAATGCCACGGATTCCACCGATCACATTCCCTGGACGCCGGCGCCCCATTTGCACAGCGAGTTGAAATTCCTGTTGAAGGACAAGCCCGGCTCCAGCCTGTCCGCCACTTATTTCAGGATCGCCCTGGCACATTACTGGCAACAAGACAATATCTACAGCGCGCTCTATACCGAAGTGCCCTCGGCCTCTTATACTCTTGTTGACGCCGGATTCGGGACGCAATTCGTCAGTCGCCGATCCGGCCGGACAATTTGCGCCTTCTATTTTAACTGCACCAACCTGACCAATGTTGCATATGCCGACCATCTCAATCTCGCCCAGTATTTCTACGCCGTGAACGGAAGCCTTGTCACCGTCACCCATCAGCGGCAAGGGGTATTCAATATGGGGCGGGACTTTACGTTCAAGGTCATTTTTCCATTTG
>DATJMG010000286.1:0-9802 GCA_035508835.1 Puia sp.
GGAGAAGTTCGATTTAAGGATTACTTGCTACGAATTGGGGATCTCATAAATATTGAAGGTCCTTTACTGACGTTATTCAGTGATGTCAGGAATGAACATCTTTATCTGTACGATTGGGTTGATTCGGATGACTCAGCGAATCGGTTCCTGATTTACCGAATCGCTGTGGAGGCGGTGTTGGATTATATCAACAAAAAGATTACGCACAGGGAGCTATTTTCTCGTGCAATCGATGGACGATATTATGTCGCGGATATTCGGCCGGCTGAAATGTCGACATACAAAATCTTCCGGCTAACACAGCTTCCCGGCGAGTACGATGACATCGAAACTAATCTGTTTGATGCACAATTTTCCAGGGATGCGGAAAAAATTCTCCTGTTTGTGACCCGGGCTCAGGCAAAAAATAGCAATGATTTTACGGAACTTGCCACCGGATATGTGATTGGCCATATGAGCGGCGCGGGGGAAGCCTTTGGCCACCTGGTACGGGAGGAGGCGCGATTCTCCAATCTGGTGAGATATTCTTTACAGGGGGCCACTTTGGGTACCACGACCGCCGGTCGATTCAGAACGCCATCGCATGCTCGAAAGAATTATTTAGTTGACGAAAATTTAGAAATTCCATATGTTCGAGAAGATAATCGCCTACCTGAAAGGGAAAGGATGGAGTTATACAGAGAACAAGGAGCGAGGATTGATCAACTTTAGTCTTTCCGGCGACAATGGCATCTTTCAATGCATTGCTCAGGTAGAAGAAGAAAGGCGACGGCTCGGATTTTATAGCTATTGTATTGCCACCTGCCCTTCAGATGCCATTTTGAAAATGGCGGAATTACTCATGCGGCTGAATACAACTGTTTTTTTTGGGAATTTTGAATTGAATTTTGAGACCGGAGTAATAGTTTATAAAACGAGTCTTTACGGCGAGGACATCGAGTTGACACCTGCAGTTCTGGACAATGTGATTATATCCAATGTTTATGTCATGGACAATTACACGCCGATTCTATTACGGCTGATCTATAGTAATCTTTCGCCGGTAGAGGCATTCCAGCTGAGATCTGGCGCCCAGCCACAATTGGAGAGTTAAAAGCTTATCTTCCATTCGAAGAAATCTTCCGTTGTTCGTGGTGGATGGGAGACCGATGGCGGATTCGCTGCGGCTGAAATATGCGGCAAAATACATCAAGGCGGACGGGTTCGGCTATTATTACGGGTCGGTTTCGGTCCATGGGCGGGGCTATTTCTTCGGCAAAAAGGAAATTTATGGCGCCCCGTGACGGATGGGAAGGGGGCTGAATCTTTGCAGGGGCAGAAAGGAAATATAAGAATTTGTTAACGAAATCCTTTCTATCCTTGCATATGCTTACGATCAGTACCAAACAACTGCACCGGTTCCTATGGTCCCTTATCTTTTTCCTGAGCCCCGTTCCTGGATTTTCCCAGGCCCGCCATACGGTCAACGGTACGGTGCGGGATCAAAGTACAGGTGAAACGCTGATCGGCGCCAGTATCGTCTTTCTCCACCAGCCGAATACAGCGACCCTAAGCAACGCATATGGATTTTACTCCATCAATTCCACTACCGGCCCCCATCAAATGGTGGTCAGCTTCGCGGGCTATCGGAGCGATACGATCGGGCTTTATCTGAGCAAGGACACGCTTATTGATATCAACCTGCCGCCCGGGTCCCCGGAACTGCAGGAAGTGGTCGTTACGGCCAATAAGAACACCAATAACGTCAGCAGGCCATTGATGGGGGTGCAAAAATTGTCCATCAGCGAGATCAAAGATGTGCCGGTCATTTTTGGGGAGAAGGACATCCTCAAAACGATCCAGATGCTGCCCGGCGTCCAATCCGGCGGCGATGGCAGCAGCGGCTTTTATGTGCGGGGCGGCGCGGTGGATCAGAACCTGATCCTGCTGGATGAAGCGACGGTGTACAATCCGAGTCACTTACTGGGGTTCTTCTCGACCTTCAATTCCGATGCGATCAAGGATGTGACCTTGTATAAAGGGGCCATCCCTGCGGAGTTCGGGGGGCGGCTGGCGTCGGTGCTCGATGTGCGGATGAATGACGGCAATACCAAGGACTATGTGGTCAGCGGAGGTATCGGGCTGATCTCTTCCCGGCTCAATGTGGAGGGGCCGATCGAGAAGGACGACGGGTCTTTTATCGTCAGCGCCCGGCGGACCTATGCCGATGTTTTTCTAAAACTGTCCAAGGATACCAACACCAACCGGAGCAGTCTTTACTTCTATGACATTAACGCCAAAGCAAACTATGAGCTGGGGGACAAGGACCGGATCTATCTCTCGGGGTATTTCGGGAAGGATGCATTGGGGCTGGGGAATACTTTTGGGCTCGTTTACGGCAACTCCACGGCCACGTTCCGATGGAATCATATCCTGAACAGCCGGCTCTTCTCCAATACGTCGTTGATCTATAGTAAATACAATTACGATATCACGATCAATTCGGCCAACAACAATATCGGGATCACCTCCTTTATCGAGGACTACCATTTCAAGGAGGACATGGAATACTATGCCAATGCAAGCAACAAGCTGAACTTCGGGGTCGATGTGATCCACCATACTACTTCGCCCGGAGTGATCACGGCGTCCAATACGTCCAGCTTCAATCCGCTGGCGGTGGAAAGCCGGTATTCGCTGGAAAGTGCCGCCTATATCAGTCATGATCTGACGGTGTCGGATCGGATCAATATCAACTATGGGCTGCGGGCCAATCTGTTCACGGTTTTCGGACCCGGCAGCTTCTACACCTATGACAGCAGCGGCAATGCGATCGATACCGCTACCTATGGAGAAGGGCAGGTCGTGAAGAATTATTTCAGCCTGGAACCCCGGTTTTCGATGAGCTGGAAGCTGACGCCGGTGAGCTCCGTGAAAGCGGCATATACGCGGACCACGCAAAACCTGCACTTGTTGTCCAACTCCACTTCGTCCAATCCTACAGATGTCTGGATCCCCAGCAGCAACAATGTCCGGCCCGAAATTGCCGACCAGGTGTCGGCCGGTTATTTCCGGAACTTCAGGGATAACTCGTATGAGTTCTCGGTAGAAACCTACTACCGGGATATGCAAAACCAGATCGATTATAAGAATGGCGCCCAGCTGATCGCCAATGAAAATGTCGAATCGCAGCTGATCTTCGGCAAGGGGCGGTCCTACGGCGTCGAGGTCTTTGCCAAAAAGAAGGTTGGGCAGCTAACGGGATGGATCAGCTATACGTTATCGCGGACCGAACGAAGGTTCGAAGGCGTCAATGATTACAACTGGTATCCGGCGAACCAGGACAGGACGCATAATCTTGCGGTCGTGGGGATCTACCGGCTCAATCCGAAGTGGACCTTGTCGGGAGATTTCGTTTACTATACGGGGAATGCCGTCACGTGGCCCAGTGGAAAATATGACGCCAACGGGCAGATCGTTTTTCTCTATACCGAGCGGAACGGTTACCGGATGCCGCCGTATAACCGGCTGGATCTGAGCGCCACCCTGGAGGGGAAAAAGACGAAGAAGTTCGAAAGCAGCTGGAACTTCTCCATTTACAATGTATATGGCCGGGAGAACCCGTATAGCATCGGTTTCCAGCAAGACCCGGGTGACCCTGACAAGACGCAGGCAGTGCAGTATGCGCTGTTCCGGTGGGTACCTTCCGTTACCTATAACTTTAAATTCTGATCCAAATGAGAAGTGTGAAACTGATCGTCGCTGCCGCCGCGCTTTTATTTTTCTCCTGCAAAAAGATCGTCACGCTGGACCTGAACAATGTTCCCGCGGCGATCGTGATCCAGGGCAACGTGACGAATGAACCGGGGCCTACCTATGTGACGATCAACCAGCCGGTCGACTTCTATGCCGATAATACCTTTCCACCCGTCTCGGGCGCGACGGTGGTGATCACCGACAATAACGGCCAGATCGATACGCTCACCGAAGTCTCGCCGGGTACTTATGCAACCAGTTCGATCCAGGGTGCGCCGGGGACCACCTACCAGCTCGCTGTAACGGCTCAGGGTCAGCAATACACGGCTACATCCACGATGCCGGCTACGGTCAACCTGGATTCAGTCACGTTCGAGGTCAACAGTGGATTTGGGCGGAAGCAGATCAGCGCAGTGGCGAATTTCCAGGATCCGGCGGGTGTCAAGAATTATTACCAATTCGTTGAATACCTCAACAATGTGCAGTTGACGAAAGATCTGTTCATCTTCGATGACCGGTTGTCCGACGGCCGGTATATCAATTACACGCTCTTCAACGATAGCTCTTATCTGCAACCGGGAGATCAGCTGCAGGTGGATATGTATTGTGTCGATTCTGCAGTGTACAACTATTTCTTTCAGCTTTTCCAGTCCGATGGGGCGGGTTCCTTCAATACCTCGGCATCACCCGCCAACCCAACCTCCAATATCAGTAATGGCGCTTATGGTTATTTCAGCGCGCATACGGTCAGCTCCACAACGGAATATGTGCCTTAAAGCGGGGCGGGGGGCGCGTAGATGCCGGCGGCGGGGGCGTAGATAGCGGAAGGGGAGAGTAGATGCCGGCAGAGGGTTATGGCGTCGTATCCGGCGGCGTTTTAGTATAGATGATCTTGCCGCGGCGAATGGTATAGGCGACTTTGTCGAGAGCCTGGATATCGGCGGCGGGGTCACCTGCCAGCAGTACGATGTCGGCGTCGAGTCCGACGGCGATGCGGCCGGTGTGACGGCTTTGGCGGAATCGCCGGGCGGGGTTTGTCGTCAGCATAGCCAGGATCTGGTTAAAGTTGAGACCGGCGCCGGCCAGCATGACATATTCGTCGGTCGTGGCATAATCGGTCAGATAGCCTACGTCGGTGCCAAAGAGAACGGTGCCGCCCGCCTTATAGAAATCATGCAATTGTTGTTGTGCCGTCAGGACGAGGGGATGGTGTGCCCAGTCGGTGGTACCGTCCTTCTTCAGCTCATCTTTCCAGAGTTTCAGGGTAGGGATCAGCGCTACCCCGGCGGCGATCATTTGATCGATGGTGTCGGCACTCCATAACCGGCCGTCGTCGGGAGAGGTATGGGCGAGGATATCGACGCCGTTGTTTACGGCGATCATTACGCCTTTGGTATCGGTAGGATGCGCGAAAACGGGCTTGCCGAGCCGGTGTGCGGTCGCCGTGATCTCGCGAACAATATTCTCGGGCATATAGACGACCTTATTGCCGGTAGGTGAACCGGTCCAGATCTTGATGCCGTCGGCTCCCGAGTCGATCTGCTCACGGACATGGGCGACGGCCTGCTGCACATCGGTGACTTCGGGTAATTTGAGCGGAGCGATATAAATGGGGCTTCCGTCGGGCGGCACCAGCGGGACACCGGCTGTATAGATAACCGGGCCGTTGACATCGCCTTTCTTTATTCGGTTGCGGATACGCAGGACGTTCCCGATGCTAAATTCTGCGAGATCGAAGACGTGGACGAAACCGTGGCTGGTGATCATCTGTTCCATCTGGCGGTTGAACTGATCGGCGGGCATGAGATCCGCGTCCTGCCATTTGGGTTCGATAAAGTGCACGTGGCAATTCCAGAATGCGGCGGTGAGGGTGAGATCCTTGCAATCGATAACGGGCCAGGCGGCGGGCACCTTGATCTTGTCCCTGGGCCCGACGGCGGTGATCCTGCCGTTGCGGATCAGGACGGTCCCATCTTCAATGGGAGCGGAGGTCGGGGAAGCGTAGATCCGGGCGCCAACCAGTGCCAGGTCCGAATGGGTGGCGGTACGCTGAGCATAACCGTGGCTGACGATCAGAATACCGATCAGCCAAAGGGTAATTTTCAAGCTTAAGGGCCTCATGGCCCTAAATTTAGGCAAAATCAATACATTTGTCGGGATGAATCCGCAGGCAGACGTAAAAAAGATCGAGAAAATCTCCAAAGCCCTCGGTGATCCATATCGCATCCAGATGATGGAGGCGATCCGAAAGGAGGAGGGATGGATGCCCTGTGCGGTTCTGATCGAAATGTTCGATCTGGCCCAATCCACCGTTTCGCATCATCTGAAACAACTGGTCGATGCCGAACTGTTGGTCACGGAAAAGGACGGTCGAAGTTCGCTGTACAAGATAAATAAGGAAGTGGTGAATGAGTACATAGATTATTTGAACCGGTTGGGAGGGTCGTAAAAAATGAGAGGATTATTCAGCATCGTTGGAATGGTATGGTCTGCATCGCTGCTGGCGCAGGGGCAGGGGTCTGCCGCGGACCCATATGTCCTCAACCCTTCGGCGTCTACGGTGGTCTGGGGCTATTACTGGTCGGAGGCCAGGCCGGTGCTGCATATCAAGTCCGGGGATTATGTCCGGGTGCGCACGGTGCTGACTTCCAATCCGGAGCGGCTGGAAGGAGCCGGCGTTCCGCCGGCGGAGGTGGAGCAGGAACTGCGGGACGTGCAGGCGGTGAAGGATCGGGGGCCGGGCGGGCATGTGTTGACGGGGCCGATCTATGTCGAGGGGGCTGACTCGGGGGACGTGCTGGAGGTCAGGTTCGATTCCATCAAGCTGGCCATCCCTTATGGATATAACGGGATCGGTCAGGCCGGATTCCTTTCGGATGAGATCTTCAGCCGCAAGATGCGGATCGTTCCGCTTGACCGGGAAAAGATGATCGGGCATTTTGCCGATGGGATCGATATCCCGCTCCACCCGTTCTTTGGGAGTGTGGGGGTGGCGCCTCCGGCTGCAGCAGGAAGGTGGAATAGCGCACCGCCATGGATCCATGGGGGCAATCTCGATAACAAAGAGCTGGTGGAGGGTACGACCTTGTATTTGCCCGTTTGGGTCAAGGGTGCGTTACTGGAGATCGGCGACGGCCATGCCGCGCAGGGGAACGGCGAGGTCGATATTACGGCAATCGAGACGTCCCTGATCGGGAAATTGCATATCGTTGTCCATAAGGGCCGGCATATAGCGTGGCCGTGGGCGGAGACGCCGACGCAGGTCATGACGATGGGGGATGACCGCGATCTGAATGCTGCCACGCATATCGCGGTGCGACAGATGATCCGGTATTTAATGGAAGAAAAGAAGCTCTCACAGGAGGATGCCTATATGCTTTGCAGCGTGGCGGCGGACGTGGATATCACGGAACTGGTGGATGGGAATGTCGGGGTTCATGTCCTGTTGCCAAAGTCCATTTTTGTGAAGAAATAGCGAGTCCAACTTTAGGAAGAAATAACGCATGGCTGTCAAATCCGGATATCTCTCCAATCTAACTCCTTTACGCGGCATCGCGGCGATCCTGGTGGCCGTATTCCATTTCGAGATGGCCATTGCCCGGTTCGTTCCGATGGCAACGACGATGTTCTTCGAAAAGTCCTACCTGATGGTGGACCTTTTCTTTGTACTCAGCGGATTCATTATGCTGCATGTTTATGGCCGCGCTTTTGACCGCGTACTCCGGGGAGGGCAGGTCCGGCATTTCCTGGTTGCGCGGTTCGCCCGGACCTATCCGCTGCATTTGTTTTCGCTGCTCCTGCTGGTGGTCATCGTCCGGTATCTGACCGATTGGGGGAATCCGCCGATCGTGCTGGAGCAGCCGCGGGAAATCCTGCCGAATGTATTTCTGCTGCAGGCCTTCGGGGTCTGTCATATCTACAACTGGAACATCCCTTCCTGGAGCATCAGCGCGGAATGGGGTGCCTATCTGGTCTTCCCGTTCCTGGCGTTGTGGATCAGCCGGCAGCGCAGGCTGGCGCCGGTGCTGCTGACCGTCGGAGTGATAGCCGCGTGGTGCTGTATCATGTTTGTATTGCCGCGGAAGAACCCGCTGAATCCGGCAATACCTGTCCCGCACAACCTCAATACGACGTTCGATTACGGCTGGCTGCGGGGGATAGCGGGCTTCAGCGCCGGGATGATCATGTATCAGCTGTACCGGCTGGCGGGGATCGAGCGCGTGATGGGGGGTGATGCGGCGTCGGTGTTGATCCTGCTGCTGGTAGCGGCGGGACTTCATTTCGCCATTAACGATGCGTTGGTGGTTGTGCTGTTTGCGGCGCTGGTGTTGAACTTCGCGCTGAATGACGGCGTGCTGCATCGCATTTGCAACAACCGGCTGCTGCAATATCTCGGGAATATTTCGTATTCGATCTACCTGATGCAAATCTTTCTCCAGGAACCTTTTGAGCACGGGATGCGGTTGCCGGGGGTCACGGGGAACGCCAGGGGTCGGTTCTATATCGACTTCTGGCCGGGGCTGGGATATTGCGTGGTTTACCTGGTTTTGCTGGTCGGGATTGCGACGATGACATACTATCTGATCGAGCGGCCCTGCCGGAAATGGATCAATGCGCGAAACCCGGTACCTTTGGGGCACGATTACTCGATACCTTTACGTTAAAATCCGTCGACTTGCCACACGAATCCATTTCCGTCAAAGACATTTTCAAGATCGGGATCGGGCCTTCCAGTTCGCATACGCTGGGGCCCTGGCGCGCGGCGCAACGTTTTACCGATTCTATAGGGGCCCGCGAGGGCCTTGCCGGCCTCGGGAACGTCAGCGTCCTCCTCTACGGCTCTCTCGCCAAGACCGGCAAGGGTCATGGGACCGATATTGCCATTCAGCTCGGACTGGCCGGCGAGGACCCCGTCACGTTCGATACCGGGCTGATCGGGTCTGCTCTACAGGCTATCCGGCTGACAAAGAAGCTAACGATCCGCGGGGAACAGACCGTTGAATTCGATCCGGA
This sequence comes from Puia sp., assembly GCA_035508835.1. Classification (GTDB taxonomy): domain Bacteria; phylum Bacteroidota; class Bacteroidia; order Chitinophagales; family Chitinophagaceae; genus Puia. The sequence goes on from DATJMG010000286.1 coordinate 8,749, forward strand.
TACCGATATCCGTTTTCTATATCATGAAACGTTGCCTTATCATCCCAATGCCATGACCTTTCTGGCTCGTTGGGAGGATGGGAGGCAGCTCGCGGAGACGTGGTATTCCATCGGCGGGGGGTTTGTCAGGAAAGAAGGGGAGGAAACGGAAGCGAGCGCTTCGGTCCAGCTGCCTTTTCCCATCGATACCGCTTCGGACCTGCTGCATTGGTGCCGGAAGACGGGACTGGCCATCAGCGAGGTGGTCATGGAGAACGAGGCGGCCTGGCGACCGGAGGAGGAGACCCGTCAGCATGTCAAGCGGATCTGGAAGACCATGCAGGAATGCATCTATCGGGGTTGTCATTCTGAGGGAATGTTGCCCGGCGGGCTCCATGTGCAGCGGCGGGCGGCCAGTCTGAACAAGCGGCTGCTTGGCGACCGGGTGTACGATGACTTCAACGGTTGGGTCGCAGCAATCCGGGCAGGGGGGAATGATTTCAAATATACGCTGGACTGGGTGAGCTGCTTTGCGCTCGCGGTAAATGAGGAAAATGCATCTTTGGGGCGGGTGGTGACGGCGCCTACCAATGGGGCGGCGGGTGTAATACCGGCGGTATTGCAATACTTTGTCATCTTTTGTGACGGGCTTACCGAGAACAAGATCCTTTCTTTTATTCTCACGGCTTCCGAGATCGGCAGCATTTTTAAAAAGGGCGCTACGATCTCCGCGGCGATGGGCGGATGTCAGGCGGAGATCGGGGTTTCTTCGGCCATGGCTGCTGCCGCGCTGACAGAGTGCGTCGGCGGGTCGCAACGCCAGGCATTGATGGCGGCCGAGATCGCCATGGAGCATCATCTTGGGCTGACCTGCGATCCGATCGGCGGCCTCGTCCAGATCCCCTGTATCGAAAGAAATACGATGGGGGCCATCAAGGCCATTACCGCTTCCCAGCTGGCGCTTCAAAGCACCCCGGATTTTGCCAAAGTGTCGTTGGATGCGGTGATCAGCACGATGTGGAGCACGGCCCAGGATATGAACAGCAAATACAAGGAAACGTCCGACGGCGGGCTG